>DATMXS010000179.1:0-13987 GCA_035561355.1 Bryobacteraceae bacterium | reverse complement strand
GGTCGTGACCCAGGCGTCGTACCGCTTGCCGGCGAACAGCACCGACGCAGCCGCCGCCGGATTTTTCCGGCTTGCGACGCCGCCATAAATGTTGCCGAGCCCCCACATGCGGCACGCCCAGACCGGCACGGTCGTGCCGTTGTGCTCGAAGAGCGACTTGTCCACCTTCTTGCGCCAGATCGGGAATTCGACATCGGAACGCTCGAGTTTCATACGCCCGCCGCTGTTGACGGGCCGCGCTCTCGGGTGAGTCGTTCACCAAAGATGTCAGGCCACACGAGGACGACATTGAGACTGGAGCAGAGATCCTCCCATCCTGGGTCACTCGGACGACGCTCGACAATCAGAACGGGAACGGTTTGCTCGCCGCCCCGCAACTGGTGCGCGTACCTCAGCACCTGACCGAGACCGAGCCGGAGTTGCTTCTCCTCATTGTTCTCCGTAATGGACTTCACTTCGCCGACAAACAACTGGCCGCCGCTTGTCCAGGCAATGTCGAAGTTCGGCTCGTCACTTCTAGAGGAGCGTGGCTCGAGGTCGCTCGATCGCAGGTGTTCCGCGAGACGATTTTGTGTGGTCGCATGGCCCCGAACACCGCGCTCAATGAGCTCTGGGTCAACTGGAAACAGCTCCCGCTCCGCGACCGCAGCCTGTTCATCAGCAGCGTGATACTCCTGGCCGAGCACGTCGCCCGGAGAACGCCGACGTCGATGCATTATCGTCGAGTTCCCCGAACCGTCATCGGGGCTTCCGCTGATCTCCACTGGCGATCCCGTGCCCGCGACAATCCCGGCGAATTCGTTCGCGTCGATTGCGCTGTCGCCGCCGACCGATATTGCTATTCGTTTTGTCGGGCTATCGACGAGGCGCCTACGACCTTCAGCATCCGGTTCAGCATTATCCACGACACCGTGCGCCCTGTCATCAGCCCGGAGAACGGACTCAACCAAGGCCTCCGTTCGGTGGGTCGCAAAGACGAATCGGCTGGGCACATCCGTTCTGAGCTCGTCTTCAACAAGCTCAATCGGGCCGAAGTACGTGAAAGGCGAGTGATGAGTGTCGCGGTAAAAGAGATGAATCTCGTCACCGTTTTCGCGTGCCCCGACTATTCGCGCATCAGCAGCATGGTTCGTTTCGCCCTGAATGTAGAGGCGATCGCCATCGAAGTGGTCCTCATATTGTGTCAAGGCCTCCTGCTTCTCGCGTGTGATGAATAGGATGATATAGGGATGCTTCGAGGGGGTCACGCAGCCGCGTCCGAGCGCATGCCAGTCACGGTAGCCCCAGATGTCTGCAAGCTCGGGCCGGTCGTACTGCTCGCCGATGATGAGCGCCTCGAATGAGACTCGGATGGCTGCATCAACCTCACTCAGGCCTGTCTCCCGCAGGGGTGCTTGTCCGTCTTGGGTTTCGGCCCAGGCCAGCCGGAAGAGTTCGCCGCTGTCTCGATGCAGGCGACGGAGGCTTCGAAAGGACTGCCTAAAGTCGCGCGGCAGATGCGGGGATCCGCCCTCGAACCTGAGGTCCGGGATCAGATGGGTTATGTCCAGCTTCCTAAGCGGTTCTGCCGTCCCTTGCACTGCACCGACGTGGTACTCGGCATCCCAGACTCGGGGCCACCGCCGCTTCGCCTGTTCCTTGTCAAGCACGGCGCCAACAACGATTCGGGCAACCAGGAATAGCCGCTGCTGCTTGATGGTGACGACCCATACTGTGTCTCCAGGAGTGACACGATCGAAGTGGTCACTGCCCGCGTGATCGAAGGGAACACCTTTTGCTAACGATTGGTAGGTGTCGTACTTCCAAGAGGCAACGTATTGGGTTTGCTGGGCCTCATCGCCGCTCGGGAGCGAAACGAAGGACCACTTGCTCTGGTCGACGTTTGAGAATACGTCATCGGCAGATGTGCCGAGGATGTCGCCTGCCCACTCATTCAGCTGATCGGCCAATGCCGGATCCGGCCGAAAAGAACAACCGAGCACCCGCTCAATTGCGGTCCTTGTGACATGGCCATCAAACCTGGTGCCGGTGCTGTCGCCGGCTCGGGCGAGTTCGTAATCTTCAGCGCTAATCGCACGAAAGCCGACGAACTTGGCCGGCCCGAACGCTTCAGTGTCTGGGTCGTAGACCCAGTATGTACTTCCGGATAGCATGCTTCGTGCAAGCGAGTCGTAGTTGGGCGGCAGTTCGTTGAACGTACGGACCGAATCACGAATGTGTGCGGCAGACGCGACGAGCTCGAGGGGAACGCTCATTCCGCGCAATTATATCAATCCGCTCTTTTGATGCACGAGAACGTTCCATCGATCGAGACCTTGGAGCGGCGGAGCAGTGCCGCTACACTGGATTGACCCATCGGATCTGCCTGTATGATATGCTCGCTTCGACCACGAGCAGCCTCAGCGCACACCCACGCCGCAGGCCACTTTGGTGGCAGGCTTGGTGTGCCAGACTCCAAGCCCAAAGATGCGAACGATAACGCCTCAGCTCACGCCAGAACTCGCCTCGCACTGCGGGGACAGACCGGTATGGCGTGCTCCGGCGTTTCCGATTCGGGACTTCCGATGTTTGGTCGAGCACGTTGCCCGGCTCGCCTACTCTAATCCGGACGAGCTATTGTTCTTCCGCGGACAGAACAAAGACTATCAGAGCAGAGCTGGGGGAACCACACTCTACCCCGCCATTTACCGGGGCGACTCGTTGCCTAATCGGGAGCTGAGACACCGTTTTGAATTACTTGATGAAGCAGCCCGCCTGTTGATTGACAAGTTCAGAGCCGCAAGCATCGAGGGGCACCGTGAGCTGCGGCAGAAGCGCTACATCCAGTGGAGCATCCTTCAGCACTATGAGGTCACGGCGACTCCCCTTCTGGATGTGACGCAATCTCTGAGGGTCGCGTGTTCGTTCGCGCAGATTAGAAGTGCCGATCCGACCTGCTTCGTGTACGTCCTGGGGTTACCATACGTCGCGAACAGAATCTCCATCAACTCCGAACACGACCTTGTGAATGTTCGACTTCTCAGTATATGCCCGCCGGCAGCTCTCAGGCCGTACTTCCAGGAAGGATTTCTGGCTGGAACTACCGATGTAACGTTTGATTTCGACTCCAAGACCGACCTGGATTTTCGGAATCGCCTAATTGCCAAATTCGAGATTCCCCGCGATGACGGCTTCTGGGACGGAGGATTCGATAAGATTCCAGAGGCTGCGCTGTACCCGGTAGGCGATCATATCCTCGAACTGTGTGCAAGTCTTCGGACAGACCTTGCTCAACAGCTCCGAACCGGCGATGTTGGGGAGTTTATCCGAGAGTGGGCTGCTATTGAGGAGTACCTGATGGACGAGGCCCGAAAAGCCACGGCGCGGAACATCTCGATTCGCGAAGCTATTGGCGCTCTTGAGAAGCAGGGAACGTTGACTTCAAGTCAGGCCGTCCTGCTTGATAGTGTCCGGAAGATCAGAAACGTTCTGGTGCATGAGCCCAACGCCCTGCATGCAGGAACGCTTGCAGCGGGCTTGAATACGATCCGCCACCTACGCCAGCAACTTCGGCCGGAACCGCCTGGCCAAATAGACTAGTGCGGCGAGACAGGGTTGACCGACCGTTCGGCGTATCGGTGAAACCTTATGAACACAGATTTTCAGAACGCTATTTCGGGACTGGAAGGCAAGTGCGCCATGCTCTTGGCGATGCAGCCCGTCGCCGTCGCAGAAGCAAAAGGCATCGGATCCGTTGCGGGCGTGTATCTGTTGTCCCAAGGAACGAAACACCTTTACGTAGGGCGGAGCAACAATATCCGCCGAAGGCTCCGACTTCACTGCCAAGGAGCGAGGAATCAAGCACCCTTGGCGAAGCAGCTGGCGATGTTACATCTCAGTCAAGCGGGTGTTCCTCTGCCCAGCGCATATCGGAAAGGAAATAAGGAGTTCTATGGAACCGACCCACAGTTCTGTAGAGCCTTCAAGAACGCAAAGGTAACTGTGGCTTCCAGTTCGGTCCGCTTTGTCGAGGAACGGGAACCCGTGGCGCAGGCCCTCCTGGAAATCTATGTGGCGCTGGCTATGAAGACCCCCTTCAACGACTTCGACGTGCACTGAACCAAGGAGTCCGAGTTCTCAGCCATTGAGGCCTTACAGTTTTGTCATTCGTGGAATCCGCCTCTGTTCCGCAGTCATGTTCAGTTGTTATCCGCAGGGACACGGATTCATCCCACTGAGCAGCATAAAGCTGGCCGGGAACGTGAGTGTCATAGTGGAACGCGCGATCGTCACCGCACGGTCCTCGAGCGGCTGTCTCAGCAACTCGAGCACGTTGCGCGGGAATTCGGGAAGCTCATCCAGGAACAACACGCCGTGATGGGCCAGGCTGACCTCGCCCGGATGCGGCACGCCCACGCCTCCGCCGATCAGTCCCGCTTCGGAGATGGTGTGGTGCGGCGCGCGGAACGGCCTGACTGTCAGCAGCCCCGCACCGTTCGGCAGTGCGCCCGCCACGCTGTGGATCTGGGTGGTTTCGAGCGCCTCATTGAAGAGCAGCGGCGGCAGGATGCCCGAAACACGCTTCGCAAGCATGGTCTTGCCCGAGCCAGGCGGCCCGATCATCAATACGTTGTGTCCGCCCGCGGCGGCCACCTCAAGCGCACGCTTCGCCGTCTGTTGCCCGCGCACGTCACTAAAGTCCGGAAAAGACGGGTCGTCCGGATTCGGTTCCGGCACACCTTCGAATCGAACCGGCGTGTAGTTCTCAGGCTGGCTCAGCAGCGAAACCACCTCTGAAACATGCCGCACGCCGTACACGCGCACGCCCTCCACCACGGACGCCTCGCGCGCATTGTCCGCCGGCACGATGAACGCAGGGATGTTCGCCTTGCTGGCGCATACCGCCATCGAGAGCGCGCCGCGGACGGGCCGCACGCTGCCGTCCAGCGATAACTCGCCCGCGATCAGGAACTGATCCGCGTTTGTCACCTTTCCCGCCGCTCCCAGGATCCCGATGGCCATCGGCAGGTCGAACCCGGTGCCCTCCTTGCGAAGATCGGCCGGCGCCAGGTTCACCGTTACGCTCATGTTCGGGAATCCGAGCTTCGAGTTCACCAGCGCCGATTTGATGCGTTCGCGGCTCTCCCGAACCGCGGTGTCGGGCATTCCGACCGTCGTGAACGTGTTACCCGTGATGCCGGTAGTGGCCCACAAATCGACTTCAACATCAATTTTGTGGGCGTTAACTCCGTACACAGCGGCGGTTTGAGCGTGGAAAAGGGACATGGACTCAAGAGGTAGTGCGCGGGCGGCCGGTTTCGTCTCACCTTTCCGTGCGCCGAAAATGGCCCGCCGCCAATGAGATGCTTACCCGGTGCCCGCCACGAAGTCCAGGACAGAACGGGGACTACTTATTCCGGTCCTCGAAGGTCACCATGACGTGGTTCTTTCCGGCAGTGTTCGTCACGTTGACGGTCACGCTGCGGGTGCCGTTCTTCGAGCTGATTGTGTGGGTGCCCTCGGTTGCATCCGCACTCACCTCGAAGCCAGCCTCGGTCAGGGCGTCTTTGTAGAACTGAGTCACCGCGCTCTCGGATTGGCTGGTGGTGATGGAGTAGAGTCCGCCGAAGCCCTTGGGCCCGTCGCCTGCAATGGCGGTCTCCGGTGTCTCGCCCTGCAGCACGGGAACCCAGGACGGCAATTTCGCGGCTGAGCCTGCTCCTACCCGGGCAGTGCCCTCGGCAGTCTTTACCTCGAACGATCCGGCGTCGCCGTCGCCCGTGGCGCCGACAGTAGCGGTCTCGCCGTCATCACCGGTGAAGGTCATCCGGCCCTGCTTGATGTCCTCGAAATTCAGCGTGACCGTCTTGCCGGTGCTCTTCTCACGAAGCGTCACCACGCCACGGCCCTCGTCCACTTTCACTATTTCCACGTCCGGGTTCGAAGCGGCAATCATCTTCGCCGCCGCCACGCCCGGATTCCTCTGCCACAGGCCAGGATCGATGCCGGCCTGCTTCGCCTTATGGACCAGGAAGAACCCTGTACCGACGACGGCCACGGCGCCAAGCAAAAAGAGAGCGCCCACGATGATGAGCACCAAAACCAGCGGGCTCATCTTCTTCTTATTGGGTGGCGGAACGGGGCTCCCGTAGCCGGGCGGATATCCTTGAGGTTGCGGCGGATAATTTGCGGGGTATTGAGGAGGTTGATTCGGTGGATAGTTGGTTCCCATGTTCGCTCTTTGACTGCGACTGGCGATCCCGCTGATTGTACCGCCACCGCCCCGGAGCGTGCCGCCCGTTCCGGCCTCTATTCTTCCAGGGGCTGTGTCTCGAGTTGCCGCTCCTGCAGCAGGAGTCTCCGCAGAATCCGGAGGTCGTTCAGGATTCGCCGGCTGGTCCCCATGTGCAGGGAGAGCTTCGCGAGGTTGTACCCGACCAATTGCAGTGCCTGAAGCCGCCGCTCCGGCTGGGGTTGCGTCACTTGTGCTTCGATGTCGGCCCGAGCCTCTCCTACCGCTTCCTCGAGCAGGGAGAGGAATTCCTGCGCGCTTTCAATGCTTTCGAACGGTGATTCCGGTTCTTCGCTCACAGGCATGCCTCCCAGTCCTCTAAATTGTAAACCGCTCAGCCCTCGATTCGCATTGGCGTCTGCGACCATCCAATTACCGCATCGGGAAGCCCTCGGGTGTATATTTCAGGCAAGGGGGGGAAATGCTGATCAGACTGATTCAACTCATCGAGAGTCACTGGGATTTACTGACCGATCGCATTATACGGAAAATTCGCCAGGACCCCCGGCTCCAGCAAATCGGTTCACTGCCGGAGAGCGACCTTCGTGACAAATCGCGTGACATCATCGAGCATCTGGGACATTGGCTCTCGGTCCGAGACGAGACAAAGGTTGCCCAACGCTTCGAGCGGATCGGAGCGCACCGCTTTGCAGAAGGAGTGCCACTCGCTGAAGTGATCCTCAGCTATATCATCATCAAGGACTCGGTGCTCGACTTCGTGCGGTCACAGGGGCTCGATGTGAACGCGATGGAACTGTGGGCGGAAGAGGAACTTCAGCGCGACGTCGGCCACTTTTTCGACTCTGTAATCTATCACCTCATCCGAGGCTACGCTAATGCGCGCGAGAACCGCGGCGTGCGAACCGCCTGACGGCTAAGTGCGCACCACGCGGCGGCCTTCGATTCTGTACCTCCCGGAGAGCACCAGGGCCACCGCTTCACTGTAGATGCGGTGCTCGTGCTCCAGAATTCGCGCCGAGAGCGTATCGGCCGTATCATCGTCGAGCACCGGAACGCACTGTTGAATCAGGATCGGACCTGAGTCCAGGTTCTCATCGACGAAATGCACCGTGCAGCCCGTCACTTTCACGCCGTGCTCGAACGCCTGGTGCTGCGCTTCCAGTCCCGGAAACGAGGGCAGCAGCGAAGGATGGATGTTCAACACGCGCCCGGCGAACTCCCGCACGAAGTACGCGCTCAACAGCCGCATGAATCCCGCCAGGCAGACCAGGTCCACCTCGTGTTTCTTCAACTCCGCAGTCACCAGGCGGTCATAGGCTTCGCGCTCCAGGCCCTTCGACGGAATCGCGATCGCATTTAGTCCCCGTTCTCGCGCGATCGCCAGACCCCGCGCGCCCGGCTGATTCGAAATGACCAATGCGATCCGCGCATCCGGTATGCGGCCGGCATCAATGCTGTTCGCGATCGCCTCGAAATTCGACCCGCGCCCCGAAAGCAGGATACCGAGCTTCTTCATCGGTAGCTCACCCGGTTCGCGCCACGCTTGAGCTCTGTTACTTGCCCGATTCGGTAGAACGGCTCACCCAGTCGCTCGAGTTCGCGGCCCGCTGCGGCCGACTTTCTCTGCGGGACCACCAAAATCATCCCGATCCCCAGATTGAACGTGCGCCGCCAGTCGTCGTCCGGAACGTTCCCGAGCCGCTTCATCAACTCGAAAACCGGCGGCACGGTCCACGCCGACGTGTCCACTTCAACGCCCAGGCCGGCCGGCAGAATGCGGGGCGTGTTGTCGGTGATGCCGCCGCCGGTGATGTGCGCCGCGCCCTTCAGCAATCCCTTCGCGAGCAGCGCCTGAATCGCTTTCAGGTAGCTCTTGTGGACCTTCAGAAGCTCGTCGGCGACGGTCGAGTTCAGCTCCGGCAGAAACGTCTTCGCCGAGTAGCCCGCGACTTCGAACATCAGCTTCCGCGCGAGCGAGTAGCCGTTCGTGTGCAGTCCGTTCGAGGGCAGGCCGAGCAGCACGTCACCCGGCTTGATTGCTGCGCCGGTGAGCATCTTCTTCTTCTCCACGGCGCCCACGATGAAGCCCGCCATGTCGTACTCACCGTCCGCGTAGAAACCGGGCATTTCGGCGGTTTCGCCACCGATCAGCGCGCAGCCGTTTTCCTTGCAGGCTTTCGCGAGGCCCGTAACAATCTGCCGCGTCACTTCGGAATCGAGCTTTCCGGTTGCGAAGTAGTCCAGGAAGAACAGCGGCGCAGCGCCCTGTACACTGATGTCATTTACGCAGTGGTTCACCAGGTCCTGGCCTATGGTGTCGTGGCGTCCTGCCGCGAACGCGACCTTCAGCTTCGTGCCGACGCCGTCGGCCGAACTCACCAGCACCGGTTGCTTCCAGCCCTTCAACTCGTAGCCGCCGCCAAAAGCGCCGATGCTGCTCAGCACGGCGGGCGTAAACGTTTTCGGCGCGAGTTTCTTGATGTGCCCTATGGCGCGGTCGGCCTCGTCGATATCGACTCCGGCATCTTTGTAACGAATCGTCTTGCGGGGAGGCATCGTTGGAAACTACAGTATAACGATCAAGGACATGAGAATAGGTCTACTACTACTCGCGCTGTTCCTCGTCTGCACGGCGGCGCTTGCCGCAGCGCCCCCCACCGCCATCGCGATTCGCGATGCACGGATCATAACTGTTGCCGGCCCCATCATCGAGCACGGTACCGTGCTCGTTCGCGATGGACTCATCGAAGCCGCAGGCACGTCTGTTGACGAGCCCGCCGGCACATGGATCATCGACGGCAAAGGGCTTACCGTATATCCCGGACTCATTGACGCCCTCAGCACCCTCGGCTTGCCGGATCACGCGCCGCAGCCCGCCGGAGCACGCCGCGGCGGATCACCCGCCGCACCCCCCGGACAACCCACCACTCCAGCGACGCTGGCCGCGGCTCCCGCGCGCGGTCCCGAAGACCGGCCCTCGAACTCGAGCTGGCTGCACGCCGCCGACATCCTGAACACTTCCGACAAGCGCATCGAAACCGCACGCGCGATGGGCTTCACGAGCGCCGTCTCGTTCCCGACGCGCGGAATCTTCGCCGGACAGGGAGCTGTGGTGAATCTTGGCGGCGAGAAACCCGGCGATATGGTGGTTGCCACCCCCGTCGGCCTGTACCTCACGCTGACCGCCCGTGGCGGCTTCAGCGAGTTCCCCGGATCGCTGATGGGCGCCATCGCTTACATCCGGCAGGTCTCCGCGGATGCCGAGCATTACCGCATCGAAAAAGCCGTCTACTCGAAGAGCGCGGCTGGTCGCAAGCGGCCCGCGTACGACCGCGCCGTCGAAGCCTACATCGAGGCTCCTCGCGTTCTGCTGCCCGCACGAACCGCCGTCGAGATCGCCCGCATGGCGCGCTTCGCATCGGAGTTGAACACGCCCGCGGTGCTCTACGGAGCGCCGGCTGGATACGCAGTGGCGGAGGAACTCGCGAAAGCGAAACTGCCCGTGCTCGTCAGCCTGAAATGGCCCGAGCGCGAGCGCGAAGCCGATCCCGAAATCCAGGACGACCTCCGCACGCTCCAATTACGGGACCAGGCCCCCGCCACCCCCGCAGCGCTTGTCAAAGCGGGCGTTCCGTTCGCCCTGTATCTGGAGAGCATCGCGACCGAGCGTGACATGAAGCGCGCCACCAAACGCGCCCTCGATGCCGGTCTGGCTCACAGAGACCTCGTGGCCGCTCTCACACTCCGGCCGGCCGAGATCTTCGGCGTCGCGGATAGGTTGGGCAGCATCGAGAAGGGCAAGATCGCCAACCTCGTCGTCACCGACGGCGACCTGTTCGGTGAAAAGACAAAAGTGAAGTACGTGTTCGTCGATGGCGTGAAGTACGAGCCCGCGCCCGAACCCGAAGAGTCCAAGAAGACGGAGGAAGCGAAATGAAGCGGCTCGCACTGTTGCTCAGCTTTTCGGCCGCGGCCGCGCTTGCAGGCCCGCCGCTGGTGGTGAAAGACGCCACCGTGCTCACGGTCACGAAGGGCACCTTTAAAGGTTCCGTGCTCATCCGCGACGGCAAGATTGTCGAGGCCGGGCCAAACGTCATCGTCCCCGGGGACGCGAAAGTCATCGACGCAGGCGGGCAGTTCGTCATGCCCGGCATCATCGACCCGCATTCGCACATCGCCGCGGACGCGATCAACGAAGGCAGCACGTCCGTGTCTTCCATGGTGCGCATCGAAGACGTCCTCAACCCCGAAGACATCGGAATCTACCGCGCCCTCGCCGGCGGCGTCACCACAGTCGCCGTGCTCCACGGCAGCGCCAACACCATCGGCGGCCAGTGCTCCATCATCAAGCTGCGTTGGGGGAAGGACGCCAAGGGAATCCTGTTTGAGGGCGCACGGCCGCTTCTGAAGCTCGCACTAGGCGAGAACGTCAAACGCAGTGGAACGCCCCGCGTTCCCGGCGCGGCCGCGCGGTATCCAGCGAGCCGCATGGGCGTCGAAGACGTGCTTCGGCAATCGTTTCAACAAGCGCGCCAGTACCGCGACGAATGGAAAGCGTACGAAGCCAGGAAGGCTCGCGGTGAGGAAGTCGTGCCTCCCCGCCGCGACTACAAGCTCGATCCGCTCGTTGAGGTGCTTGAAGGCCGCATGCTCGTTCACACGCACGCCTACCGCGCTGACGAGATCCTGATGATGCTCAAAGTGGCCGAAGAGTTCGGCTTCCGCATTCACGCCCTCGTACACGTCCTGGAGGGCTACAAGGTCGCCAAGGAAATCGCCGCCGCCAAGGCCGGCGCCACCACGTTCAGCGACTGGTGGGGTTACAAAGTAGAGGCCGCCGACGCAATCCCGTACAATGCCGCCATCATGCACAGGAAAGGGGTCGAGGTGTCGCTCAACTCTGACGACGCCGAGCTAATGCGCCACATGAACCAGGAGGCTGCCAAGGTGATGAAGTACGGCGGGCTTACCGAGGACGAGGCGCTCGCCATGATCACCATCAACGCCGCGAAGCAGCTTGACCTCGACAAGCGCATCGGGTCCATCGAACCCGGCAAGGATGCCGATCTCGTCATTTTCGACAAGCACCCGCTCTCGAATTACGCAAAGGTGCAAAGAGTCATCATCGACGGCGAAGTCTACTTCGAGCGCGATCGCGACCTCACGGAGCGCGCCCGGCAGGAAGCGTTCAAGAAGAAGTTGATCGAGAAGGAAAAGGAAGAGCAGAAGAAGCTCGCGCCTCCGGCGTCCGGCGCCAAGCCGGGTCCGGGCGGCCGCGAAAGGAGGCCGTCATGAGAAACGCACTCATCGCAGTCCTGTTCGGTTGCGCGCCGTTGCTGGCGGCCGCGGGAAGCAGCGTGCTGCTGCGCGGCGGCACTGTACACCCGGTCTCGGGACCGGTGATCCAAAACGCCTCTGTGCTGATCCGGGACGGTAAAATTGCCGAGGTCGGCGCCAGGGTCGCCGCGCCGAAAGGCGTTCGCATCATCGACATCAAGGGCCTGCACATTTATCCCGGCCTGATTGATTCGTCTACTTCGATAGGGCTCTCCGAGATCGGCTCCGTCCGCGAGACTGTGGATACCACCGAGATCGGCGACTTCAACCCGCAAGTTCGTGCGATGGTTGCTGTGAACCCGGCCAGCGAGCACATCGCTGTAACGCGGGCCAACGGCACCACCACCGTGATCAGCGCGCCCGCCGGCGCTCTGGTCGCAGGACAGGCTGCGCTGCTTCACCTGGATGGCTGGACGTGGCAGGAAATGGCCGTAAAGCCCGCGGCCGGAATGGTCCTGAACTTCCCTAACATCCAGACGCGTTCGGGCCGTGGCGGCGGCATGTACGGCGGAGCACCCGCACAGCCGTTCGCCGAGGCGAAGAAGGAGTATGAGAAGCGCGTGCAGGGGCTGCACGAGTTCTTCGAAAACGCGCGCCGGTACCAGCAGGCGAAGGCCGCCGGCGCTCCGGGGTTCGAGACCGATCTGCGGTTCGAAGCGATGCTCCCCGTGCTCGAAGGCAGGCTGCCTGTCATAGTTCGCGCGGCGCGCGAGCGGGCCATTCGCGACGCTCTCAAGTTCGCCGAAGAGGAGAAGTTCCGCATGATCCTCGCCGGCGCCCCGGAAGCGTACAAAGTGGCGGCAGACTTGAAAGCGAAGGGCATCCCGGTCATCTGCGGACCGACACTGGAGTTGCCGATGGAAACCGACGACCCGTACGATCGCTCGCTCACCATCCCGGCAGAGCTCTACAAGGCAGGAGTGAAGATCGCGTTCGGAAGCTTCGACACGGCCTTCGCGCGCAACCTGCCGTACCAGGCGGCGAACGCGGTGGCTTACGGTCTGCCCTATGACGAAGCCCTTAAAGCGCTGACGCTGAACGCCGCCGAGATCTGGGGCGTAACCGATCAAATCGGCTCGATTGACAAGGGAAAATCAGCCGACCTGATCGTAACCGATGGCGACCCGCTCGAGACCCGCACCCAGGTGAAATATTCCTTCATTGCGGGCAAGCAGGTCGATCTCACAAACAAACACACGCGTCTCTACGAAAAGCACATGGCGCGCGAGTAAAGCAAAGAACCACCAAAGCCGGGATCGCGACGCAACGGCGCGATCCCGACCTTCTCCTTGCTTCCCGCTCGGGCTCCTTGCTCCCCGCCTAAGCTAGACCGCCCCGATGCTCTTCAGGTGCTCCCAACTCTTCCGCAGGCTGTCGATCGCGTTCCCCGGCGTCTGGTCCTGCTCCACCATGTAGTGCTCGACGCCCGCTTTCTCGGCGGCCTTCAGGATTGCTTTGAAGTCGAGCGAGCCGCTCCCCACTTCCCTAAACGTCGGCGGCTTCACGGCTTCGTTGTATTGCACCGGCGCGCCCGCCATCTTGTCCTTCAGGTGAACCAGTTTCACGCGCTTGCCGTGCTTGTCCAGGAACTCCACCGGGTCCTGACCCGCGATGCTGATCCAGAACACGTCGGCCTCGAAGAACACCGTTTTCGGGTTGAAGCCGGAGAACATCAGGTCGATCGGCCGCTTGCCCTCTTCGCCGCCGAACTCGAAGGCGTGGTTGTGATAGCAGAAGGCCATGCCGGCCGCCGCGAAGCGCTCGCCAGCCGCGTTCATTTGGTCGATGAACTTCGGGATATCCTTCCGCTCTGACGGCCTCAGGTACGGCACCACCGCGTACTTCGCGCCGAGCGTCTTCAGGTCGGCGATTGTCTGGTCCCAGCCGACCTCCTCAACGCCCCATGCTTTCCACTCGCGCGTCACGAGCGGAGTATCGATCATCACGCTCGGCGTAGTCAGCTTGTATTTCTTGAGCAGCGGCCGAAGCCCAATCAACTCCGCGCGCCCGCCTTCCACCACTGGATACCCGATCTTTGCAATCGCGGCTAGCGTCGCGTCGGGATCCTTTTTCATCAGGTTCCGAACGGTATACAGCTGCACACCCACCGGAATCCTCGTTGTTTGCCCGTGCGCGGCGGCCACCGCCACCATGGCCAACCACTCTCGTCTGGTCATGTTGGATTTATGAAGCAGCAGAGGGCGTAGCGGGTCCGGCCGCGTGAAACGTCCTCTGCGCTCCCCGTGACTGGCTTTTCCGTTTCTGCTACGTTGGGCATCCATGGAACCTGAGGCGCGTCCGCAATCTGCCTGCTTTGCGTGCGGTCCACAAAACCCGCACGGACTCGGTCTGAGATTCAGCCCCCTCGAAGATCAGAGCGTCGGCGCGGAATGGCGTGTTGCTCCCGGGTTCGAAGGT
>DATMXS010000178.1:0-7221 GCA_035561355.1 Bryobacteraceae bacterium | reverse complement strand
CTGTTCACGGGGAGTGGTTCCGACGCGCGCCGCGTGATACCTGCGGCTTGTGCCAAAAAAGTCCGGATCTCCTGCGGCCTGCCTTCGTCAAGCAACTCGAAATCCTCTCGTGCGAGGCCGGCTGCGGGGCGCCCGCCATTGCCGGTGACGACAACATTCACCTGTACCAGCCGGGTCGTTACCCGGATGGTCTCCTGGGCACTCCCGGGCGCCAGCAGAGCCAAAGCGGTAATGAGTGCCGCGGATCGCATGGTCGTCGTACAGACGGAGCAAGCAACTGGATGGTTTCAGAGTTAGGGACGCGAATGCAACAGGAGAACTGATCGGGCAGTGCTCCGCACCGCTCGTGCCGGCCAGCACGCCCAAGGGCCACCGTCGTCAATGCTGCACGCTACAGGCTGCGAGCCGCTGTATCGTGGAAAGAGTGATTAAGACGATTATTTTCGACCTTGGCAAGGTCATTGTTCCGTTCGATCTCAGCAGAGGGTATGCGGCGCTTCAGCCACACTGCCCTTATCCGGCGGAGGAGATACCGAAGCGCCTTTCCAAGTCTGACTTGGTGCTGCGCTTCGAAGCTGGGCAGATCTCGAAGGAAGAGTTCGTCCGGCAGCTCTCGGATTTGCTCGGCATCACTGTGGACTACACCGGCTTCTGTGAAGCGTGGAGCGCCATCTTCCTGGCGGAGACCTTGGTGCCGGACAGCCTGCTCAAGGCGCTTAAGAGGCGCTACAGGCTGGTGCTGCTCTCAAATACGAACGTGATCCACTGGGAGATGATCCGCGATCGCTACCCGGAGCTGAAGAACTTCGACGCGTATGTTTTGTCCTACGAAGTGGGGGCGATGAAGCCGTCGCCAAAGATCTATCAGGCAGCCATCAGGGAAGCCGGATGCCGTCCGGAAGAGTGCTTCTTCACGGACGACATCCCGGCGTACGTCGAAGGCGCGCGAAATGCAGGCATCGACGCGGTGCAGTTTACCGGCGTTGTGAACCTCGAGCGCGAGCTGCGCGCTCGCGCGGTTGAATGGTGAACCTGGACGTCCCTGCAGGCAACTCGCGGCGGATGCCGCGCCACTCGAAGTAGCCGGCAACCGGGGTGACCACCTCGGCGTCGAGCGAGCCGGCGTTCAAGCTGTACCTTACGCGCAGTTCGCCGCGCGGGTGCGGGATCGCTCCGGACGCCCGGGTGAGAGTGCCGAGTGCAGGCCGGATGTAGACGCGGGAGAACCCGGGTCCTGCGGAGTCGATCCCGAGCACGGTGCGGTACATCTCGAAGTTCGGATGATCGCCCCAGCCGTGGCAATCGGACCGGGATTCGTCGGCATCGGTCTCGGGCCACGTCGTGACGCCGAGCGCGAGCAGCTTGCGCCAGGGGCCGAGCATCGCCAGGTAGCGATCGCCCAACCCCGCTTTCGCCAGCGCTTCGTGGACGTAATAGCGGAAATAGATGGTGGCTTGCTCTAACTTGGCATCAGAGACAGTGCGTTCCATGACGTCGCGGGCGACGGTGCCTTCGGCAACGCCGGTGAGGACGGCGAGCGCATTCGCGTGCTGGGAGAACACCGTATGCGCGGCGTCGTCGGCGTACAGCCCGCGCCCGGCATCCCAGTAGACGCGCTGCAGGGAGGCCTTAAGCTTCGCTGCGGCGGCGATGTCATCGCGCGCGCGGTCGGGCGAGCCGAGAACGGATTCGAGGTCGGCCGCCCACTGGTATCCCTGCAGCAGGTGCAACTCATAGGGGCCGAGCGCGTGGCCGTCCCACTTCCGCCCCGAATCGAGGAAGTTGTAGTAAGGCAATTGCGCGAGCGTGCCGTCTTCGCGCTGCTGCCGTGCGAACCATCCGAGCACGGAACGGACGCCGGGCAGCATGGATCGAACGAATTCGGGATCGTCCACGTAGCGCCAGTAATCGTGCAGCATCCCAATCCAGAGGAGCGAAAACGTCGGCGTGTACTGGTACAGGCTGCTCGGGGCGCGGCTGTAGGTGAGGCCGTCCGCCGTGCGGGTTGAATCGAGTTGCTCGATCGCATTGCGCATCAGGCGGGCGTCACCAGTCTCGAAAACCGAGGCAAGCGATTCGATGCGCGTATCGGCTACGTACTGCATCTGCTCGTAGTAGGCGTCCTGGTAGATTTCATTCGCGGAGAGGCGGTTAGTCCACCAGCCGACCTCCAGGATGCGCGTGAGGTCGGGCGGCCCGTCGCTGGCGAACGTGGCCTTGCGTTCGAACGGGTAAGCCGTGAACGTGGCGCGGATGTCGTCAATCGTGAGGATGTCGGCCGCGGTTTCGATGTCGAGTTCGATGTAGCGGTAGGTGCGCCACCAGAGCGGACGGAACGTGCGCACCCGGCCGCCGTCCGGAAGGAAGACATCGCGCAGGCCACGGAATTCCTTGCCCTCTACGTCGTCGCGGTTCGCTTTCTTGTTTGTTCCGGGCACCCAGAGGCTTTCCGCGTAGCGAACCGAGAATCTCGCGCCGGCGCCGCCGCTCAGCACGAACTCGGAATAGGCGGTGGTGACGCGCTCATTGTCAAGCAGAAGGCGCGCGCGGGTGTTCGCTGGGATGGTAACGGGCCGGGAACGGCCGGGGAAACCGGCGGGCGGCTCGACGCCGGAGGCTTGGCGCAGGCTGCCGAGGCGCTCCGGCTTCGATTCCATCGGCGGGATGTTTCGAGGCACAAGCAGCCAGGGGCCGTGGCAATCGCCCGGCACTTCATTCTTGGTCCAGTCACGCGAGCAGGCGCCGGTGATGATTTCGGCGGGCTGCCAGGAAGAGTCGTTGAATTCGGGGCTCTCCCAGCCCCAGGGGTGATCGGCCGCGCGCAGTTGCTCGCCGGGAGCCGCGACATAGTATTGATAGCGGATCTCCTCGCGCTTCAGGGGAAGCACCGAGTAGGCCGGGTTGCGAAAGCACTTCCAGTCCGTGCCGGTGTTGACGGCGGATTCGGCCGCCGTGTCGCCGTCCAAAACAAACGCAGTGCGGGCGCTGATTTGAGAGAGCGGGCGGTGCTCGCCCCAGTTCCAGACGACGGCGGCGAGTACATTTCGGCCGGCTTTGAGGCGCGGAGCGAGGTCCACGGTCTCGTAGCGCCAGTGGAACAGATCGCCGCGCGCGGGGCCGAGGGCGACGCGCTCTCCGTTCAGGAACAGCTGGTAGCGGTTATCGGCGCTGACGTGCACCGGAAACCGAGCGGGCCGGGCGGCGAGATCGAAGGTCCGGCGGAAGTGATACACGCCGGCTGCTTCAGGCGGGGCTCCGGGAACCGCGATCCACCGCGCGCTCCAGACGCGTGCCGCGCACGGGAGCGAGGTAAGTAGAAGAACGAACAACGTGATGACGACGTGCATGTTTGGGACATGGTAACAGGCGTGAGTTCGTTTCGCGTCGCTTTCAGCCTGTGAATCCGCGCTGGCGATCGATGATGAGCCAAGGGTCTTTCGTCGTGGTCCGGAACTGCTGCACTTTGGCTCGCAACTCGGCGAGCACGGACGGGTTCTCACGGGCGACGTTGGTGGTTTCGAGCGGATCCGTAGAGAGGTCGTAAAGCTCTTCGTGTTCGTGTTTAAGAAACGCGGACGTGCGACGCTGGCCCATCGCGGCGTCGCCGCGCGTGCGAATCCCCTGCCACGTAGGGGAACCGAAGAGGTCTGACGGCAGCGGCATCTCGAGCTCCGGAAACAACACGCGGACGTACTTCCAACGGCGGGTGCGAATGGCCCGGAACGGGTAATAATTGTTGATCTCGTGGAAGGTGTGGGAGAAGTATACTTCGTCGCGGCCGGACTGTTCGGCGTCGACGAGCGGCGTCATGCTGCGGCCGTGGAGCGGGTACGTAGACTCCAGGCCGAGCCAGTCGAGCGCGGTGGGGGCGATATCGGCCGTGGAGACAAGTGCGTCCGACGAGCGGCCGGCGGCACCCGGACGGGCGAGAATCATTGGAACCCTCAGGCCTGAGTCGTATAGACTGGCTTTCGCGCCGGGAAAGGGCATGCCGTTGTCCCCGACGTAGACGATGAGCGTGTCTTTGGCGCGACCGGACTTTTCGAGCGCCTCAAGGAAGAAGCCGATGCCCAGGTCCATGCGGTCGATCGCCTCGTAATACTGGGCGAGTTCCCGGCGAACCTCGGGCTGATCCGGCAGAAAGTCGGGGACGGTCACGTCCGCCGGCGAGTAGGCGCGCTTCTTGACGTTCGGCATGGGGCGATCATTGCCGAAGCCGGAGGGATCGCCGCCGCGATGCGGATCGCTGTACCCGACATGAAGGTAGAAGGGCCGCCCGCCCGCCTTCTTGAAGAAATCGGTTGCATTTCGGGCCATGCCCCAGACGTCGCGGGTGCCGCCGCCACCGGCTCCGCCGCCGTAGACGTGTTCGAAATCGTAAACGGACGGGGGCATCACATGGAGTTTGCCGATAATCCCGGTGGACATGCCGGCAGCGCGTGCCAGGCGGGGAACAGATTGCACCCACTCATGGGAGGAGAAGTGGTGGAAGTCGTGTGCGTGCCCGAAGTGGCCGTTCGCATGGTTGTGCAAGCCGGTAAGGATGACTGAGCGGCTGGCGCTGCACGAAGCCGTTGTGCAGTAGCCATTCGTGAATTTCACGCCGCGTGCGGCGAGTGTGTCCAGGTTCGGTGTCGTGACGACGCGATTCCCGTAGCAGCCCGCGACGGGACTGTGATCGTCCCCGATGAGGACGATGACGCTGCGGGAATCGGAGGGGGCGGCGGCTGTCGCGCCGACGGCGGCACTGCTCACGAATGTGCGGCGGGTCATTCCCGATATTGTCGTCCAAAAAGGAGCAGGGTGCGGCCGAATGGGGAGCCCCGAATTGATTGCTGGCGCGGTGGCGGCGATTATTACGAAATTCTGACACTTCGGGTGATTCGGGTATGAAAGTATTAGAGATGTGTACAGCACACATCCCAGGATCATCCAGGGCGGCATGGGGGCCGGTGTTTCCAATTGGCGGCTCGCGCGGGCCGTCGCGCAAACCGGCCAACTCGGGGTCGTTTCGGGAACGGCTCTGGATCAGATTCTCGCCAGGAGATTGCAGGACGGCGACCCGGGCGGCCATATGCGCCGTGGCCTGGACCATTTCCCCTTCCCGGAGATGGCTAAACGCATCTGGGAGACCTACTTCATCCCCGGCGGCAAGCCGGCTGGCGCCTCTTATAAGAATCTCGCAGTACACACGAAGGATGGCCCCCGGGACACCTGGGAGCTTTGCATTGTCTCCAATTTCGTAGAGGTCTTTCTCGCCCGAGAGGGTCACTGCGGATTAGTCGGCATTAATTATCTCGAGAAGGTCCAACTTCCCCACCTGTCGTCAATCTACGGCGCCATGCTCGCCGGCGTTCACTACATCCTGATGGGCGCGGGTATCCCCCTCAAAATTCCCGGGGTGCTCGACTCCCTGTCGCGTCACGAACAGGCCACCTACCCGCTGCTGGTGTCCGGTGCGCAGGAAGGCGACGACACCACCATTCGATTCGAGCCGCGAGACTTCATGGAGCGTGATCTTCCGCCTCTCGCGCGGCCCGTATTCCTGGCCATCATTGCCTCCAATACGCTGGCGACCACCATGCTCAAGAAGGCCAACGGCAGGGTGGATGGGTTCGTCATCGAGGGTCCGACTGCAGGCGGCCACAACGCGCCACCCCGCGGCAAGCAGCAGCTCAACGCCACGGGTGAACCGATTTACGGCGAACGGGACCTTGTGGATCTCGAGAAGCTGCGCGAACTCAACACGCCGTTCTGGTTGGCTGGCGGCTATGGCAGGCCCGGCAAATTGCGCGAAGCGCTGGACGCAGGAGCGGCCGGCGTTCAAACCGGCACCATCTTCGAGTTCTGCGCCGAATCGGGCTTGAGTGAGGAATACAAGCAGTCGATCCTCAAAGGCATTTTCTCCGGCGAAGCCAGGGTGCTTACGGATCCTCTGGCATCCCCCACCGGGTTCCCCTTCAAGGTGGTGCAGGTGGACGGCTCGGCTTCGGACCCTACCGTTTACGCCGAAAGGCGCCGGGTGTGCGACGTCGGGTACTTGCGTGAGGCCTATCGAACCCCCGACGGCAAGATCGGCTATCGCTGCGCCGCTGAGCCAGTGACGACGTATGTTGCAAAGGGCGGCAAGCTCGAGAATACTGTGGGGCGGAAGTGCCTCTGCAACGGACTGTTGGCGAACATCGCCTATCCCCAGGTCCGCAGGGGCAACTACGTGGAAAAGGGCCTGGTAACCGCTGGAGACGATCTGGCCGCAGTGGCGCGCTATATGCCGTCAACGGGCCGGCCTTACACCGCCGCCGAGGTTGTATCCATGCTGCTGGATGAAGGCTCCGGCCGGCACTGTGCAGTCCGCGCGAGCGATTGCATTGGCGCCGCCGCCGCGGCTGGAGTGCTGGCGCCGGCATAGGCGGAGCTCAGTATCGATTCAGCCCGTTACTTTGTGCGGACGTACGTGCGCCCGGCAACGTGGCGGAAGCCTGCCGATTCGAAGAGACGGGGAATCCCCGTCCAGGCGAAAACGGCGGGAACGGGTTCGGGCTTCGAGGGGATTACGGGGTAGCCTTCAACCCGTTGCGCGCCGAGTTCGAACGCGCGGCGCGTTGCGGCATCGAGAAGCGCGCCTGCAACGCCCTTTCTGCGCCACTTCGCGCGGATGTAGAAGCAGACGATGGACCATGTGCCGGGAGGCGCTTCGCCCCGCAACGCCTTCACGCTTTGGATCCGTGGAAACGTCTCGCGCGGTCCGAAGGAGCACCAGCCCACAGCCGACTCGCCATCGAACGCGATGACCGCGTGAACTTCGCCTGCTTCGATCGCTGATTTGAGTGCGCGCCGGTTCTTCTCACCCTTTGATTCCTCCCACAGCTTCCCGCCGTGCGGAACGCGCCACCACATGCACCAGCAACCGCCGCACGCGCCGTTCGCCCCGAACAGCTCTTCGACTACCGGCCAGTCGGCGGGCGTGAGTGCGCGGACGGTCATGCTTGCAAGGTAGCAGGGTAGGAGAGAGCAGGGGCGGGGCGCATTCGCCGGGAAGGCTTGAGCCTGCTCATGCTCCTCGTAGTGACGGTAGAATCCGGCACGGCTGACGCGCGCCAGTTCGCAGGCCTCGCCGGCCCGGAAGCCCTCAAGCTGCATCATTCGCCGGATCTCTCCGTAGATGCCGTTCCGCCAAACGCGATGCTCTTCTGGCGTAACTCCTTTACCCGCTTGAAGGCT
>DATMXS010000177.1:0-4209 GCA_035561355.1 Bryobacteraceae bacterium | reverse complement strand
CCCGGATCGAACTGGGGGCGCTGAGTGCCGAACCGTTCCGGAACTGGGTCCTGTTCGAAGGGCTCGACGAAGATCGAGAGTACCCGTACACTCTATCGATCGACGGGGCGAAGGTGGCGGAGGGCTCGCTCCGGACTTGGCAGAGGAGTGCGGAGAAGGTCGCCTTCATCGTCATCGGCGACTTTGGAAACGCCAGTTCCGGGCAGTACCGGATCGCGGGCGCAATGGCGAAGCTCGTCAAGGAGCGCGCCTCGGGCGACAACCCGATTCGGTTCGTCCTCACCACCGGCGACAACATTTATGGCGACATCGGCTGGCGGTTCTGGCGAAGGGTATCGACCGGCGATGATGACTCGGAGTGGGCGCCGAAATTCTATGAGCCGTACCAGCAGGTGCTGCGGTCCGTACCGTTTTATCCCACGCTGGGGAACCATGACGGCAACATGAGTGAGGAACAAGGGGATTTGGCGGCCTACCTGGACAACTTTTTCTTCCCGCCCCGCGGCGGTCCCGCCAGGTGGTACTCCTTCAACTATGGAGGTCTGGCCGATTTCTTTGGGCTGGACACGACGAGCCTCACGGAGGAAGGTCCACCGAAGCCTGCCTTCACGGCCGGGGGGAAACAGGACCAATGGCTTAAAGGGGAGATGGGACGTTCGCAAGCGCCATGGAAAATCCCCTACTTCCACAACCCGCCGTTTAGCGCGGGTCCGCGGCACACCGCATCGGCGCAAGAGTTGGCCCACTGGCTGCCCTTATTTCAAAAGAGCGGCGTGCGTGTGGCATTCAGCGGGCACGAGCACAATTTCCAGTTTTCGGAGGTGAGCAAGGAAACAGGCGGCATCCGGTACGTGATTTCGGGCGCCGGGGGAGAACTGCGGAACGGCAACGTGCTGGGGGCGATGGCGTCCAGCCACATCGAGGGGTGGTCGCCGCAAAGGCACTTTCTGCTGGTCACGATCGAACGCGGGCTGATGGAGATCACGCCCATGGCGGACATCGCGGTTGTTGTACGGAACGCCAAAAACGAGAAGATCGAAATGCCGCTTAAGGTGACGCTCCCGGCCAGGTAGCCACTCGATTACCATGGTTGCCAATGAACCTGACTCGGATGTTGTGTCTTCTGGCAGGGGCTGCGGCCCTGGCCGCGGCGGCAGATATGGATTACCTGGTGTACTACGGGACATACACGGGGTCGGAAAGCAAGGGCATCTATGTCAGCCGGTTCGACGCCCGGACCGGTAAGCTGTCGCAGCCGGAACTGGCGGGCGAGGTGCCAAGCCCGTCGTTCATTGCATTCAACCCGAACGGGAAGTACCTGTATGCCGCAAGCGAGGTGAACTCGTTCGATGGCAAGCGCACCGGCGCGGTCGCCGCCTTCGCCATCGACAAGACTACGGGCAAGTTGGCGCACATCAATACTGTTGCCGCCGGCGGCACGGGGACGTGCTTCGTCGCGGTCGATAGATCCGGACGCGTCGTACTGGCGGCAAACTACGGCGGCGGCAGCGTGGCCTCATTTGCGGTGCGCGAGGACGGCGGCCTCGAGGCGGCGAAGTCGGTGATTACGCACTCGGGCAAAGGCGCGAATCCGCAACGGCAGGAGCGCCCGCACGCACACTCCATCAATGCTTCGGCGGACAGCCGTTTCGCGGTCGCGGCAGATCTGGGAATCGATAAGCTGATGGTCTACAAGCTGGACCCGGCCGCAGCGGCCCTGACCCCCAACGATCCGCCGTTCCTGGCGACGAAACCGGGAGCTGGACCAAGGCACTTCGCGTTCCATCCGAACGGCAAGCTGGCGTTCGTCATCAATGAACTCGATTCGACGCTTTCGTCCTTGAGTTGGGACGCGGCTAAAGGCGTGCTAGCCGAGATCCGCACGGTGACGACCCTGCCGAAGGACTTCAGCGGCGAAAGCTATCCGGCGGAGGTGGCGGTTCATCCCTCGGGCAAATTCGTTTATGGCTCGAACCGTGGCCATGACAGCATCGCAGTGTTCGGGGTGGACGCCGGTGGGGCGCTGACGCCGGTTGAGCACGTCTCCACTCAGGGCAAGTGGCCGAGGAACTTCAGCGTGGATCCGACGGGGACGTGGCTCATCGTGGCAAACGAGCGCACGAACAATGTGGTGGTGTTCCGGATCGACGGGAAGACGGGTAAGCTGACGCCGGCCGGCGCGAGCGTGGAGTTGAGCAAGCCCGTATGCGTAAGGTTCTACAAGTTAGGCAAGTAGTCCGGCTGGCGGCGCTGGCCGCGCTCGCGTGCATTGCCCGATAATCAGAGCGTGAAGGCTATCGCGCTTTTCCTCATGGCTGGACTTGTGGTCGCTCCCGATATCGACAAGCGTCTTGCGCAGTGGAAGCCGCTGAAGATGCCGTATGACGCCACGGGCCTGAGCGCGCGTGAGCGGCAGATGGTGGATAAGCTGGTCGAGGCGTCGCAGCATCTCGGCAGCATTTACTGGCGCCAGAGCGATCCCGAGGGCCTGAAGCTGTACCTTTCGCTGGCCGGTACAAAGGACTTGGTGGAGCAGAAGGCGCGCCATCTCCTCTGGATCCAGGGCAGCCGGTTCGATCTGCTCGATCACGAGAAGCCTTTCATCGGCACGGAGCCGATGTCTCCGGGGCGCGGGTTTTACGAACCTTCCATCACCCAGGCGGAGATCGAAGCCTACGTCAAAGCGCATCCCGATAAGCGCGAAGCCATTTACAGCAGCTACACCGTAGTGCGGCGATCCGGCAAGGACCTGGTCGCGATTCCGTTCCACGAGGAGTATGCCTCGCTGGTGCAGCCGGCGGCGAGGGCGCTGCGCGATGCCGCGGGTTTGTCGGACGATCCGCAGTTTGCGAAGTACCTCAAACTCCGAGCCGATGCGCTCCTCACAGACGATTACTACGAGAGCGACCTGGCGTGGCTGGACCTGAAGGACCCGAAGTTCGACGTCCTCATGGGTCCGTATGAAACGTACACTGACGGGCTGCTCGGCGTGAAGGCGGCGTATGAGGCGGCCGTCCTGATTCGCAACGAGCCCGAAAGCCGCAAGCTCGCTCTGTTCGCGAAGTATGTGCCGGATATTCAGGAGGTGCTGCCCCTCGCCGCCGAGGACCGGCCGTCGAAGCGAGGCCACGCCACTCCGATGGAAGTGATGGACTCGCCGTACCGCTCCGGCGACGCACGCCACGGTTACCAGGCGGTCGCGACGAATCTGCCGAACGATCCCCGGGTGCACGAGAAGAAGGGCACGAAGAAGGTCTTCTTCAAGAACTTCATGGATGCGCGCGTGAACGAGGTGATCCTGCCGATTGCGAAGCGGCTGATCGCTGCGGGGCAGGCCGGGCGCGTTACCGGCGAAGGCTATATGGCGGGCACGCTAATGCACGAGATTTCGCACGGGCTCGGTCCGACGTACGCACGGGCCGGCGGGAAGCGTGTGGAGATCCGTGAGGCGCTGGGCCCGTTGTACTCCGGGCTCGAAGAGGCCAAGGCGGATGTCACAGGTCTGTACGGGCTGAAATGGCTCGCGGACCGGGGGGCTTACCCGAAGGACAGACTCGAGGAAGCCTATATTTCGTACCTCGGCGGCATGTTCCGCACCCTGCGATTCGGGACCGCGGAGGCGCACGGGCAGGCGGAACTGATGGAGTTCAACTATCTTTCAAGCCAGAAGGCGATCGTGCAGGATGCGGCGGGCCGCTTTTCGGTGGATCTTGCGGTCCTGCCCGGAGCGATCGCGCGGCTGACGAAGGAATTGCTCGAGATCGAAGCGACGGGCGATCGTGCTCGCGGGGAGAAGTGGTTCGCACAGCACGGCACTGTGCCTCCACACCTCCAGAAGGCCCTGGCGACGATCACGGACATTCCGGTGGACATCGAGCCGCTTTTCGACTTCCCGGACAATCTGCGTTAGTTTACGCCGCCACTGTAGTACCGTGAGACGAAGCACGAAGCAAAGGCCAGATAAGCGACGCCGGATAAAACATGAAGATCACCTTTTGGGGTGCCGTGAAAACGGTCACCGGTTCCATGCATGAAGTGCGTGCGAACGGGACGCGATTCCTGCTCGACTGCGGGCTGTATCAGGGCCGAAGGGAACAGGCGCGACAGAGAAACTCGGAACTCCCGTTTGCAGCGCGTGACATTGATGCCGTCGTGCTCTCTCACGCGCACATCGACCACAGCGGCAACCTGCCCTCATTGGTCAAGCAC
>DATMXS010000176.1:0-14077 GCA_035561355.1 Bryobacteraceae bacterium | reverse complement strand
TAGGTCGCGATATCCGTAATGCCGGCCTGGCATCGGTTCGCCGTGCGGCAGGAAGGTCACGGCACCGGCGCATTCGCCGCCTATGCGCTCCAGCATGGCGTAATCGTTGCGCGCGCTGATGCCGAGATTGCGCGCGATCATTTCGCGCTTGCTCTCCTCCGGCAGAATGCCGGAAAAGAAACCGCGGCATTCCTTGCGGCGGAAGCGCTCCTGGCGCAGCGGCAAGGAATGGGACAGTGGGACGGGTGCCCTTTGCAGCCAGCTCTCGGCATACTGAAAGCTCATGTCCCCGTCATCGTCCTGCGTCAGGTGCCCGACGAAGTCGGTGTGTAGGTAGACGTCAAGCGTGCGGGCCATGGCCTGATCCTTGTTGCGCGGGCGCCGTGGGCGGCGTGAGCATCATCTTGATGCCGAGTGTGTTCAGAACGGTGAGCGCTTTGCCGATCTCGCAGGTTTCCTTCCCCTTCTCCAACTCGATAATGAACCGCAGGCCGGTTCCGGAGGTGAGGGCGAGCGCTTTCTGGGTGACGCGGAGTTTCTTGCGCGTCTCCCGTATCATTTTCCCGATATCCGCTGTGGTGTACCTCAACGGCCTGGCTCCGAGAAAAAAAGTGACCGTACGGGAATATCATATCGGATTCCGGCCTGGAATACCACAATCATCCCGAGCGGGAATATTCGGTCCTTGAGGGCTATCGAGAGGGTTAAATGTTACCGTGCGGGTACACGGCACGACGGGAATTGCCCGGTCCACAATGAAAAAGGCCCGCAACCTCAATGGGCTACAGGCCTAATCTTATGGTGCGGAGAGGGGGACTTGAACCCCCACGAGATTGCTCCCGCTAGCACCTCAAGCTAGTGCGTCTGCCAATTCCGCCACCTCCGCACAGTGGCACAACTCAAAATCTCAGATCTATTTCGCCGGCTGGGCTGGAGCCGGTTTCGCCGGCGCAGGCTGCGCCGGAGCGCCCTGCGGGGCCGGTGTTCCCTGAGGCGTCAGCGGGATCGTCACTGTGTTCCCTGTACCGCTCTTCGGCAAAGGCGCCGTCTGTGTTGGAGCCGGAGCCGTCTGGGCCGGCTTGTGGGTGTCGAGCACCGATCCACCCGGACCCGCCGTGCTGCGGGACGCCATCACCGCCAATGTCAGAGAAGTGATCATGAACAGCGCCGCTGCCAGCGTCGTTGCCTTGGAGAGCAAGGTGGCCGAACCGCGCGGCCCAAAAGCCGTCTGCGATCCCATACCACCAAAGGCGCCCGCCAGATCCGCCGCCTTGCCGCTCTGCAGCAGCACAACGATGACCAGGAAGACGCAAACCAGGATGTGAACCAACGTCAATAAGATGACCATGTAGACAACTCACGCGGCACACGCCGCCTACCTCGTACAACCCGCAAACTCTCAGTATAGAGGAGTGGCCCTGCGTGGTCAACGCCAGCAACAACCGTCGCCACGGCCCTGAACTTTTTTCACCGGCTGGGAATTCTTGATTCGGCTTAATGCGTGCCGTGCTGAGCCGGCGGCATCGCAAGCTGTTGAGAGTCCAGCAGTTGCTCTTAGGCATTGAACGTGCTCCTCGACGCGCAGATAGTGGTTTGCACCAAGGGGTAGTTCATGAGACTGAATAAACACTCATTAGCAGCGCTTGGGATGGGCGCCTTTTTGACACTCGGCACCGTCGCCTGTAGTGATCAGCGCGCCGGCGACAACCGCAACCGCGAGGGCAATAGGACCGCAGGAACGGAATCATCTCGGGAACAAGCCAGTCCTCGCACGGATAACCCCGAGGACGTGGGCGCCGGTTCAACGCAGTCCGGCCAGTCAGGTACCACTTCCGGAACCCATTCCGGTACCGCTTCGGGAACGCAGTCGGGTACGACGTCGGGAACGATGTCCGAGCGTGACCGAACCCGCAGCGGGCAACAAACAGACCGCAATCGAAGCGGTTCAACTACGGGCACGACTTCCGGAACAACCGGCAGCACCCCGAACCGGTAACGCGCCGCAACTGAGGACCGGCGTGCAGGTCCGGCTGGGGACGGGCTGAGCACGCCGGTGGCGGCGCAACCTTCTATGTTCCACCTCTTCAAGAGAAAGGATGCACATGGCCGATAACCTGCACGAGTTGATGATCGAGAACCTCGCGGACATTTACGACGCCGAAAAACAGGCTTCCAAGGCTCTGCCGCGGATGCTGAAAGCTGCGTCATCACCTGACGTGACGAAAGCGTTCCAGGACCATATAGAGCAGACCAAGAGGCAGGTGCAGCGGATCGAGGAGATCTTCGCGAAGCTGGGTGTGCCCGCCAAATCGAAACCGTGTCTCGGGATGCAGGGCCTCGTGGCCGAGGCCGACGAACATATCTCGGAAGAAATGCAGCCCGAGTACAAGGACGCCGCACTCGTCGCGGCGGAGCAGAAGGCCGAGCACTATGAGATCGCCGCATACACCTTTGCGCAGGAACTCGCGGAGCTCTCAGGCGAAAAACACGCCGCCCGGTTGCTCAAGCAGACACTTGCCGAGGAAGAACGGATGAGCCGTAAGCTGGCTCAGATCTCGACCAAGTGGCTGCGTAAAACGATCCGCGACGAACAAAAGATGCACCGGGAGGCGGCCTGAAGGTGGCCGGTCAGCGGCAGACGGGATGGTCAACCTTGCTCTCGAGGTGACGGAGGACTGCGGCGGCGCTTTGCTCCACCGGATCCGTTCCGCTGACCACCACCTCGGCATGCGCTTTGGTCGGCCAGATGTAGCGGGCGGCCATCGGTCGGACTGTCTGAGCGTACTGGGAACACACGGACTCTCGCGAACGTCCGCGTTCGCGCATGTCCCGGTCGAGCCTGCGCCCGAAGCATGTATCGTCCTCGACCTCAATGTAGACCTTGGCGGCGAGCACCCGCCGGACATCTTCCCAGTACAACGCGAAGAGGCCCTCGACAATCGCGAATTTGCTCGCACGAACGGGTTCGACAGCGCTGCTCCGTGTATGACGCGCGAAATCGTATACAGGCACCGCGATCTCGCGGCCGGCCGCGAGGGCCTTGAATTGTTCCATGAGCAGCGCGTGGTCGAGGGCCGAAGGCTCATCGAAATTCATGCGGATGCGCTCGTGGAAGGCGAGATGCGCCAAATCCAGGTAGTAGGAATCGAGCGAAACAATGGGAGCGCCGAGACGCGACGCAAGAGTGGTCGCAAGCAGCGTCTTGCCCGCACCGGAGGGGCCGGCGATCCCGATGAGATACGGCATAAACACTCAGTGTGCCACGGCGTCATGCTGCCCGGACTGACAGCCGGACAGTACGGCGAACCGCCATGGGCGAGGAGCTTGCGGGTTCACAACCGGCCGTTCCGGAGGGATCGATAGACATTTACTATGAACACTGCCTGCGCTGCGGTGAGGCGTTTGCCCGTCGGTGCCGAAGTTTGCCCGGACGGCGTCCATTTCCGAGTCTGGGCTCCCAGGCGGAAACACGTTGCTGTCGTACTGGCCGGCGGAATCGTCGAACTCGGGCGAGAACCGGACGGCTATTTTTCGGGGCTCGCGGCCGGAACTTCCGCCGGCGTGCGCTACCAGTATCGCCTTGATGGAGAGGAGCCGCTTTATCCGGATCCGGCTTCCCGATTCCAGCCGGAGGGGCCGCACGGACCGTCGCAGGCCATCGATCCGGCGGGTTTTCCGTGGACAGATGCAGCTTGGCCAGGCCTTGCCCTGAACGGCCAGGTGCTTTATGAGATGCACATCGGTACGTTCACCCGAGAGGGTACGTATGCTGCCGCCATGGAGCAGTTTTCAGAATTGAAGGATACCGGTATCACTGCCCTGGAGTTGATGCCGGTCGCCGAGTTTCCGGGTGCGTTCGGGTGGGGGTATGACGGTGTGGACCTGTTCGCGCCGACGCGTCTCTATGGCGAGCCCGACGATCTGCGCCGGTTCGTGGACCGGGCGCATTCGGTAGGACTGGGCGTGATCCTCGACGTCGTCTACAACCACGTGGGCCCCGACGGCAACTACCTGAAGGCGTTCTCTCCGGATTATTTCACCAACAAGTACGAGAACGAGTGGGGCGAGGCGATCAACTTCGACGGCCAAGAATCCGGGCCCGTGCGTGAATTCTTTATCGCGAATGCGGGCTACTGGATCGACGAGTTTCATTTCGATGGGCTGCGGCTCGACGCGACCCAGTCGATTTTGGACGACTCTCCGGTTCACGTGCTGGTTGACATCGGCCGCAGGGCGCGGCAGGCGGCAGGCAAGCGCTCCATCATTCTGGTGAACGAGAACGAGCCCCAGCACACCAACCTCGTCCGTCCTGTCGAGCAAGGAGGCTGCGGCCTCGACATGCTGTGGAACGACGACTTCCACCACAGCGCCGTCGTTGCACTGACCGGCCGGAACGAAGCCTACTACTCGGACCACAAAGGCACGCCCCAGGAGTTCGTTTCCGCCGTGAAATACGGCTACCTCTTCCAGGGGCAGTTATACTCCTGGCAAGGGAAGCGACGCGGACAGCCATCCTTCGGGCTGACGCCCGCGGCCTTCGTTAACTACATTCAGAATCACGATCAGATTGCTAACTCAGCCCTGGGCTTGCGGATCAACTCGCTGACCAGTCCCGGCAGGTACCGGGCCATGACGGCGCTGTTGCTGCTCGCGCCAGGCACCCCGATGCTGTTCCAAGGCCAGGAGTTCGCCGCCTCCACGCCATTTTTTTATTTCGCCGATCACAAGCCGGATCTGGCGAAAGTCGTGGATGACGGACGCGCGGACTTCTTAAGCCAGTTCCCGAGTATCAAGGCGCCGGACATACTGACGCGTTTGACGTCTGCGCGAGAGCGCGCCACATTTGAGCGCTCGGTCCTGGATTTCGAGGACCGGATCCGGAACAGTCAAGCATATGCGATGCACCGTGAGTTGCTCCGCATCCGGCGGGAAGACGCGACCATCCGGGCGCAGGGAGCAGCGGGGATTGACGGCGCGGTCCTAGGCCCCGAGGCGTTCCTGGTGCGATGGTTCGGCGAGAACAGTGAGGATCGCCTGCTGGTCGTGAACTTCGGGATTGATCTGCACCTGAACCCTGCACCCGAGCCGCTGCTAGCGCCTCCTCGCGGGATGCGCTGGCGAAAGCTGTTTTCCACTGAGGATGCCAGGTACGGCGGCGCCGGGACCCCGCCTCAGGAAACCGATGGTAACTGGCTGCTGCCGGGGCACGCGGCCGTACTGCTCAGGCCGGCCCCCGCCGATGTCGCCGACCTGGAGCGCGAGCTGCGCCTGGAAAGGGAGACCATTGCGAGACGTAAGAGGGAGAAGTACGGCGACTCCTGATCAAGCGGATACGCCCTGGGCGGAGCCCCGATCGCTGGTGCCCGGAGCGCCGGAGATCGTCCGAGTCGTCGAGTGGTCCAGTGAACAGCCGTCGGATCCGGATCCTCACCTTCGAAAGGAGTGGCTCGTCACGAACGGCTTGGGCGGGTACGCGTCCGGGACGGTGGCGGGGGTGATGACCAGGCGCTATCACGGCCTGCTGATCGCGGCGCTGCCGTCACCCTACGGCCGCATGATCATGCTAAACGCTCTGAGCGAGCAGGTGCGGCTGCCCACCGGGAAGCGGTGTGCGCTCGGCGGCGAAGAGTGGATCACAGAAGCGCGGCGTGTTGACGGCATGGCGGTGCTGAGTGAGTTCCGCCTCGAGAATGGGCTTCCGGTTTGGGTCTACAGGGCCGGGGATTTCAAGATCGAGCGGCGGCTGATCCTGCCGCACCGCCAGAACACCGTGCTCGTGACCTATCGTATTGTCGAAGGCGAAGGCCGGTTGCGGCTGGGGCTAAGGCCCGCGATGCACTTTCGGTCCCACGACGCGCCTGTCAGCATGGCCTCCGGGCGTCCGACCGCGTTTCATATCTGCGACGACCAGTACGAGGTGCTCTCCGGCGGTGATCTGCCGCGGCTGCGGATGATGATTTATGCGACGAGGTCGGCATTCACTTCCGACCGCGAATCCGCCCATCTCGTATACACCCTGGAGAAGAATCGCGGGTACGACCATATCGGCGAACTGTGGAGCCCGGGCTTCTTCCGGATGGACCTGGCGCCGGATTCGAGCGCGACTCTGGTGGCGTCAACCGAAGGGTGGGAGACGATCCGCGCTCTGACGCCGGACGAAGCGCTACGCGCGGAGCAGGACCGCCGCATGTTCCTGATCGCCAATGCCGACCCGAGAGCGCGCACGGGTTCGGGCGCGGAACTCGTCCTCGCCGCCGACCAGTTCATCGTCAGCCCTGCGGGCCGCGTGGAAGACGCTGCCCGCGCCGGCGCCGCTGGCGATGAGGTTCGCACGGTCATAGCCGGGTACCACTGGTTCACCGACTGGGGCCGGGACACCATGATCAGCCTGGAAGGATTGACGCTCTCGACGGGGCGGCCTATCGAGGCGGGTTGGATCCTTCGCACCTTCTCCTATTACATCCGTGACGGCCTGCTTCCGAACCTCTTTCCCGAAGGCGGCAAGGAGGGCCTGTATCACACCGCGGACGCGACGCTCTGGTATTTCCACGCAATCAATCGTTACCTGGCGGCCACCGGCGACCGGCCCACGCTGCGCCTGCTGCTTCCCAGGCTGCGGGACATTATCGACCGGCATATCGCCGGCACGCGGTTCGGCATATGCGCCGATCCGAAGGACGGGCTGCTGCGGCAAGGCGCCGAGGGCTACCAACTCACGTGGATGGACGCCAAGGTCGGCGATTGGGTCGTCACTCCGCGCCGAGGCAAGGCAGTCGAGATTAACGCCCTCTGGTATAACGCCCTGTGCCTGCTGGCGCAGTGGGTAGAGGAGGAGCACGGGAGCGGCGCGGCTGCCCCGCTGAAGGAGCACTCCGAACGCGCACAGGAATCCTTCAACCGGCGGTTCTGGTATGAGGAAGGCGGTTATCTCTACGACGTGGTGGACGGCGAGCACGGCGACGATACGGCGCTGCGGCCCAACCAGGTTCTCGCGATCTCACTCGATAACCCGGTACTCGACCGCGGACGATGGGAACCGGTCCTGCAGATCACGCATGACCGGCTGCTCACGCCGTTCGGTCTGCGCACGCTGGCGCCGGGCCATCAGGATTACAAATCCAGATACTACGGCGATCTGCGCGCACGTGATGCTGCCTACCATCAAGGCACCGTGTGGATGTGGCTGCTCGGACCCTTCATCGATGCGTGGTTGAAGACGCGCCCGCAAGACGTGGCTGGCGCCCGGAAGCTGGTCCAGGACGCAGCCAGCGCACTCGGTGAAGCGTGCATTGGGTCTGTCAGCGAGATCTTCGACGCCGAGGCTCCCTATACGGCCCGCGGTTGCGTGGCGCAGGCGTGGAGCGTCGCCGAATTGCTCCGGTGCTGGGTGCGGACGGCGCCCGCGGCTGAATCGGACCGTTGACACCGGAATCCGATTCATTCACCATAGGCCTCATGCCGGATTTGGACGAGACGGACGGAGGCGGGGACGACTTCGATCGCTCGCGCGAGCGAACCCGGTCTTTTTTCCGGACTCTGTTGATTGCGGCGGTGGTCTTTGCCTTCCTGTACGTCGTGCGGTCCGCCGGGCCGTTCACCTGAGCTCGCTAGCTCCGGGGCCGTGCGTTCCGCTTAAGCCACTGTAGGTCAAACAGATCCGATCATTCCATGCGTGCCTTGTGTGCGGCTCGGGGCAGGGCGGGCGGTACCGAAAAAAGCCTATGATAAAGTAGTTGAATCCTGGAGTGAGGCAGCATGATCCAACCTGTTGGGCAGGCCAGCGGCTTTGATGAGACAGCGCTGGTAGCCCAGGCCCGGAAAGGCGGTGTCGAGGCTTTCACAGCTCTGGTCAACCGTTACGAAGGCAACATCTTCCGGCTCGCGCGTCATATCACGCAGAACCCGGAAGACGCCGAAGACGTGTTGCAGGAAACGTTCCTGAAAGCTTACGAACACCTGGAAGATTTTCAGGGGAATTCGAAGTTTTACACGTGGCTGGTTCGCATTGCGGTGAACCAGTCGCTGATGAAGCTGAGAAAACGGAAGTCAGACGCTTCGGTTTCCCTGGACGATCCGTATGACACTGGAGAGGAGACGGTCACACGCGAAATCGCAGTCTGGGATCCGAATCCGGAACTGACGTACTCGCGCGAGGAAATTCGGGGCATTCTCGAAAAGGCCATCGACGGGTTGCCGCCTACGTTCCGAGCGGTATTCGCCCTTAGAGATATTGAAGGTCTTTCTACCGAAGAGACCGCCATCGCGCTCAACCTCTCCATCCCGGCTGTAAAGAGCCGGCTGCTCCGGGCCAGGTTGCGCCTGCGGGAAAAATTGACCCGCGTATTCCGGCGAAAGGGGGATGACTTCTTTGGTTACATGTAAGGACTTCCTTCGGGAGCTCAACGAATATCTCGACGATTCGGCGCAACCGGAGGTCAAGAAGGAGTTGCAAGCTCATTTAGACGAGTGCCCCAATTGCTGGGTGATCTGCGATACGACCAAGAAGACCATCGCGATCTACCGGGGCATGGAGCCGTACTCGATTTCGCCGGCGGCGCACGACCGGCTGGTCAACGCGCTGCAGCGGAAGGCCCAACCCCGAAAAGGAGCGTGATTTCAGAGTTGCGGGTCGGTAAGTCTGCAAGCCGCTAGTTCTACACCTGCCGTTCGGCTCATCCCTGCTAGGCCACTACGTCGTCCGCCATTGTTTTCCCGCGTGGTACGCTGAAAAATCCACCCACGCCATATGAGCGAGATTATTGTCACCCTGCCTGATGGAAGCCAGCGGAACGTTCCCGCGGGCTCTACTCCGCTCGACGTCGCGAAGTCGATCAGCCCCCGTCTTGCCGGCGATGCCCTGGCCGCGAAAGTCAACGGCGAGCTAACCGACCTGACGCGCCCCATCTCCTCGGACAGCGCCATCGAGATCCTCACCACGCGCAGTCCCGAAGCCCTCAATGTGTACCGCCACTCGACGGCTCACCTGCTGGCCGCCGCCGTGCTCGAGCTATACCCGGATACGAAGCTGGGCGTCGGCCCAGCCACGGAGAGCGGTTTCTTTTACGATTTCTACCGCGACGAGCCATTCAAGCCCGAGGACCTTGAGAAGATCGAGGGCCGCATGTGGGACATCCAGAAGCGCGACGTCCCGTACGGCCGCATTATGACGCCCAAGGCGGAGGGCCTCAAGAAGTACGCCGAAATGGGCGAGAACCTCAAATGCGAGCTGATCGAGGAAAAGGCGGACGAGGTCTTTTCCGAGTACACGCTGGGTGACAAGTTTGTCGATTTCTGCCGCGGTCCGCACGTACCTTCCTCCGGCAAGATCAAGGCATTCAAGCTGCTCTCGGTTGCGGGCGCCTACTGGAAGGGCGATGAAAAGAACGAGCAGGCGCAGCGCATCCACGGCACTGCGTTCTTCACGAAAAAGGAACTGGACGAGTACCTCACGCAGCTCGAGGAAGCCAAGAAGCGCGACCACCGCAAGATCGGCCAGGAACTCGATCTGTTCTCCATCCAGGAACTTGCCGGCCCGGGCCTGATCTTCTTCCACCCGAAGGGCGGAACCATCCGGCGGATCATCGAAGACTGGATGCGCGATGAGTACGTGAAGCGCGGTTACTCGCTGGTCTACACGCCGCACATCGCGCGGTCTGACCTTTGGAAGACTTCCGGCCACTACGGCTTCTACGCCGAAAACATGTTTAAGCGGATGGAGCTGGACGATGCCGAATACCAGCTCAAGCCGATGAACTGCCCGTTCCACATCTTGATCTACGCGGACCGGATGCGCAGCTATCGTGATCTCCCGGTACGCCTCGGGGAGCTCGGCACGGTGTACCGCTACGAGCGCTCGGGCACGATGCATGGGCTGATGCGTGTCCGCGGTTTCACGCAGGACGACGCCCACATCTTCTGCACGCCGGAACAGATCGAAGATGAGGTGGTGAACTGCCTCGAATTCGCTCGCGACGTGCTGCACGCATACGGGTTCGACGATTATCAGGCGGAACTCTCGACCTGGGATGGCGGAGCCTCTGGCAAGTACGACGGCACGCCGGAGCAGTGGGCGCTTGGGGAAAACGCGCTTCGCAAGGCTGTGGACCGTGTCGGCATGAAGGTTAAGATCGTTCCGGACGAAGCGGCGTTCTATGGTCCGAAAATCGATGTGAAGCTCGTGGACGCCATCGGCCGGCTGTGGCAGCTCTCGACCGTGCAATTCGATTTCACACTGCCTCGCCGCTTCGGCCTGGAGTACATCGCCGAGGACGGCAAGGCGCACCAGCCTTTGATGGTGCATCGCGCATTATACGGCTCTATCGAACGCTTCTTCGGAATCCTCGTCGAGCATTACGCAGGCGCGTTCCCGGTGTGGCTGGCTCCCGTGCAGGCGGCGGTGCTGCCGATCACCGACAAGCAGAACGAATATGCCAGGCAGGTGCTTGCCCGGCTGAAGGACGCCGGCATTCGGGCGGAGTTGGATGACCGCAAGGAGAAGGTGAACTTCAAGATTCGCGAGGCCCAGCTTCAGAAAGTGCCGTACATGCTGGTGGTGGGCGATCGTGAAGCGCAGTCCGGCGCGGTGGCGGTCCGCAACCGCAAGCACGGCGACCAGGGCGCAAAGCCACTGGAGCAGTTCATCGCGGAAGTGACGGCGCTCGTGGAGAGCAAAGGCACCGCCGAGTAGGGCCGGGTGGGCCGTTGCGAGACGGTGGACGATGCCCGGTCCTGTGATGCTTATGATTCAGGCGATCCTGCTGGTGCTCGTGGCGGGATCGCTGGTGTATTCCGTTCTAACCATATTTGCAGCGCGTGACCTGCGGAAGCGTCGCGCGCCCGCACTCGCTTCATCTCCCTCCATCAGCATTCTTAAGCCGCTGCGCGGGCTCGACGAGGGCCTGCTGGAGAATCTTCGCAGTTACGCCACGCAGGCGTATGCGGGTGAGTACGAGGTGCTGTTCGGCGTCGACGAACCGGCCGATCCCGCGCGCGCCGTAGCGGACCAGGTGTGCCGCGAGTTCCCCGATCGCGCGCGCGTTCTCGTCACGGGGCAGGGAAGCTATACGAACCCGAAAGAGTACTCGCTGGAGCAACTCGGGCTCGCGGCGCAGCACGATCTCTGGGTTTTGAGCGATAGCGATATCCGCGTGACCCCGGACTTTCTCGAGACTATTGCGGCGGAGTTTCAGGATGAGCGGCTCGGCCTCGAAACCTGTCCGTACCGGGGTGTGCCGGGCGCGAGCTTCTGGTCCACGCTGGAAGCCATCATGATGAACACCGAGTTCATGCCGGGCGTGATGGTGGCGCGCATCGTGGAGGGCATGAACTTCGCGGTGGGGCCCACCATTATCGTGCGCCGCAAGGTAATGGAGCAGATCGGCGGTTTCGGCCGCGTCGCGGATTACTACATCGACGACTTCCTGCTGGGCCGCTACGCGCATGAGAACGGCTGGAAGGTTGAGCTTTCGCGGTACGTGATCGAGCACCGGATCGGCGCGCAGCGCCTGTGGCCGAACCTGCGGCATCGCATCATGTGGCTGCGTGGGACCCGGCGTTCGCGGCCATCGGGCTACTTCGGCCAGGTGTTCACGTATCCGATCCCGCTCGCGCTGCTGCTGTGGGCCGCTGCACCGGGCTGGTGGGCTGCAGTGATCGCGGCCGTCGTGCTCCGGTATACCGCAGCCTTTGCGGTGACATCGGGTGTGTTGAACGACCCTCTCACGCGCCGGCTCTGGTACCTCCTGCCGCTCCAGGACGTACTCTCGTTCGTGTTCTACTGGATCGCGATGTTCGGCAAGCGTATCCGGTGGCGGGGGCGCTCGATGGTTCTCCTGCCGGATGGTCGACTGGGGGGATAGCGCATGCGGGCGATCATCACCGGCGGAGCGGGTTGCATCGGATCGGAATTGGCGGCGGCTCTGTTGGCGCGTGGCGATAGCGTTGTCGTGATCGATAATTTCTCCTCGGGCCGTGAGGAACACCTGGCGGGGCTCCCGGTCGAAGTCATTCGCGCCGACCTGCTCGATAAGCCCGTGCTGCCTGAAGCCGATGTAGTGTTTCACCTGGCCGCGAACCCCGACGTGCGAGGCGGCGGTGATTTGGAGCAGAACGTCGTCGCCACATATAACGTGCTGGAAGCGGCGCGTGTGGCACGCATCTCGCAATTCGTCTTCACCTCGAGTTCCGCCGTGTACGGGCTCGCCGGCAGCCACCCCATCCCCGAGTCCCACCCGCTGCAGCCTATCTCGCTGTACGGCGCGACCAAGGCCGGCGCGGAGGCGCTGATCTCGGCATACGCGCACCTCTACGGCATGCAAGCCCGCATCTTTCGCCTGGCGAACATTGTGGGCCGCAAGGTGCGGCGGCGCGGCCGAACGGTCATTTCGGATTTCATCGCGAAACTGACGGAGCACCCGCGCCGGCTCGAAATCCTGGGTGACGGACGGCAGGCCAAATCGTATCTATCGACCGCGGAGTGCATCGAAGCGATGCTGTTTGCGATGGCGAGAACGGGCCAGCCCATGGCCGTTCTGAACGCCGGCGGCTCTGACCGGCTGACCGTCACTCGGATTGCCGAGCTCGTTGTGGAAGCGATGGGGCTTCAGGGCGTGGAGTTCGCGTATACGGGCGGCCAGGGCGGCTGGCCAGGCGACGTGCCGCATTTTCTGCTTGATGTTTCAGCTATCAACGGGCTCGGGTGGCGCGCGCGCTTGAACTCGGAGGAAAGCGTGCGCCGGGCCATTGCGGGAACGCTAGCCGCCGCATCCGGCGCGGCTGCGCTACGCTGAGACTCTGACCATGCAGGCCGTTATTCTTGCGGGCGGGCTCGGCACGCGTCTGCTCCCGCTTACCGAATCCGTGCCGAAACCGATGGTGCCGGTCGCGGGTCGGCCCTATCTGGAACACCAGATTGAGTTGCTGCGGCAGCAGGGAATCGACGACGTGCTTCTGCTGACCGGCTATCTGGGCGAGCAGATCCAGCGGCACTTCGCCGACGGCTGGAAGCACGGGGTCCGGATCCGCTACTCGCGTGAACGGGAGCCACTCGGGACCGGCGGCGCCTTGCTGCTGGCCATGCCTTTGCTCCAGGATAGCTTCCTCGTCCTGAACGGTGATTCCTACTTGCCGGCGGACTACAAGCGAATCACCGCGCTGCTGCAGGATGCACCGATGGGCCTGGCGGTCTATGACAACCGGCTCGGCGATACGGGGGTTGCCAACAATATCGGGCTGGACGGAGACGGGCGGGTCGCGCTTTACCGCAAGGGAGCGGGCGCAGCCGCGACGCACGTTGACGCCGGCGCTGTCGCCATGCGGCGAGACGCTCTGGCGCATGCCCCCGCAGGCCGGTTCTCGCTCGAAAGCGACCTCTTTCCCTTGTTAATTGCGCGCCGGGAACTCGCGGCGTGGCCGTCGCCAGAACGCTTTTACGACATGGGGACGCCGGCGGGGTTGGTAGCGCTCGAGTCCTACCTTCAACGCCGATGATCATCACGCGAACGCCCTTTCGCATTAGCTTCGCCGGCGGCGGCAGTGACCTGGAGGCCTGCTGGAGCGTGCAATCCGGCGCCGTCCTTGCCACCGCAATCAACAAGCACATGTATCTGGCGGTGAAGGAGCACTTCGGCAGCGAGTTCCGCGTGAGCTACTCGCGCACCGAATTCGCAGGGTCAGTGGAACAGATCGAGCACCCCATCGTCCGCGAGTGCCTGAAGGCTGCGGGAACGGACCGCCCGCTCGAGATCGTTTCCATGGCGGATCTCCCGGCACACGCGGGCATGGGTTCGTCCAGCAGCTTCACGGTAGGGTTGCTCCATGCATTGCACGCGCGGCAGGGGCGGCTTCGGACGCCGGAACAACTCGCGCAGGAGGCGTGCCGCATCGAGATCGACAGCCTCGGCGAGCCCATCGGCAAGCAGGATCAGTACATCGCTGCGTATGGCGGCCTTCAGTTCATCCGGTTCAATGCAGACGGAAGCGTCTTCGTCGATCCGGTAATCTGCGCCAGGGACACCTACCGCGAATTGAACCAGCGGCTGCTGCTGTTCTTTACGGGGCAGACACGCCACGCCCGCGA
>DATMXS010000175.1:0-16294 GCA_035561355.1 Bryobacteraceae bacterium | reverse complement strand
TGCCGGCGAGGTCGGCGAGGTTGCCTCCTTCGGGCGCTCCGTCGATTACTTCGAGGGGTTGCCCGTCTTGTGGGTGCGTTCCCTGCCAGATCGCGCTGATGTCCTTGTAGTCGTTCGGGCTGAAGCGGTAAAGCTGACGGTGGAATCCTCTGTCTTCCCACTTCTTCGCTTCAGCGAAGTGCGAGTCCGGGATCTTGGGTATCGGCAGCATCTTCTTCATGTCAACACCGGTGAGCGTCTCGAGGGCCTTTCCGTACGCCAGCGCGTGCACGCCGCCGCGCACGAACAGGTAACCAATCATGTTGCGCGCTGACGGGTTGTCAGTCAGTTCGTAGACACGCAATTTCTGAGTGCGGGCCCCGACCTCCAGGAAAAAGTTGTGCAGAAGGTCGAGGATCAGGTTGCCGCTGGAGAACACGTAATCGCCGCGCCACGGTTGGCCGAGGCTATTGCCCGCGAGGGTCCCCTGGCCGTTCACGATGAAATGGTGCGGGTTCATGCCGCCGTCAAGATTCCTCCACGGCGAACTAGCGGGATCCTCGCTGCTGTCAAAGCCCTCGCGTGGGCCGTTCAAGAGCAGGTTCACCGATGCGGCCACGAGTTCGATGTGCCCCATCTCCTCGGTGGCGATGTTTGCGACCAGGTCGTAGTATGGCCGAAGCTTGTCGCGTCCGCGAAAGTTGAACGACTGATACATGTAATTCATCAGCGTGCTCATTTCGCCGAAGCGGCCACCCATAAGCTCCTGGACATTCGCGGCCGCGCGCGGATCTGCGTTCGGCGGCTGCGGAAGCTCGATTTGCAGTCTGTCTATACGAAGAAACACCCTTGCCTCCTCTGGTTTGCCGCCGCTTCTGAAACGGCGGGCATTGCCCACATTCTACGGCTGCAAACTTCGGACGAAGGCCTCAGGAACAGGTTCGGAGGAGGCGGTCCGGAAGTGATGAAAACTGATGAATGGGTTCGTTTCGCAGAAGCGTGGATGCGTCCGGAGGCTATGATTGAAAAGAGATGAGCATGTCTGGAAGTTGGACGCGCCGGCAGTGGCTGGCCTCAATGGCAGCAGCGCCCGCTATCGCGCAGACCTCGCGCAAGCCCAACGTGGTCCTGATCGTCGGGGACGACCTCGGGTACGGCGACATCGGTTGTTACGGGCAAAGCGAGATCCGCACCCCGAACATCGACCGGCTCGCCGGCGACGGTCTGCGCTTCACGCAAGCCTACTCGGGAAGCACCGTGTGCGCACCGTCGCGATGCGCCCTGATGACGGGAAAGCACACCGGGCATGCCACAGTGCGCGGCAACCTCGACCCTCACGTGCCGCTCACTCCGGACGAGACGACGATCGCCCAGATCTTTCAGCGCGCCGGCTACCGGACCGGGGCATTCGGGAAGTGGGGCCTCGGGACCATGCCGGACCTCCACGCCCTGCCGACGCGTAAAGGCTTCGACACGTTCTACGGCTATCTGCACCAGGTCCACGCGCACACGTATTACCCGGACATGCTCTGGGACAACGAACGCGAGACTTTCATTCCGCAAAACTTCGGAGGTGGCCGAAAGAAATACTCGCACGACCTCATCGCAGAGCGCGCACTGAAGTTCATTGACGACAACAAGGACGGCCCGTTCTTCCTCTACGCGCCGTTCACGCTTCCGCACGGGAAATTCGAAGCTCCCGACGACGAGCCGTACTCGGCGAAGCCGTGGCCTGCCGCGGCGCGGAACCTCGCCGCAATGATTACGCGCCTCGACGCCAGCGTCGGGCAGATCATGGAACGGCTGCAACGGCACCGTGTGGACCGCGACACCCTCGTCATCTTTACCAGCGACAACGGTCCGGTCAAACTCGGCGCAGACAACTTCCGCTCGAATGGCCCGCTGCGAGGCATCAAGCGCGACCTCTATGAGGGCGGCATTCGCGTGCCGTTCATCACCCGCTGGGCCGGCCGCATCAAGCCGGGCACGTCGCACGAAGTGCTGGCCGCATGGGACCTGCTCCCGACGTTCGCCGAGCTTACGGACCAGCCGGCGCCGAAGAGCCTCGACGGCGTGCCTGCGCTCAAAGCGCTATTGGGCACGGGCCCCGCGCCCGCACCGGACCGCCCCCTGTACTGGGAATTCCATGAGGGCGGCTTCAAGCAGGCTGTGCGCTGGCGCAATTGGAAAGCCGTCCGGGAGGGGGAGAAGGGTCCGGTCGAACTCTACGACTTGGCCGCGGACATCTCAGAGAAGAACAACGTGGCTGCGGGCGAGGTGAAGGTCGTCGCGCAGATGACGCGCATTCTCGACACGGCGCGAACGCCCTCGGATCTTTGGAAGCCGAAGGCACGCCGGGCGCAGGGATTGGGTTAGGAGCGAGCAGGATTCTGCGGCTGTCCCGCCAATCGTCGCCCACGCTCCCTCACGGTAGCGGCACGGTTTGGGAATTGGCGAGCGGGCGCCTTTGCTACCAGGCGATCTTGGCCGGGAAATAACGCGTGATGAGGTCCTCGTAATATGGGCGCAGGGCGGCGGTGTCGGGGCGCGTCGAACCTTTGGAGTATAGGTCGTAGGGGTTGAACTTGCGGACCCAGTCAAACATCTCGCGGTCGTGCGCGTTCATGAGGTAGTCGTAGGCGCCTTCTTTGTGGGCCGGGTAGAAGGAGTGGTAGCGGATCATGTAGAGCGCCGGCTCAGGAAGATAGTCCTTCACGACGTGGTAGAGATACTCGTCGTGCCCCCAGGAGAGGTGAACGTTGTCAAGGCCGCCGTTCTCGCTGTAGATGCCGAGCCTGGTCTGGTATTCCGGCACATCGCGATCGGGATTGAACTCGAAAAACTCAGGGAACACGATCTTTGTGGACCACGCGCAGCCGGTCGGAAACGTATCGCCGACGACTGCCCACTGCGGCTCTCCCCAGAGGCAGAGGATCTTGCCGAGATCGTGCATCAGTCCGGCGAGTTGGAACCAATCAGGATGACCGTCAGCACGGATCGCTTCGGCGGTCTGGAGCAGGTGCTCGGTTTGGGATAAATCGGTATCGGGATCGCTGTCATCCACTAGCTGATTGAGGTACTCCATCGCTTCCCAGATGCCCATCTGCATGCGGCGCGCGGGAAGGTACTCGCGCTTCTTGGCGAGAACGAAGTCGTGCGTCTGGTTGGCGTGATTGAGGCGATAGAATTCGCGCACGCGCGGTGGCGTGGTGTCGGAATAATCGCGGAATTGCTCTTCCGTCTTGCCGGGCTGATAACGGGACTGAACAAAATCGTCCCACTGGTCGAGTGAAGAAAGCGGACCCTGTTGCACTGAGTTGCCCCCCCTTTTGCTGACAGGGTAACACGGGCTAGAAGGCAGAAGGCAGAAGGCAGAAGGCAGAAGGCGGGAGGTAGAAGAACCTCGGCTTACCCTGGACAGCAATTTGCTTGGGTGCGAGGGAAAGTGATTGCTTGAACCCGCTTACTTCGTTCGCGGCTGGGCCGCCTTTGATGGGAAGTGGCCGTCGAACAGGTTTTGCATCCATTGACGGTGGCGCTTTAGGTAGGCGTCGAAATTGGCCGGGCTTGATGGGTCGAACTCGGGAGCGTTCCAGTCGGCTTTGGGCGTGGGGACGGCTGGATCGACGATGCCTTTCGGGTCGGCGGGTGGGTCGATGTGGCGACCGTAGAAGCGGTTGCCTTCGAAGGCGACTCCGCGAGCGGGGCCGAAGCCGGGCGCGATGGTGTACGTGCCATCCTTGGATCGCGCGCTCTCGTGGCCGTAGCGGGATGTCCCGGCGGAATAGAACGTGTTGTTCCGGAACACGGCGCCGTCGGGCCAGCCGCTCCAGTCGCTGAGCAGCAGCATCTGGACTTCGAGGTCCGGGCCGACGTAGATGACGTTATCGTGCACGAGCGTCTTCTCGGCTGCGCTCACGTGGAAGATGCGGGCGCGATCGTTGCGGCTGATGTTATGGCGAACGACCGTGCCGATGTTGCCGATATTCTGGGCGGCGTTGCGCTTGCCCGGTGTGCAGATCAGCATGAAGCCGCCTTCGTTGTCGTGGCTGTAGTTGTACTCGAACAAAGTGTTGCGCGAGTTGAAGTCCGAGTCGAAACCCTGGCCGTCCAGCGTGGTCCGGACGAAGCCGGCGTCATTCCAGCGGAAGACGGAGTTATCGGTGCTCCAGGGCCAGATGCCGGCATTGTAGGTTTCCGCGCGGCGGTTGGCGTCGCGCACGGTGTTGTGCTCGATGAGGGCGCCGTCCGTGGCCCAGGGGACGATGCCGTCGCCGCCTATGTCGGATGCGAAGTTATCGCGGATGACGACGTTCAGGCTGGGGTGCCAGCGATCGCGCTGCCAGTGGTAGCTTTGGGCCGCAATGGCGGAGCGGTCCACGCGCCAGATGATGTTGCGTTCGATCAGGAGGCCGTCGAAGCGGCTCGGGGTCTTGTTGCCGTTCGTCCGGAAGATGATGCCGCCGTTGTCCTTGATCTTGTTCGCGCCGTTGACGTCATGAATATAGAGACCGGAAACGACGACGTGGTGCGCCGTACCGAAATTATCGAGAAAGATGTGGACGCCGCGGCGGCGGGCGGGCTGATCGCCACGATTGGTCAGCTCCAGGTTGCGGACCTCGATCCACTCGACGTTGTAGAGGCGCAGTGCATCTTCGGCCATGCCGCCCGCATCGATGCGCGGGTATGCGCCAGCGCCGTACGCATCGATCACGATGGGCGCGCCCGTTGCGCCTGAGCTTGCGGGAGAGAGCCCACCGTTCCACACGCCGCCGCGTTTGAAGAGGATGCGATCGCCCGGCTGGAAGCGCGACGAGTTGATCTTCTGCAGGGATTGCCATGCCGCGCGCGGAGACAGGCCAGAATTTACATCTTTGCCGCTGGCGGAATCGACGTGATACGTGGCGCCATTCGCGGCGATTGCCGCGAACGCGAGCAGGGCAAGGCGGAGCGCGATCATTCGCCTGATGGTAGCACCTCGAAACTGTGCGGTTTACGGTGCTTGGAAGCGCGTGCGCTGGCCGCGGATGCGGCGGACGGGCTGCGACAAGCCCTACTGCATGCGCGGCTCGTGATTTCTGGAACTGCGAGGCACTTTCTGCGTCCAATGTGTTAGAGGAAGGTGGGCTATGAGCAACACGGCGGATCGTTTGGATCTCTGCCAGGCAATCCTGGCCCTCATCGAGCAGAAGCGCGAGGAGACCGGCGACGAATTCCTGGGCTCTGCCATCGAGCGTGTTGTCCTCGACAGCCAGTTCCAGGAGCTCGAAAACGAGATACTGGACAACCCCGGCGCGATCGAGCCTTGGCTGATCCGGCGCCGCAAGGGTGAGGCGTAGCTCGCTTCCAGACCCTACTACAGCACCAGAATCGGGTGATAGAGGTTCGGCAACCTGGCTTCGCCGATCGCGAGGAGTTCTCCGTCCGGAGCAAGCGCCTTGACGTATGTAGAGCCCGGGCGCACGCGGAACGGTGAGACGCGGAAGTCGCGTCCCTGGCGTACGAACCCCGTGGTCACCTGATCCAGTACTTCACACGGAAACTCCGGCAACAACTGCGCGGCGGGAATGATTGCCTTCTCGAATTCGCCGGCCTCCGAAAGCTCGGCGAGTTCCTCGAGCGTGTGAGCCTGCCCAATTGGGAAATCGCCCGACCGCGTCCGATGCAGCGATTTCAGGAAAGCGCCGCAGCCGACTGCTTGCCCGAGATCGTGCGCAATCGCACGAAGATACGTACCGGCCGAGCAGTGGACGACAACGCGCAGGTCAACGCCTTCCAGGCTGATCACCTCAAGCGAATAGACCGTGACTTCCACAGGTGCAAGTTCGACCGGCTTGTTCTTGCGCGCCAGTTTGTACGCGGGCGTTCCGTTGATCTTCTTCGCTGAGACCGGTGGGGGTGTCTGGCAGAACGTGCCCCGGGCAGCGGCGAGAAGCGGCTCCAGCTGTTCGAGCGTGATCGCGGGCTCGGTTTCGGGCGAAGTAGGGCGGCCTTCGGCATCGTAGGTGTCGGTCGAGTATCCGAAGCGTATGACGCCGTCGTAGACCTTGTCGCTTTTCGTGTAAAACTGCGCGAGCCGGGTGGCGCCGTTGAGCACGAGCGGCAGCACGCCCGTCGCCAAGGGGTCAAGAGTGCCGAGATGGCCCACTTTGCGTGTGCCGGCGAGCCGGCGGATCTTGTTGACGGCGTCGTGAGAGGTCCATCCCGACGGCTTGTTGACGATTACCGCTCCGTTCATTCCTCAATATTGTAGCGGCCGGGGGCGGCACGATACTCTGGTTTGAGTGGAAGAAGAGGTTCTGGGCAAAGTTTATGACGGCCGCCTAATGCGGCGGCTGCTGCGGTACCTGCGCCCCTACCGGCGCGTGGTGTTCTTTTCTCTCGCCGCGCTGCTGGTGCTCTCAGTGATTCAAGTGCTGGGGCCGCTGCTCACCAAGATCGCCGTGGACCGGTATCTGGCGCCGGTCGCGGGGCAGCCCTCCGCGACGGCGCTCGACCCGTGGCTTTCGACCGACCCATGGCGCGGACTCACGCAAATCTCGCTGCTCTACCTCGTGGTGGTGCTGTTGAACTTCACGCTGGAGTTCGGCCAGTCGTACATGATGCAGTGGACGGGGCAACAGGCGATGTTCGATCTTCGCCGCGACCTGATGGGCCACCTGCACCGCGCAGACCTGGCCTTTTATGACCGCAGCCCCGTCGGCCGCCTGCTGACGCGCGTGACCTCGGACGTGGATGCCCTGAACGAGCTGCTGGCGTCGGGGCTGGTCACGATTCTGGGCGATATCCTCACGCTGACATTCATCACGTTCGTGATGTTCCAGTTGAGCCCGGGCTTGACCGGGTTGATGCTGGTTGTGCTGCCGTTCGTGGTGCTTGTGACGGCGCTGTTCCGAAAGCAGGCGGGCCAGAGTTACCGCCGCATCCGCCTTGCCGTGGCGCGCATCAACTCCTATCTTCAGGAGCACATCAGCGGGATCCACGTTCTCCAGTTGTTCAACCGGGAACGCAAGAGCGTGGCGGAGTTCGACGTTATCAACCGGGGCCACATGGAAGCGTTCAAGGACGCCATTCTGGCCTACGGCTGGTTTTACCCGGTGGTGGAGTTTCTGGGCACGCTGGCGCTCGCGATGCTGCTGGCGTACGGCGGTTGGCGTATTCGCTCGGATGCGTTGACGCTCGGCGTGCTGGTGGCATTCTTCCAGTACGGGATGCGGTTCTTCCGGCCGATCCAGGACCTGAGCGAAAAGTACAACCTGCTGCAATCGGCCATGGCGGCGTCGGAGCGGATTTTCGGGCTGCTCGATACTCCCGTGGCGATCAGCGCGCCTGCGAAACCGGCGCCGTTTCCGGAAGGCCATGTGGCGGTTGAGTTCGACAGCGTCTGGTTCGCGTACAAGGGCGAGGACTGGGTGCTGCGAGACGTCAGTTTCCGGATCGAACCGGGCGAGACTGTCGCTGTGGTGGGCCATACCGGGGCAGGGAAGACTACGCTCATCAGCCTTCTGCTGCGCTTCTACGACGTGCAGCGCGGGTCGATTCGGATTGGCGGAATCGACATCAGAGAGTTTGACCCCCGGGAACTGCGGCAGCGCTTCGGCGCGGTTCTGCAGGATCCTCACCTGTTCACGGGAACGGTCGGCAGCAACATCCGCCTGGGAACACAGCGGATTACGGACGAGGACCTGGAGACTGCGGCCGCCCAGGTCAACCTGCTGGATTTCGTGCAGTCCCTGCCGGACGGTTTCGGCCAGAGCGTGCGCGAACGCGGCGACGGACTTTCAACAGGGCAGAAGCAGCTCATCAGCTTCGCCCGAGCCCTGGCGCACGCTCCGCAGTTTCTGATCCTCGATGAGGCGACATCGAGCGTCGATACCGACACCGAGTTCAGGGTCCGGGATGCGCTGGCCCGGATGGTGGAGGGCCGCACGTCGATCATCATCGCCCACCGCCTCTCGACCATTCAGCGAGCGGACCGCATTCTTGTGATGCACAAGGGCAAGTTGCGGGAATCGGGTTCACACCAGGAACTTCTCGCAAAGCGCGGCATCTATTGGAAGCTGTACCAGCTTCAGTACCAGGACCAGGAGCGGAGTCAGCAGCCCCTGTCGTCACCGGAGGCGCGGCGCTCTTAGGTGGCCTGGTCAGACACCGAGGCGGGTTTTGAGCCGCAGGGCGTCTTGCGCGGCGTAACCTGCCTGGTCATTGTCGAAGTAGCAGTAGACGTCTTTGCCTTCGGCATCCCACGCCCGGAACTGTGCGGCCCAGTCGTCGAGCGCGCCGTCCGAGTAGCTGCCGGCGTACTTGCCGTCAGGACCGTGCAGCCGCACGTAGACCCAGTTCGCAGTCACGGTTCGCGGCGATTGGCGGCGATCGAAATCGTAGATGCAGAAGGCGGCCTTGTGGCGGCGCAGGACGGCATTGACCTCATCATTGAACCAGCTTGCATCGCGCAGTTCGAAGGCATGGCGGCGCCGTCCTGGCACGGCGTTCAGAAAGGCGTCGAGACGCTCGGGGTTCGATTGCCACCGGGGCGGGAACTGCCAGAGAATCGGTCCGAGTTTGCGGCCGAGAGCGGTGACGCGATCGAAGAACTTCTCCGAGGAAGGGCGGGGATCGGAGAGCTTCTTCATATGAGTAATGAACCGGCTGCCCTTGACGGCAAAGAGGAAGTTCGCAGGCGTGGCTCGTTTCCAGGCGAGAAACGTCTCTACCGCCGGTAATTGATAGAAGGAGTTGTTGATTTCGACGGTCTCGAACCGCTGTAAATAGTATTCGAGCATTCGGGAAGCTGACAAGCTCTCCGGATAGAAGGGTCCCCGCCAGTGGTTATAGTGCCAGCCCGAAGTGCCGATTCGGATCACGAGTGCTGCCGGGAGCCGTTCGAAAGGCTCCTAAGCCATTGTAATCATGAAGGATACTAACTTGACACCGGACTCTTAAATCCGCTACGCTCAGATGTTGGACTGGATTGGTCCACTTGGACTGAATGGGTCTTCATGGACTCGAACGGTCCTCGATCCCACACTGATCGGGAAGGCCGGCTTAAACGTGCTGAAACTGACGAAGAAGGCGGACTATGGGCTCATCGCCCTCCGGCATCTTGCAGTCGGCCCGACTGGACAATCGGCAAGCGCGAAAGAAATCGCCGAAGCGTACGGCATCCCGCTGCCGCTGCTATCCAAAGTGCTTCAGAAGCTCGCACGGGGAGGGCTGCTCTTCTCCGTACAGGGCACAAACGGCGGGTACAAGCTGGCTCGCGATGCACGGCTGATCAGTGCGCTTGAGGCGATCCGCGTGATCGACGGCCCCATCATCCTAACCTCGTGTTTCACCTCGCACGAGCATTGCGACCAATCGGTCCGCTGCAGCGTGCGCGAACCGCTGCGGAAGGTGCACGAGCGAATCCTCGCGGTCCTCGAAGGCACTACCGTCTCGGAATTGGCGGAGGATGCCGCCGCCCCGCTCACAGTTTTGGAATTGAGATGAAGACGCCGATTTACATGGATAATCACGCCACGACACCGCTTGACCCGCGGGTGCTCGAGGCAATGATGCCCTATCTGACGGGCAAGTTCGGCAACGCGGCCAGCCGCAACCACCCTTTTGGTTGGGAGGCGGAGCAGGCGGTGGACCGCGCGCGCAAGCAGATCGCCGAGCTGATTGCGGCGGACCCGAAAGAGGTTGTCTTTACCAGCGGCGCGACCGAATCGGATAACCTCGCGATCAAGGGCGTCGCGGAGATGTACGCCGAGCGCGGTAACCACATCATCACGGTCGCAACTGAGCACAAGGCGGTGCTCGATACCTGCAAGAAGCTTCAGAAGCGCGGCTGCGAGGTGACGTACCTCGGCGCCGGCAAGGACGGCTTAATCGATCTGGACCAGCTTCGCGCGGCCATCACGCCGAAGACGATTCTGATCTCAGTGATGTGGGCGAACAATGAGATCGGCGTGATCCAGCCGATTCGCGAGATCGGTCGGATCGCGCGTGAGCGCGGCATCCTGTTCCACTCGGACGCGACCCAGGCGGTTGGCAAGGTTCCCATTGACGTAAACGCCGACAATATCGACCTGATGTCGATCAGCGCGCATAAGATGTACGGGCCGAAGGGCGCCGGCGCGCTGTACGTGCGGCGCAAGAATCCGCGCGTGCAGATCACGGCGCAGATGGACGGCGGCGGCCATGAGCGCGGCATGCGTTCGGGAACGCTGAACGTGCCGGGCATTGTTGGTTTCGGTGAGGCGTGCGCACTCTGCCGCCAGGAAATGCCGCAGGAGAGCGCCAAGCTCACCGAGCTGCGCGACCGTTTGAAGGATCGCATCTTTGAGGAACTCGACGAGGTTGCGGTGAACGGCAGCATGGAGCACCGCCTGGCCGGCAGCCTGAACGTGAGCTTCGCGTACGTCGAAGGCGAGTCGCTCATGATGGGCATCAAGGATGTGGCGGTTTCGAGCGGTTCGGCGTGCACCTCGGCGACGCTCGAGCCGAGCTACGTGCTGAAGGCGATCGGCGTGGGCGATGAACTCGCGCACAGCTCCATCCGCTTCGGGCTGGGCCGCTTCAATACGGTTGAGGAAGTGGACTACGTGGCCGCGCGGGTGATCGCCACGGTGAAGAAGCTTCGTGAACTTTCGCCGCTGTACGAAATGGCGAAGGAAGGCGTGGACCTGCAGAAGGTGGACTGGGTAAGGGACTAGCAATGGCATACTCCGAGAAGGTTCTCGATCACTATTCGAATCCGCGCAATGTCGGCGCTTTGGATAAGAGAGCGCCGGACGTAGGGACGGGCATGGTGGGCGCGCCCGAGTGCGGCGACGTGATGAAGCTTCAGATCCGCGTGAACGAAGAGAACGGCGTGATCGAGGACGCGAAGTTCAAGACGTTCGGCTGCGGAAGCGCGATTGCGGCATCATCGCTCGCGACGGAGTGGGTAAAGGGCAAGACCATTGACGAGGCGCTCGAAATCCGTAATATGGACATCGTCAACGAGCTCAGCCTACCGCCGATCAAGATTCACTGCTCGGTGTTGGCGGAAGATGCCATCAAGGCTGCGATTGACGATTACCGCAAGAAGCGGAACGGCAGATAGAGGGACGGGGGGACAATGGAAGTAGAAACCATGATTCAGGTAACTCCCAAAGCGGTTCAGAAGATCAAGGAGCAGTTCGCGAAGCACAATGTCGCGGAGGGTGGCCTGCGGCTGGGTGTGCAGGGCGGCGGCTGTTCCGGATTGAGCTACCTTTTCAAGCTCGAGCCGAAGCCGCGCGCCAGCGACAACGTGCTGCAGTTCGACGGAGTTCAGATTTTCATCGATCCCAAGAGCCTCGTTTATCTGAAGGGCATGACGCTCGACTATCGCGAGTCGCTGATCCATTCCGGGTTCGTTTTCGAGAACCCGAACGCGAAGAAGAGCTGCGGCTGCGGAACCTCCTTCACGGCCTGATGTCCGCGCCCGAATACTTCGCTTTCTTCGGCGTCGAACGCAGGTTGAACCTTGACCAGGCCGACCTTCAGCAACGCTTTTATCGATTGAGCCGCGAACTGCACCCGGACCGGTTCATGCGCGGCACGGCCGCCGAACGCGAGCAGGCGCTCGAGAAGAGCGCGATTCTGAACGACGCGTATCGCGTACTGCGCGATCCGCTGCTGCGGGCCGAGTACGTGGTCAGCGGCGCTGGCCTGGAGACCGGGGATGAGAAGCGCGTTCCCTCCGAGCTGCTGGAAAAGGTATTCGAGGTAAACGAAGTGCTGGAGAGCGGGGACCGCGCCAGCATCGAGTCCGCGCGAGATCACCTGATCGATGCGCGCGATCGTTCGCGGGCGGATATGGAACGGCTGTTCGCACGCCACGATGCGGGAGATGAAAGCGCGCTTCCGGAACTGAGATCGGTGCTGAACCGGCGCCGGTATATCGATAAACTCATCCGCCAGGTGGAAGGCGCACTCGCCCATGTCTGACGTTTTCCAAATCGATTTCGGCGCCGCGAGCGCCGCACCCGTGGTCGGCATCGATCTCGGGACGACGAACAGTCTCGTCGCATTCATGGACCTAACGGGTCCCCGCATCATCGCCGGCGCGGACGGCGGCAAGCTGGTGCCGAGCGTGGTGCACGCGGGTGATGCGGTGCTCGTGGGCGAGGCCGGGCGCCGAATGCTCATCGACGATCCTGCGCGGACGGTGTACTCCGTAAAGCGCATGATGGGGCGCGGAGTGGAGGACGTCGCCGGCGAGGCAGCGCTTTTTCCCTTCCGCATCGCCGCGGGGAGCGAGTCCGTCATCCGGTTGCAACTCGGCGAGCGCAGCTTCACGCCGCCTGAGATTTCTGCGCTGATCCTCCAGGAGTTGAAGCGCAACGCAGAGGCGTACCTGGGGCAGGAAGTCACGCAGGCCGTGATCACCGTCCCCGCGTACTTCAATGACGCGCAGCGGCAGGCGACGAAGGACGCCGGGCGCATCGCCGGTCTCGAGGTGCTGAGGCTGGTGAACGAGCCGACCGCGGCGTCGCTCGCTTACGGACTGGACAAGCGCAAGGACGGCGTCGTAGCCGTCTATGATCTGGGCGGCGGCACGTTCGACATCTCGATTCTGCGGCTGCACGAGGGCATCTTCGAGGTGCTCTCGACAAACGGCGATACGCACCTCGGAGGAGACGACATCGACAACCGGCTGCTGCGGATCGCGCTGGAGGATACGGCTTCGGAATGGCGCGAGGACCTTTCGCATCACGGGGGTTTCGTTCAGACGCTGCGCCGCGCGGTCATCGACGCGAAGGAGCGGCTGTCGTTCGTGCCGGACACGACGATCGATGTGGAGTGGAACGGCCGCACGTATCGGCGCGCAATCACGCGGGAGCAGTTCGAGGGCTTGATTAAGGACATCGTGGACCGCACGCTCGGCCCTTGCCGCGAGTGCTTGCGCGATGCGCGGCTCACAGTGCAGCAGATCGACGAAGTCGTGCTGGTGGGCGGATCGACGCGCATCCCGCTGGTGCGTCAGGCGGTGGAGAACCTGTTTCGGGCGCGGCCACACACGGAGCTGAATCCGGACGAGGTAGTGGCGCTCGGCGCGGCGGTACAGGCGGGGATCCTGACGGGGCAGGTGCAGGACAAATTGCTGCTCGACGTCACGCCGCTTTCGCTCGGCATCGAGACGATGGGCGGCATGGTTTCAAAGCTGATCCACCGCAATTCGACAATCCCGGCGAGCGCGACGGAGACTTTCACTACGGCGGTGGACGGGCAGCGGAACGTGCTGATCCACGTGCTCCAGGGCGAGCGGGAAATGGTGAAGGACTGCCGCAGCCTGGCGCGATTCGATCTGAAGGACATCGACCCGCTACCGGCGGGAATGGCGCGAATTGAAGTGCGGTTTTTGATCGACGCGAATGGGATTCTGAACGTCACGGCGCGCGATCAGCGGACGGGCAGGGAACAGTCGGTTGAAGTGAAGCCGTCATACGGGCTGAGTGACGAGCAGGTGGAAGCGATGATTCGCGAGAGCTTCGAGCGCGCGGAGGAGGACTTCGCCGAGCGTCAGGTGCGTGAAGCGCGGATCGAAGCCGACACGATCCTGGCTGCCCTGGAGAAAGCCAAGGCGAGCGACACGTGGCTGGAGTTGTCCGAAGACGAGGAGGCGGCGATCGACGCCGCGCAGAACGAACTGTTGGTCGTGTATCACTCGGACGATTACCTGGCAATTCGCGCGCACATTGAGAAGCTGAACGCGGCGACGACGCATCTGGCCGAGAGCATGATGAACTCGGCGGTGCGAAGCGCGTTGAAGGGGACGAAGATCGATGGCGCTGACGTGGGATAACGCCGAGGAGATCGGCATCGCGCTGCACCAGACTTTTCCCGGCGAAAATCCGCTCTCGGTCCGCTTTACGGACTTGCACCGCCGCGTCACTGAGTTGGAAGGCTTTGACGACGACCCGGCACGTTCCACAGAGGGCAAGCTGGAAGCGATCCAGATGGCTTGGTATGAGGAGTGGCAGGACGCACAGTAAGACCGCAAGACGTGGGCCTTGCCGAAACGTTCGCTTGCAATCGGCCTCCCGCGGGTCTAGCATTGTGTTTCTTAGGGAGGCCGTTTCAGATGAAAGTCTCTTATTTGCTCCTCGTCGTCGCGGTTTCGATTCTGCTGCCCGCCGCTCTGCTCGGTCAGAGCGTGATGCCGCAGATGAAGAACTGCGAACCCCTCACCGCCAAAATCGGCGACGTTGTGACCGTCACAGGTGAAAACCTCGATAAGGCGAATGTCGATAAAGTGTACCTGACCGACGGTACGGACGACTTCGTCGTCGAAATCCAGGATCAGGCCGCGACCGCGGTCAAGATCAAGGTGCCCGGAAAGGTGAAGGCCGGCCGGCTGGCGCTGATGATCCTCACGCGGGGCAAGGAGCCCAAGCTGATCGAGCAACCGGTGAAGCTGACTATCGAGTAGCCTCTCCTGAAGCAGGTTTTAGAAGGCCCGCTTGCCGCCGAGTACGCGGGCCTGCACCCTCATTGTTGTCCGGCAGGCCGCCCCAAGCTAGCCCTCATCCCTCTCATAGGCCTTCGCTAGATATCCCCTTGATTCGCGCGCCGCGTCCGAATCCGGCGCAAATACGATCGCGCGCTCGTAGGCTTTCCTCGCCGCGGCTCGCTCGCGCCTCAGGTCATAGACCTGGCCGAGCCGCATCCAGGCCAGCACGCCCGTGTGAAGATCCAAATCCTCCGCCGCGGCGGCCGCCCGGCGCAGGTTGACCAGGGCATCATCCAGGTCCCCATACCAAAACTGTATGTTCCCCCGTGCGAAGCTGATTCGCTCCGGCCTCACCCTGTCACGCGGGATCCTGCCCAGCCGGATCTGCCGCTCGAGGTGATCAAGGGCCGCCAGGGCCTTATCCTTGTCCCCGAGATCGCTGAACATCTGCGCCAGTTCCATTGGCAGAAGGTAATTGCGGGGAAACCGGCGGATCAGGTCCTCCAGCAGGGGAATCGCCCGCTGCGTCTGCCGCTCACGGCGGTACACCGCGCAGAGCAGGATTTCCGCGTCCACCCGGTTCAGCCCGCCCTGCGAGGCCACCAGTTCCAATGTCTGGATCCCTTTTTCCTTGTCTCCCCGAAAACCGATGAGGAATCCCAGCATTTTCCATCCCCACGGCAAGCTCCCCACCACGAAATCGTGCAGGCCCTGAATGAGCTTCGCGTCGATGAACGACGGATTCAGCTCCGTAACGCGGTTGTGATGCTTCCGCGCCGTCGTCGCGTCCTTGAGCGCATCGCGCCACGCCTTCCTCACCAGAAACTTGTAGTTCGCCCGCAGGCCGTACGCTACACCAAGCGCGTACGTTGCGTTCACGTCCTTTGGATCGGCCTTCAACCGGGCTTCCGCCAATGAGATCGCTGACTCAACGGAGGTTTCAAACTCCTGTCGGTCCTCGAGCGAAGCCTCGACTTTTTGCCGCCGCACAAATGGATTATTGCCGGTTACGAGTTCACTCTCGAGCGCGCCGGAGCGCAGCATCGCCCGGTAGAGAACCGCCATCGCGAGGTGATTGCGGGCGTCGGGTGATTGCGGGTTCAGTGCCGCATCACGCGCGAACTCCGCAATGGCCGCGTCATACTCCAGGTTATAGAAGTGGTCGAAACCAGGCCCGTTCACGACCGGGCTTCGTGGTGGCGCCGCCGCGGCGAGTGCAACGCACGCGAGCAGGCACAGCAAACCGCGCATCGAGGACTATTGTATGCGCGTCAGTGCCCAGATGGCGTGCTCACGCACCGTCATATCGTCGAAATGCGCAAGCCGTTCGAGCGGGGCGCGGAACTCGGCCAGCCCAGCGTTACCCATCGCCGTCGCCACATTGCGCAGGAAGCCTGTATAACGTGCCCGGCTCACGGGGGTATCCCGGTACATCTGCCGGAACTCCTGCTCACTCAGCCCGGCTAAACGTTCGAGCGGAGGCGCAACCTCGCGCGGCGCGAATGCCGGGTCCGCCGTTACCGGCGTCCTTCGGTTCCAGGGACAGACGTCCTGACAGATGTCGCAGCCGAATATGTTTCGCCCCACCCCTGCGCGCTCTGCCTCAGGCGTCGCCTCGCGCGATTCGATCGTGAAGTAGGAAATGCAAAGCCGCGCGTCCACCGCCCACGCCGGTTGCTCCCGCCCTGTGGGGACGATCGCAGCCGTCGGACACGCGTCGATGCACCGCGTGCATGAGCCGCAACGGTCCGGCGGAGCCGCGTCCGGAACAAACGCCAGAGAAGTCAGCAGTTCTCCCAGGAAGAACCAGGAACCCGCCCCTTCATGAATCAGGCATGTGTTCTTGCC
>DATMXS010000174.1:0-4149 GCA_035561355.1 Bryobacteraceae bacterium | reverse complement strand
GGATATCCGGGAGCGGGTCGGCACTCTCGTAGTCGAGAACGTTGCCTGCGTCGTAGCACATCCTGACGCCGTCATCGGCAACCGCCTGAATGATCCTCGAACAGTCCTTACCGGTCGCCGTCTGTCCTCCGTGCTGCTTGATCACGAGTGTTACGCCGGCATCGCGAGCGATCGGCCCGAGTTGCTTGAGGTTCCTGACCCAGGTCGCCAAATCGCCCTGTCCCGCCTCCCCCACTTTGCCGAAGGTAATGATGAACGGAATGCCGGCGGCCGCGGCCTGCTCGATGCGGCGGGTGTGAACCTTCACCGAGTCCGGCGCCTCGACGTAGATCATCGAGAACACCATCACGGGCGTCAGTCCGCTGTCGCGGCAAACCTGGCCGAGGCGCCGGGCCTCCGCGGGTTGCGCATCGGCGGCGATCACCGGCGCGTCGCCGCCTGTCGAGGCCTTGTGGGTTGTGCCCCAGCCCACGAACCGGTATCCAGCCCCGGCGATGCCCTGGAGAGCCCGCTCGAACGGAAACGCCGAGTAGGTGATGGTCATGCACCCGATCTGAAACGTCGTCGAGCCCGCGGCTGCGCGCTGCCCGTGCGTGGCGGCGATGGCCGGGGCCGTCAGCGCGCTCAGCGCCTGTCTACGTGTCATGACGATGTATTATACGGGGCTGCTATCCCATGCGGGCCGCGAGTTTCGCTGAGCGTTACTACGCCACGGCGGCGCTGGCACGCCCGCGCTTTGGAGCCGCCGATCTCCGGACTCGCACCGTGAAGTACGTCAGCAGGGCCGCGCCTGCCAGCAGGCCGGCACCCACAAGGGGCCGGTACGCGATCCAGGCGACTGCGACGGTCAGAGCAGCAAGTCCCTCGCGAGAACCTCGCCGCCGACCGGTGCCGCTTCCAGGCGGTCAGCAGAGCGCCGGCCGGCACATGCTCGCTCGAAACCTCAGGTGCGCCGCGACCAGACGATCAGCGTGTGACAGGCCTGGATTGGCTCACTTGCTCTCAACTGTGATCGGGCGGGGGCCCACCACACGGTCGCCGGCAACGAGCCACGCCTGATATGCGCCCGCCAGATCGGCGCCGTCCACGGCTTTCCGCAAGTCGAACTCAAAAGAACCGCGGAACGACTCGCCGTGCTTGGACACTGGCGCCGCCAGCCCGATGTATACGGGTTCCGGCTCGTCGCGTTTCAGTAGCAAAAGCGCCGCGGAGAGGATGTGCCCCTCGCCACCCGCGCCCGGGAAGACGGCGGCATGCTCCGCAATGACCTCCACCGATCCCCGAACGTGCACTGGGCCCGCGCCGGCTTTCTCCGGAACGGAGAGGCACACACCCGCGGCGCGGGGATCGGGCGCCGCAATGGGGAGCAGGAAAGACGATGGCGCAGTGGGCAAGGCGCGCTTCTCCCGTTCGGCTCCCATTAACTCCACGACCACGGTATTCGATGATGTGTCGAAGTAGACGACCGTAACCGCCACGCGCCCGCGCTGCCATTCGACCGGCGCGAAGCTCCTGACATCCACCGTGCGCACCGCATTCACGAGGGTCGCTGCATTGATCGCATTTGGAGGCGTACCCCGCATCGACGGCTTCGCGTTGAGCTCGCGCTTACCGGGGACGAACGGTCGCGCTGCGGTCACGCGTCCCGTGATGAGGTCCGAGACTACGAACCACGCATTATGGTTGTACTCGACTTCCCATCGGCGCTGGCCCGAAAGGCGCGTCGCCACCAGGACGGGCAACGTGCTTCGCCGGGCGGTGTCGATGGTCCGCGGTGCTCCGGCGGCCAGCACGAACGGCAGGCTGCCCGGCCGCGGGGGAACCGGCACTCCGCCTTCCTCTCCTGCGATTCGAGACTGCAGTTCAGTCAGCCGCTCCGTCGAAACGTCAAAGTAGTCGTCATCGGCCAGCCTGATTGCCGATCGAGCCTTCGCCTGCGCTTCGTCCATCGCCGTTCCTCCCAAACTCGCCGGCCGAGATGCGCTACCGTACGGGCACAAAAACAGGCCCAGTACGGGCGCCACCGCGAGCAGCGCCAGCCATCTCACGCGGGCCTCTCGTTATGCCCGGCTGTCATGCCAGGTCCGACATGTCCTGCACCAGCACGTACGGGTGGCACACATCGCAGTAGCAGTCCAAGGATCCTGCGATGGGTCCGCTCTCGTACATCAGGCATTTGTTCACCTGCTCGCTGCAGTGGGAGCCCTGCTTATTGTACTGGTGCGGGTGCGCCGGAACGCCCGCCGGGCGAACTTTTGTCACTTGGCTGAAGGCGTGCCCGAGTTCGTGCCCGATCGTGTTTTGAAAATCGACGGGTTCATCAGGATCGTACACCGCCAGGATCTTCTTCGTCGCGCTGCTGTACTCGCCCAGATAGGGGCCGTTCGCGCCTTTGATGACGAGGTCCTTGATCCACACCTTCGTGTCGGCAGTGGTCGCGCCTACACCCGCCGGGAGTCCGACGCGAACGTCCTGCAGATCGCCGCGCGCCGGATTGACGGCAAGGTCCCCGGCGGCCAGATTGCCATTCCTGACGTTCGCCCATCCGCCGGCGCCGGCGTTCGCGGCCGCATCCCACTCAGCCGCGATCCATGTTCCACTCGCGAGCAGGTTTCCGCCTTGAAGCGGCGGTATGAGAACGAGCTTGTCTGTCGTGAGATCCAGAGGGAAGGCGGTGGGGTCGACAGCCGGCGGATTCAGGGCGCCGCTGTTGCCCCCTTCGTCCCACTGTGCGTCGCAGACCAGGATCGGAACCTTGATCGGCTTGTCCTTTTCGTCCTTGCAGACATCGAAGAACTGGTCTTTGTTCGTATCCGCGACAACGAGAGCGTCGTCGTTGCCGCCGTTGAGGATGACCATGTACTTCGGATAGATCGCCTTCGGATTGAAACCGTTCACCTTGGAGCGCTTGATCGGAACGTCGGGGCAGTTCTTCATTGTCGTCTTGACGCGCTCGTACTTCTGCTCCGACGAGCCCATCCCCGGGCAGGCTATGCCCTGGACCTTCAAGACCTCATACCAGAACTTGCGCCAGACCGTAATCCAGTATTCCGCGAGCACGGGCTTGCGCTTCTGGAGCTTGTCCCTCGCCGGAATGTACTTCGCCAGATGGGGGTCCTGCTCCAGGTAGCAGGCGGGCTGAAACTGGTCGCCGCCGAATCGTGACAGAGTCAGCTCGGCTTTGGCGAACCCGTTTGCGTCCGTCTTGGCGGAAACGTGGAGCAGCTTGGTCCGCGATGGTCGATCCTTGTGCTTCACATCCGCGCTGACGTCCTTCCACTTCCAAGTTGCAGGTATGTCCACGCCCCAGTTGGCCGATTTCCTGTTGTCGGCGTGCGGGGCAAGCATGAAGTGAACGACGACATCCTTCAGTTTCTTGCTCAGCGTGGCTCCGATCTCCACCTTCCGCCCGTCCGGATCGCTGCCGAAATTTATATAGAAGCGGTGGTTCGCCGTGTCCCAAGCGGCTGCTTCGCCCTTAGGCGGCTTGTACTGCACCTCGACCTTCTTGATCTCGGCCACGGTGAACCGTGCCCAGTCGCCGTTTCGCTTCGGCGTTTTCTCCAGGCCACCCGCATCGCGGTCCATGCCGAGGTCAAGACGGACCTGCCTGAAGTCCTCGGTCGCGGTTGAACCTTCGCACCAGGACTCGTACTCTTTGGCCTTCAGGTCCTTGATCTTCACCTTCACGGGGAGATCGATCTTGGTTCCTTCGTGCTCCTTGTCGAACATCGCGACGCCGCCGTGTTTCGCCGTCTCGGTGAGGATGATCTCGTAATCGTCCACTCCGTCAGGCAGCTTGGATGCATCGAGCTTCGCAAACAGTAGCCGGGCGCGGCCGAAGTGGTTCCCGGCCTGCGCGTGCAGCATCCTGCCCGTGCCGATCTTCTCGGCATCCGTCATGACTTTCTGGTCCGGAAGATTGAGGTTTTCGAGGTTCTCGTAGTACTTCTCGACGGGGTCGGTGTCCGGGTTTTCTTCGAGCGCGGCGAGCGTCGAAGGATCGAATTGGTGAACCTTCAGCTCCAGGTCCACGGTGGCCATCTGGAGTTCCGCCGGATTCTCTTCGACTCGGATGAAGCCGTCGCCGGGCGCGAGTTCCAGTTTCAGGGTGAACTTGCCCGCGATCTTGCCGCGGAGGTATAACTC
>DATMXS010000173.1:0-2890 GCA_035561355.1 Bryobacteraceae bacterium | reverse complement strand
CATTTCTTGCAGCGAAGACTCGTACTTCGTCGCAGCACACTCCTGCCCGGCAGCCCACTCAAGGAACCGCTGCACGCCTTCCTCAAACTGCCATACAGGTTCGTAGCCAATGCGCGCCCGAACCCGGCTCAGATCTGCGAGGTTGTGCCGTATGTCTCCTTGCCGGAATGCACCTGTAACCGAAATCTCGGAACTGCTGCCGAAGAATGCAGTGATCTCTTCGACAACCTTCTTAACCGTCGTGCGCTCGCCCGACCCTACGTTCAGGGCCACTGCGCCATCATCGTCGCAAGCGAGACATCTCGAAATGGCATCGACCACGTCGTCTATGTAAACGAAGTCGCGGCTCTCTTCGCCATCCTCGAAGATGTAGATAGGCAGATTCTTCCGTGCCTGCGTTGCGAAGATTGCCAGGATGCCGGTATACGGATTTGTCAGCGACTGTCCGGGGCCGTAGACGTTCTGGAAACGCAATGCATACGCCGCGATGCCAAGCGCCTGTCCGAACATCAGCGTCATCTGCTCCTGCATCTGCTTCGTCAGTCCGTAGAACGATGTTGGCTGGAGCGGGGCTTCTTCCGGCGTGGGCTCGGAGAGCATGTCGCACCCGCACGAAGGGCAGAGCGGATTGAATCGGCCAGCCTCCATGTCGGCGACAGCGCGCAATGGAGGGTACACGATGCCGTGCCCGGCGCAGCGATAACTTCCCTCGCCGTAGATGGCGCGCGATGACGCCGTGACAAGCCTCCGAACGCGATGCGTCTTGCAATTGACCAGGTAATCCAGAAGCACGGCAGCGCCGCCCACGTTGGCGTCCTGGTAGCGCACAACTTCATACATCGACTGCCCGGTTCCGGTCTCGGCAGCGAGGTGTACGACTGCATCCTGCAACTGCAGCGCGCGCGCAAAAACGTTCGCATCGCGCACGTCTCCAACATGAAGCGCAACGTGTGGAGCCAGATCCGGTGCGAGTGATTGGTTAGTTCCGTGAATCTGCGGGCTGAAGTTGTCGAGGATGGAAACCGCGTGGCCTTCGCGCAACAAGCGACGCGCAAGGTGGGTACCGATGAAGCCTGCTCCGCCTGTGATCAGAACTTTCATAGTCGGTCAGCCTTGCGAGCCGTGATCTCGATGACGTCTCCGAGGCCGAACAAATCAAAGGCGCGGGCGATACGTTGCGCGACGAACCGAAGGAATTTGTTGTTGTAAGCCCAACCCTGATCCGCGGTACGCTTGGAATTCCTATTGAGCCAGATCTGAAAACTCCCCAGGACGCCAGAGTAATCCGAGTTGTACGTCACCTTTTCAACGGTGAAGCCATGCTTTGAAAGGAGCAGTGAGAGCGTGCGAGGAGAGTAATGAAAGGTGTGCACTGGTGCGCAGAGATACCACCAGTGATCACGAAAAAAGCGAGCATTTGCCCCCTCTATGTTCGGAACCCCAATCAACAGCTTGCCCGAGGGCTTGAGGATACGATGCAGTTCTTTGAGCGTCTCATTCGGACGGGACATGTGCTCGAAAGAGTGGTTCGAGCGGACGTAATCGAAGAAATTGGGAGCGAACCCTGCATCGAAAATCGTCCCGGCCTTGATGTTCAATTCAGCGGATTGCCGGCCAATTCGGGCTGCTTCGGAAGAGATCTCGACACCATACGTGTCCCAACCACGTGCTCGCATGTTTGCCAGAAACCAGCCTGTGCCGCACCCCACATCGAGAATACGTCCGGGCGCAGAGAAGTTCGGGTCTTTCGTTCCAGTACGCATTCCGAGTAGCGACTTCAGAATCTCCCAGTAACGGCTGGCCCTACGCGAGAGGTCTTGGTAAGCGTAGTAATTCTGCGGATAGAGACCTGCAAGCTCCTGGTCCGAATACATTGGATTTAAGAATACGAGCTCGCATTCAGAACAGCGCGTAAGCCGGTACTTGCCTGCTATGCCGTAGTGAGGATCTCTTGCATTGAACGCTTCGATGTGCTGCCTGCACTCGCAAACCGGGCAAGCTTCTAATTCGTAACTCAATAACTTCCCTTTCGAGGCTGGAACCCAAAATAATGATGCCAATCGTACTGCCCCATCTCACTCACGCAAAAATTTCGCAACATAGCTTCCAGACCTTAAGCACCCGCCGAATTAGGCCATTGCGCTGTTCCGTGGCGCATCACATTGCGGAATCCTCCAACATCCCCCCACTTCAGCGCACAAACGAGAGCGCCTATGCACCCGAAGAGAAACGATGTGGCACGTACCACAGGTGTTCCGCCATTCATCCAGTGGAGCGCTAATCCCACGGCGAGTATCGGCGTGGAACAAACGAGCGGCCTGAGAAGCGCGCCCTTGATTAGCTTCTGGACATCGACTCGTATCTCAGTAGTTTTCCGCATGTTGTACAAGAGGTGACCCAACACTCCGGCTACTGCACCTGCGAGAGTCCCAATGGCAACACCAATTGCGCCATAGAAGGGACCAAGCACAACACACACAATCAGATTGGTCAAACCTTCCAGAAGCGGAGTCATTATGACTAGCCGCTGTTGTCCAGTGCCTACCAGCAGGACGGAATAGGGCGTCATGGAAAGGCGGATGATATTTGCCACGATCAGTATCTGAAGCAACAGGAAACCGTGTGCGGCATACGCACCACCTACCCACAACCTCAGAACCCAATCACCAAGCAATATGAGTGGGAGTCCGGTGAACAGGAGGAGGAACATGCCGTAACGACTTGTTACCTGCAACAACGTGCCGAGTTCGTCTGTAGCGCCACGAGCGTGCAGCACAGCAGAGTTTGGAATCATTGCGCTAAAAATCGCATTCTGCAAACCTGCGATGAACGTTACGAGACTCGCCGCTATTGAATAGTAGGCTACTGCGCCAAATTGATAATGCGCAAC
>DATMXS010000172.1:0-2439 GCA_035561355.1 Bryobacteraceae bacterium | reverse complement strand
CGCTCCGGCCGTTGATGGGAAGTTGCTCGATCCGCGTACGCTCCAGCACGCGCCCAAGCGTGGGATTGTCAGTCGTGACCAGCGGCGTGGCCTCGACGACCTCTACAGTGGAGGTGGTCTGCGCGACCCGCATCACCGGATCGACGACGACACTCTGCTGAACCTGCACCACCACGCTTGCGACGAAGCGCTGCATGCCAGGTACCTCGGCCGCGAGCTTGTACGTTCCGGGCACCAGGCCGGGGAAGGCATAGAACCCGGTGTCGTTGGACCTGCTGCGATGCGTCACGCCGGTAGCCGGGTTCGTCAACTCGATGTTGGCGTTGGGAACTACGGCGCGGCTCTCATCCTGAACCGTCCCGCTGACCCGGCCGTTGGAGGCCTGCGGCCAGCACGGCATGGAGAACAAAACCGCCGCGAGTGCGGCAATAACTGGTGCTTTCGACATGAGAATTCCTTTGCTCAGCTCGGCGGCGGTTCCGCCTAGCCGGACCAACGCTCGGATTCTGTGGAAGCTTAGCAACGCTCTATCTTTTTGTTGCCTGGCCTAACTTATAATGCAGGAGATGTAGGGATGTCAAGATCTTGTTTTCGTTTTTTTTGCGAGCTGCGGGCGTGAACCCCTTCCTATCTCAGCATTTTTCTACCGTAAGTGCCAGTAAATGGCGATTTATAGCTTGCAAAACAATAGGAAGGGTGGTTTACAATTACAGGCAGGTCGACAACGTGCTTACTGAAACCTCGAGGCGTCTAAACCGGAGGGTCGATTCCCTCCTGATGAAGACCATGAACGCTTGTGGTCTACTCAACCTGCTGCGCGAAATCGGCCCTCTCTCGCGGTCGGATCTCGCTCGCCTCAGCCGGCTCAGCAAGCCGACCGTGTCGGAGCAGGTGGCCGATCTGGTCGCTCGCGGCTTGGTGGTCGAGATCGGCCAGAGCAACTGCGGCTCCCGACGTGGCAAGAAGCCCACCTTGCTACGTCTCGATCCTGACGGCGGCCGTGTGATCGCGGCCCGCGTCGCGGCCGACGGGATTCAGGTCTGGGAGGCCCGCCTCGATGGTTCGCTCACCGCCCAGACTTCTCTGCCCGTCCGGCCGGAGCTTGGACCGGACTTCATTATGGAGGCCCTCAAAAACGCCATCCGCTCGATCCTGCGCGAGGCGCCCCCCGGACAGGCCTGCCGCCGTCTGATTTCCGTCGCAGCACCGGGGCTGGTCGATGTGCGTAACGGGATTGTGCTCGAAACGGACAACGTCTTCGGCTGGCGCAATATTCCCCTGGGTGCGGACCTTAACTGGGAATTCGGAATTCCTGTGCTGGTGGACAACGACGTCAACCTCTCGGCACTGGCCGAGTCGCGCTTCGGCGGGGGAAAAGACCAGCAGTCCTTCCTGCTGGTGCAACTCGACAGCGGTATTGGCGTGGGCGTGTTCTTGAATGGCGGACCTTATCGTGGCACTCATTGGGCCGCCGGCGAAATCGCTCACATGGTGCCGAATACGGCGGTGCTCGGCACGCCTACCGGCGGACGGGGTCACCTGGAATCTGCCGTCGGCATGGACCGCATCGCGGAGCGCGTGCAACAACTCGCGCAGGCCGCGCCGGGGCCCCTGGCCGGCCTCTTGAGGCGCAAACCGCCCGTGGAGGCGTTGCTCGAAGCCGCTGAGCAGGGCAACGCGCCCGCCGAGCAACTCGCCCGCGAGCTGGCAGAAACACTCGGTGTCGCTCTGGCTAACGTTTCGGCCTGCTACGATCCCGGCAAGATCATTCTGCTGGGTGCACCGTTCCCCGCCCTCTTTGAGAGAATCCGGAACGTATTCCAGTCCGTGATCCGATGGCCCGTCGAAGTGGAACTCTCTAGTACCGGCGGCGACGTTTCCATGCGCGGGGCACTGGTAGCCGGGCTGGCCGGCATTTTCGAGCGTATAGCTATCGAATTGGAGACCCCTACCGCCATACTGTCCCGGCAAATGTGAGGCGCTATGAATCGACGAGAGTTCTTCTGCGGAGCGGCGGCCCTGGCGGATGTCGCCAGCCCGTTCGATCCCCCGAACGAGGTAATCGCCCAAGCGCGAAGTGCCGCGCTGGCGGTATTGAAACCCCAGCCCGCCCAGTTGCAGCGAGGACTCGAGCTGCACGCTCGCTCAATCGTGATGGAGCCCTATGGCTTTGCCCCGCGGGCCGCGTGGGATGGCGACGCCATCAAGTTGACCCACGACCGTGGCGCCTCCGACGCCGAAATCGAGGATTTGATGGATGAGATGGAGAATACCCGATTCGTGTCGGACCAGAGGGAACGCGACGAGTTCCTGGCGGCCTGGAAGGCGTCCGGCGTGACCTGCATTTTCCAAAACGCCGGCCGCGAAAGCCAGGACCCGCTGTGTTTACTGCGCCGGCTGGGATACTTCACCTTCGCGCTCGACATGCTCCGGGACTTC
>DATMXS010000171.1:0-12974 GCA_035561355.1 Bryobacteraceae bacterium | reverse complement strand
TTCGTGAACACCCATGCCTTCAGCGCCGGGTTCCACTGCGCCCGCTCTGCCGAGATGTGCTTCTTCAGCCGGAATGGGTTGCGGTTCAGTTCGTACACGCTCACCCCTACCATCACGGCCGACTGCGGGTCAAAGAACTTGTAGTAGTAGATCCGCGAACCCTGGCCGAAGATGTATTTGCGATCCGGTCGCAAAAACGTCTGAACCGCGTTGCCCTTGATCTCCGCCCGCAGCGCATCCTGGCGCCGGTTCGCCTGCGGCAGCACCTGGTAATAATCGAAGGCGAACAGGCCGGCGCTCAACACCAGGCTGGCGATCAACACCGGGGCGGACAGCCGGTGGAGGCTGACGCCTGTGGCCTTGAAGGCCGTGACCTCATTGTGCTTCGACATGACCCCGAAGGTCACCAGAACGGCCACCAGCACGCTGATCGGCGTTGAGTCGTAGATCAGCTTGGGCGTCAAAAAGAACAAATACGCGGCAACGCTCGCCATCGGAATCCGGTTCTTCACGATGTCGCCCAGCAACTCGAAAAACGTGAAGACCTCCGCCATCAGGACGAAGCTCGCGAGCAGCATTGCGAAGTAGAACAGGAACGTGGACAGAATGTATGTATCCACGATCTGCGGCAGCAGCGGCACGCGTCCCACACGGCTGCCGTTGCGGACCGGTGCGGGGCGGCTTCCCGGCGCGAGCCCGCGCAGCCGCCGCCAGAGACCCTCGAAACGCCCCTTAAGCTGCGCTACCACGTCCCGGTCGCCGGGTTTGTCCAGCCTCGTGAGCATCACGGCGGCGAGCGCCGCCACCACGATGTTCGGAGTCCACACCGCGAGCCACACCGGCATTGTCCCTTCGCGGGCGAGATTGATGAGGCTGATCATCCCCATGTAGTAGAAGAAGGCGAGCGCCACGGTCACGACGAACGCCGCCGACTTGCCGGACTTGCGCGACGAAACGCCCACAGGCACACCCGCGAGCGCCAGCAGTACGCACGCCAGTGGCAGCGCGAGCCGCTGGTGCAGTTCGATCGCGGCGTCGCGCGAATCACCGGCCGCGCGCCAGAGAGGCCCCATGTCCATTTCCTGAAAGGGCCGCGCCGTGCGCTTTTCGTTGGACCGGGTCGCCTGGAGCACTTGATCGCCGACGGGATACGCCGAGCTCAGGTACTCGCGGGGCTCCTTACCAACCTCGTGCGTGTTCACGTCCACCAGATGCAACTGCACACGGTTGTTCTTGAGATCGGGGATCGCGATGCCCTCGCGGGCGAGCAGGATCCTCGGCCCCTCCCCTTCCCTGTGCGGCGCGCCCGGACCTGCAGGGCGGTCATCGGCGATGAAGATGCTGCGCCACCGTTCCACCGGACCGGGAATCACGTCGCTCACGTACAGGATGGCCCCGGGGAACTGCTCCTGGAAGACGCGTGGCTGCACCTGCGCGGTGACCTGCTCACCGCTCAGGCGGTTCAGGACGCGGTACGTCTCCCGAATGGAGAAGGGCGTCAGCCACATCGTACACGCCGCCGTGAGGACCATGAAGACCAAAGCCATGCCGAGGACCGGACGGATTACCTGCCGGCTCGGCACACCCGCGGCACGCATACCGACGATCTCGCCGTCGCTGGACATCCGGCTCAGGCCGATCAGGATTCCGACCAGCGCTCCGACAGGCAATGAGAACGTCAGCGTGAACGGAAGAATGAGAGTGAACAGATAGGCCAGCGTCTCAAACCCGGAGGAACTCCGCGCCAGCAACTCGAAACTGCGCCCCGCGCGCTGGAGAAACAGGACGAACGTGAACAGCAGGGTGCCGAGCAGCGCGCTCGCAATGATCTCTCTGAAGATGGCTCGGGTCAGAATGCGCATTACTTGAGCTGGGGCGCCGGAACGATGGGAGGCCGCGGGTAATCGGTGGGCAGCGGTTCGAGTTCCACGTCATCGATAAGGACGGAGGGCGCCACCACCGAGGTTTCGGAAACAAAGCTTGCGCCACCCATCACTGCGAACGGCGCGTCATGATCCAGGAAATCGAAAACGAAGCTTTCATCGGACGCGGCCGCGATATCCTTCAGCGAACGCGCGTTCAGTGAGCGGAACTTGAGGCCGCGAACCAGTTCCTCGCGCCCGTCGGGGTAAGCGCGGTAGACCAGCACGGGCAGGCTGACGCGCCCCGACGACGACCCTGCAGAGCCCGCCAGCAGCCGCCGGATCTCGTCAAACGCCGCCGACGACGGAAAGTCCATCTGTCGAACGATGAGCCCGTACGGCTTGCCGCGTTGCGCGCAGGTCTCGATCAGCTTCTTCCGGAGTGTATCGCGCGACACCGATTGCGATGCGCGCACGAACAGGTTTCCAAAGCCCGCCGCCTTGTGTCCGAACATGCCGTACAGGCGCGCGCGCCCATTCGACCCGGACACCCCTTGCACGGGTTGCCGCGTCAACAGGAAATTCTTCAGCACTCCCTTTTCGATCAGCGTCAGCTTCGGGGGCGCGATGCCTTCGAGATCCACACGGTAGTGGCCGAGCAGCGGCCGTCCCTGCCATTCGATCTGTGCGGGGTCATCGACCACATCGACCCATTCGGGGAGCACGCGTGCGCCGATGCGGCCTTCAAACTCGCCGGCTACGAAAGGAAACGGGCGGCCGGGGTTCGAAACCGGGCGGCGCGGCACCGCCAGGTTCTTGCCGAGCACCTCCGCAAACATCTGCGCGGCGGCAACGCCTTCGAAGAGTACCGGGCCCGCATACGATTCCCCGGCTGGAGCCTGGGTCAGCGCGGTCAGGTCCTGCGCCACGGCACGGGCCTGCCGTTCGAGCTCGGCATCGGCGGGCAGCCGGTCAGGGTCGAGCGAGTGAATCACCACTGAGTTCCGCAGGGGCATGCCATCGGCCGCGTACGCCGACGCCCTGATGGTAATCGCCGTAACGCCCTCCGGAACGCGAACCCGTGTGCCTTCGGACGTGGCGATGTAGTGCGTAGTCCAGGAGGTATCCACATCCACACTCGAATGCGCCACATGCGGAAACTCGAGGAAGACGCCGGAGAGCTTCTTAATTCGAGCCTTCCACAGCGCCTCGCTATAGGCGCGCGGGCGAGCTTCGAGCAAGAGTTGCAGCGGCTCGGCAGGTCCGAAATCGCTGAGCTGCGCGGCGGTGGAGAGATTCTTTAGCGCGGCCCGCTTGCGCGAAAACGCCTCCACGGCGGAGCGATACGCAGAGTCCGTGGCGAGCCAGAGGTGATGCCGCAGGACGCTATAGGAATTGTCAATGGGGAAGCTCTCGACGTCGTAACGCGGGCCGGCGGAGAAATCAGTCCCAACGTAATTGGTCTGGTCGAGCTGGTAATCGCCCACGCGGACCTGCACACGGGGAAGCCGGTAACGCATCCGGCCTGAGCGCGCAATGGCGCCGAGCGTGGCGGTGACGGTGCAGGATTCTCCATCATACAGCGCGTACTCGATGTAGTACGGCAGGTCCGAGCTCATGATGCGGAGCGAGCGTGAACGCTCCAGTTCATCCGCCATGGCCTGCAGCACCACGTCCTGCGGCGCCTGCGCACGCAGACCGGTGAAAGCCGCGGGCGCGAGGAGAACGAAGGTGCGGCGCCTCATCGTGCGCTCCCCGGCGGCGGCAGCAGCGGCGGGCGGTCCTGAGAGCGCGGCTTCATCTGCACCTCGAGTTCGGAAATCAGCATCGCGGGGGCGACCGCCGCGGCTGGAACGCTTCCCGATTCGGCCCCGCAGAACCCGTTGAATACTTCGGACTTGTCGGAGGTAGCGATAATCTTCGAGAAGCTCGCGAGCGGCGTGCCGACGACGTCCGCACCGCGGATCAACTCGTCGGGACGCCCGTCCGCGAACACGCGGTATACGACGACTGGCATCACCTTGAATGCCTGAAGCCCTTCCCGCGCTGTTGTAGTGAAGCCGCCAGTCACGTCGCGTAGGTAGAGGCCATACGTCTTGCCTTGCCGCCTTACCTCCTCGACGAGTGCCTGCCGGAGCTTCGCATCGGACTCTCGGCGCGCAGATTCCACAATGAGGTTCGACTGCCGTGCCACCACCTCGAACCCCGGAGCGCGCCGGCCGTGCCCGTTCGACTTCGCAAAACCGCGAACCGGCGAGCGCGACATCAGAAACGAGCGGAGCACTCCCTTATCGACCACGGTAACGGGGCGCGCGGCGACACCCTCATCGTCGTACTCGTACCAGCCGCTGAGCACGGCGTTCCCGGCGCGGCGGAGCGTGGGGTCGAACACGACCGAGAGGAAATCGGGCAGCACCGGCGTGCCCACGCTTTTTGTGAACGTCTGCCCGTCGGCCTCATCCTTCTGGCGATGGCCTTCTACTCGGTGGCCGAAGATCTCGTGGAAGAGCACGGCTGCGGCGCGTCCCGAGAGCAGCGCAGGGCCGACGTACGGTTGGGCTACGGGGGCGCGCAACATCGCCGCGACCTCACCGGCGGCCTTGGCGATGACCGCTGCAACCGCGTCATCCTTCGGCAGCCCCGATGGGTCCTCCGCATCGAAGTTGTCGCCCAACACGATATCGGTTCCATCAAGAGCTTTCGCACGAGCCACGATGGAGATGCGGGCGGAGCGGCGCCCATGCTGGATGCGCGTGCCGTCCGTGGCAACCAGATATCTCACCTGCCGCTGTGCGTTGAAACTGACCAGAGAACTCACGACGCCGGCGTGTTGCGCGAAGCCGGCCGAAAGCGAGCGTACGCGCCCGGCGGCTTGCTCCGCCGTAATCGTGAGCGGTGGCGGGGCTGAAAAGTGTAGCGCCGGCTCCTCAGTGGAAAAATCGCCGGAGTCATCATCCTCGGCCGCCTTGACATTCTGGGCCGAACGCACCTTGATGAGCCGCTCGGATGCGCGCCGGTACACGCGGTCGGTCTCCAGCCAGAGGCGGCGCTGGATGGCGGCGGTGCTGTCCTCGATCGGCAAGGCGACAGCGGACGTGAACTGGGCGAACTCGCCGCGAAGCCTATGGTAGTTGTCGAGGTTCGGCGTACCGACGCGAACGGTAATATCAAGCACGCGCAGCCGTTCCGATCCGCTCGATTTCACGGCGCCCAGCGCGGCCGAAGCGTTGACAGCATCCAGCTCCGTGACGGAGTACGCCATGTAATATGGCGCTGGATCGCCCTTTTCTTTGAGCACACGGAAGTTGCGGTCAAGCTCGTCGGACAGGATGCGGACCAGCGGCGGAGGGGACTGCGCCAGCGCCGCAGCGGCCCACGCGCACAGCAACGCGGCTCTGAAAGTCAACACGTCACAGGATAACAGAGCAGCGCAACGCAGCCTACGGCAGCGCCTCGATGGTGCGTTCGATGTCCGCCGAACCGAGGTAAAAATGCGGCGACGTTCGGACCCACCCCTCGCGCGGTGCGGTCTCGATGCCGAGCTTTCGCAGATGGCCCACCACCGCCTGAGCTGTCATGCGCGGCGTCCGGAAACTCACGATACCGGAAGTAGACGACGGCTCGCGCGGGCCGAGGATCTCGTAACCCTTCGCCCCAGCGCCGTCGGCGAGCCGTGCGGCGTGCGCCTGAACCTGAGCTGCGATGCGGTCCACGCCGATATCGAGCAGGAAGCGAATGGCGGCCCTGAGCCCGTAACAGCCGATGGTATTCAGGGTGCCGCACTCGTACCGGGATGCGTCGGCGCGGAGGGTCGTATTACGGTTTCCATAGGTTTGCGACGCAAAATTAGTCCAGCCGATCTCCAGCGGCTCCACGTGGTCCTGAATCTCCTTCTGGATGTACAGGATTCCGCAGCCCTCCGGGCCCAGAAGCCACTTGTGGCCGTCCGAGGCGAGGGCGTGGATCCGCGCCTTACGGACATCCACGGGGAACGCGCCGAGTCCCTGGATGGCGTCCACGACGTAAAGGGCGCCATGCCTGGCGCAGATCTCGCCGATGGCCTCCAAGTCGGCCCGGTACCCGCTCAGGTATTGAACAAAGCTGATGGCGAGCAGGCGGGCGCCCCGGCAGGCCTCATCGATCCGATCGAGTGGATCCGTCACCGAGAGCCACTCCACTCGCACACCGCGAGCCTCCAAGCGCTTCCAAGGAAAGTAGTTAGCTGGAAATTCCTCTTTGAAGCCTACGATTTTGTCCCCGGAGCGCCACGCGATGCCGTTCGCGATTGTCGCGAGCCCCTCAGAGGTGTTCTTGGTAATCGCGATCTCGTCCTTGCGTGCGTTGATGAGCGTCGCCGCGTCCTGGCGGAGATTCGCGTAAGTCGTTTCCCAAGTAGCGTAAAAGTGCGATCCATGGTGGAGCACCTCGTCTGCCAGCCGCTTCATTTCCTCAGCGGCCGGCGGGCAAAGCGGCGACACGGCCGCGTGGTTTAGGTAGATCAATTCGCGGGTGACCGGGAAACGGTCACGCCACTCCGTCCAGAGCGGGACAATCGATGTGTTTGGGATAGACATGGGATTCGCCGCAACCTGCTGGCAATTCTCTACGTTTAACACTACGAGTCCTGAGGTGCACGAGGGGTCGCAGGTCTATAATCGGTCTAAGGCCCCCTGGGCAGGAGGTAGGCGATGAAGCGGTTCTCGAGCTTGGTCCTTACGTGGGCCCTCGCCGCAACGTTTTTCGTTCCCGCAGCAGTGGGGGCGGACAAGAAGAAAAACCCCGAGGAAATCGGTAATCGCGATGTTGGGCGCGGGATAAACATCTACTCCGTCGAGAAGGAAATCGGCATCGGGAAGGAACTGGCGCAGGAAGTGGAGCGCCAGGCCAAGATGGTGGACGACCCAGTCGTCTCCGAGTACGTTAACCGCATCGGACAGAACCTGGTGCGCAACTCGGATGCCAAGGTGCCGTTTACGATCAAGGTTGTCGATGCCGAAGAGGTAAATGCGTTCGCACTGCCCGGCGGCTTCTTTTTCGTGAACTCAGGCCTGATTATGAAGGCCGAGTCGGAATCGGAACTGGCGGGAGTGATGGCGCATGAGATCGCGCACGTCGCCGCACGGCACGGAACGCGACAGGCCACGCGCGGCACGATCGCAAACTTCGCGACCATCCCGCTGATCTTCATGGGCGGCTGGACGGGATACGGCGTGCGCCAGGCGGCAAGCGTTCTGGTGCCGATCGGCTTCCTGAAGTTTTCCCGAGGCTTCGAAGAGGAGGCGGACTTGCTCGGTCTGCAGTACATGTACAAGGCCGGGTATGACCCCACTGCATTCGTGGACTTCTTCGAGAAGCTCCAGACGATGGAGAAGCGCAAACCCGGGACCATGGCGAAGGTGTTCTCGACGCATCCGCCGACAGACGACCGGATCAAGCAGTCGCAGAAGAACATTCAGGACTATCTGAAGGCCAAACCCGAGTACGTCGTCAGCACGTCCGAGTTTGACAACGTCAAAGCCCGCCTGATGGCGCTGAACAACCGCCGCAAGGTGGACGACGGCGATGCGAACAAACCGCGGCTGCGGAAGAAGCCGGGTGCGGGCACGACGATCGAGGACGAGAAGGACAAGAAGGGCTCGGACAAGGACGCGAAGAGCGACGAAGACGAGCGCCCGACGCTGAAGCGCCGGCCGAACTAACTGACGAGCATCCCTTCAAGTGAAAAAGCCCGCGGGGGAAACCTCGCGGGCTTTTTCGCTCTTGAAAACCTGACCGTGCCGGGACCGAAAGGGGGCGGTAGCGTCAACGGCAGAAGCCTGCTTACGCTAACACCGTCACGTCCACGACACCCTTACCCCACACCGTCTGCCGGCCCACACCAACCCACGGAGCGGCGCGCAGCCACGGCATGAATTCGCCGAGTTCACCTTCGTACTCTGCTTCACCAACGAAGCCGCCCAGGGGATGGCGCTCTCCAGTCCGCGCCGACTTTCGTTCCACTTCGCTGAAGTCGATCTTGCAGGCCGTCATACGCACCTGTTCCGCGCGCTCGGACAGCGCTTTGAAATCGATGTCGAGAGCCCCGGGGCCGTAGAGCGCCCGGAGCGTGCTGATGCGGTCGCGAATCCTGCCGAGCAATGTGCCAAACTCGGGTTTCGCGGCCAGCGCCTGGCCGTGCTTCAGTTCCGTGGGCGTCAGGAACTTTACCCGGACTTTGGCGACGGCTTCGTTTGGGCCTGCCAGGTCCAGCGTGATCGGGGCGGGCAACTCCGTCATCAGGAACGTCTGGCCATCGTAGATCTGAGCACCCGCGCGCCCATCTTGCCCGACTTGCTCCACGCGTCCAAGTACCGCGCGACCTCGTCTGGGACCGATGCCGTCGCGAGCCAATTGCGCAAATGCGAGAACGAAGTAAACGATCGCGGGATCGCGCAGATCGTAGAGGTGGACGTCGAAGTGGAAGGGTCTGCCCTTCTCGATGGTACGGCCGTCCAGGTGCGCGGCACGGAAAACGAAGGGGCGCGGCCAGTCGCGGAGTCCGCTTGGACCTTCGCCCGGTTGGGCCACGGGCTCGAAAATCCTCGCATACGCGCAGGTGGCGCGCTTGTCGCAGCTCCGGCTGTCGTGGCACCGCGATATACAGACAATCTGCCTGAAGATTGTGCCGAAAGCACCCCGAACGACGTTGCCGGACTTGCCGGGTGGGAAATAGACAGAATCCAGCGCTTTGAAATGAAAGCGGAAGGCGTACAACTGAAACGTTAACGGCCCGCGGCCTGCAACCGGCTGGCCGCCATCCGTGGGCGATACTACTTCACACTCGGGCATGCAGAGTCTCTACGATAACACCCGAAGTACTCCTCCCGCTGTGCAGGCCGCCCCGACAGCGGCCTGCGTCGCGGGAATGGGCGTCTACTCGAGTGGAAGCAGCACCTTGTTACTGTGGCGATCCTTAACCACAACTGAGATCTCCACGACTGCGTCTACCGGAAGGTGATCCTCGATCTTCATACGAACGGCGGTCACACCCACCTGCCCGGTAGCGGCCACGGCCGCGTCCGGCTTCAAGGCTAACTCGCCGGCGCGAATCGAGACCTCATCCTCCAATTCCATGCGCATGCCTTCCGGCACTGCGAAACCGTCGATCGCTCCGTTGCGGTACGGACCGAAGCCGGTGCCGAACAGAGTAATCATCTCGCCGCGACGGGCAGGATTCTCACGCGTGATTCGCGTACCGTCCTGGTGCAGCGCGCGGACGAACGGCTGGTCGTCCACAGGATCGGCAAACAGGCCCGGCGCGTTCCGAGCCACCGTGACCGGAGTTCGGATGTCGGCAAGGCCGTCGTAGTTTACAACCAACTCGTAGCTGCCTTCGGGAAGATCGGAGGGAAGCTGCGCATCGATCTGCTCCGGCGACGCAAACACGAGCGGAAGCATGCGATCTGCCACCATCACAGTCACGCCCGCTATTGTCTGGGCCAGCGGATTCGCAGGGCCCTGCTCGAAGTAGGGCGCCAGGTCGCGGCCGTAAATCGTGATGATGGAACCGGGAGCGACCACTTCGTCCGGCGTTTCTCCAGCGGAATTGCGAACCGTGGCCGGGCCGAACGTCGTAGCGCGCTCGAGGACGGCGACCAGGCGCCGCGTCTGGCCCATCCAGATCTTCCCGGAAACGTTCGATCCGTACATACCGCCATCCCAATACCGGATGCGGTAACCCTGTTTCGGTTCAGCCGTCACCGTCACCTCGGTGTCCGCCGAATAGTAGCCGTCCGGGGAAACCGGGTCAAAACGGAAGGTCGCGGCATCCACAGGCTGAGCGATCGCCGTGAGCATATAGCGGCCGTTGTAGTTGGCCGTGAGCTCCTGCGCGCCCGAGCCCGAGGTCCAGGTGCGCTCGGCAGGACGACGGTCAGACCAGCCCTGGAACATGTACTTCGAGCCCCCGGAATCGATGCTGGGAGGGGCTGAGATGCTCACGTTCTTACCGGTCGCGCGCCGCACTTCGCACGGCGTGACGCACGGCTGGCCATCAACAGTTACGGAGACGCCGGTGGGAGCGGATTGGATTGTAAGTTTCCCAAACGTTTCGTACTGGGCGATCATGCCGTGATTCGTCTCGCCCGTAACGGCGATAGTCTGTTCGGCGGGACCGTCGTTGGACCAACTCTTGAACGAATACCAGCGGCCATCCAAGCTCTGATCGGCGGGAGCGGCGATAGTGTGGGTGGTGCCTTTACCCCAGGTGAAATTGTAGCCCAGCCATTTGTCGCTGCCGTCCACAACGAGCTTCAGCCCATCCGGTTGCGTGCGGAACCCGACGCGCACGGCAGGCAGAAACGTTGCGGTCAGCGTGTCGGACATGCGAGACGTACTCACCGTATATTCGTGCTGCTCGGGACCGCCATCGGACCATCCGCCGAAGACCCACTCGTTCTGCTGCGCATCGAGCTGGACGCCGGGCGCGGGCGCGATGACGTGCTTCGTGTTGTATCCCCAATCCGTCTCGAACGGTGTGGGGACGATGGTGCGGTCCAGGAGGAGACTGAGTCCTGCGGGCATGGTCTGGAAAGCGATGCTGGAAGCCGGGGTGAACATCGCGAAGATTGCCCCTGGCGCGGCAACCGGCAGGGTCGCCGTGGTCGACTTGACCGGGTCGGCGATCTGCGGCACGATCCACTCCCGGAAGGCGTAGGTTTTCGGGGCATGGGCAGCGAGTTGAACCATGTGTCCCGCGGATACCCAGTACTCGCCGTCCGCTGCATAGCATTGGCCGTTCACAGCGACATATCCGAAGTCCTGCTGTGTCCAGGGATCGGGAGGAGGACTCGTCAGCGCCGCATCGCAGCGCATGAGTTCGGGCGGGACGCCACGAATGAGGACCGGAATGCGGTATTCCCAATGGCTTGTGGTCGTGTATGCCGGGAACGCGCGGTCCGCTATGACCGAAATGGTTTCGCCGCTTGCGCTGCCCTCCCCTCCCGACCAGCCGCCGCCGGCCACACACCGCTCGCGAACGCCGATTGCGTCCACAGGCGGCCGCTCGAGAGAGATGAAGTGCCGGCTCCCCTCGGGCCACGTGAAGAGCGCAGCCTTGGTGTACCGGGTGCCGTCCACGGAGAATGCGGCGCAGGCTCCCGCATCCACTCTTGTGCTCACTACTGTCTCCTGAGCCCAGGCGGCGCCCAGGAGCAGGTGCGCGGCGGCAAACACCCAAATTCGTGTCATCGCATTTCCTCCGCCTAAAACCCGAAGCTCACGCTTACCATCGGCGTAAACGCATGAACCCACCGGCTCATCGATGCGCCCGTGACGGGGGCAATGATGTCCTTGGGGATCGGACTCAGATAATCACGCGCCTCGATGCGAAAGAACGTATTGCTTCCCGCTTTCACCCGGACTCCGCCACCGAAGACGATCAGCGGCTGGAACTGGCTGGTCTTCGTAAGAATCGCGAGATCCGCGTTGGGCGGCGCGGCGGCCGATTCCTTCCCGGTGCCGCGGTAATACTTCCCGCCGCCCCCAGCGATGAGGTAGGGACGAACGGCTGCTGTGCGGCCCGTGCCATAGAACAATAGATCGTAATGGATAGCGTGCGACTGGCCGTCGAAAGTTGCTTCCGTTCCCGCCGAGGACACCTTCATATCACTCAACTGGAACGTGTACCGCAGCTCGCCGCCCAGATGCTCATACATATTCTGGCTGGCGAAAGCGGAGAACGCAGGACCGGTCTTGAAGCCGGCATCGCCGCTGCGCGAGGCGTTCTTTACAGTCGCGTTCTTATGAACCGCGACGCCCGCGCTGCCGCCCACTTCCCACTGCTGCGCCAGGGCGACGCCGCCCAGAGCCAGGCAAAGGACCAAAGTTTTCATGATGTCAGTCGTCCCCGATTACCGGACTACCCGGACCGAAACCGTCGTCTCGTACGAGCCCTGCTTGATGGTCAGCGGAACGTCCATCCCGGTCGCTACATCTTTGAACGGAACCTTGACGTTGATCTGATATACACCCACAGAACCGGGAGCCAGGCCGGCATAGCCGACTGGAAGCTGGACGCCGCCTAGCGTCACCTCAGGTTCCACATCGGCAAGAGCCAGCGGATCCGCAGGTCCGGCGGCGCCGGTCGGCACGTCGGGCGAAACCAGCCCGAGGCCTGTGACGTAGAGAGACAGCCAGTCATCCAGGTGAACGGGGTTCGACAGGGTTACGACCTGGTTATTGGAGGCGCGCAACACCGCGGGAACCTCGGCTCCCCAACCTTCCACCGCGACCTTGAACACACTCGGCGCGGTGCCCAGGACGCTGAAATTGAGCGTGTTGCTGACTCCGCTCGGGGTGTGGAGCACCATGCTCGGAGTGCCGGCCGTGTTAAACGGCAATTGGCCGTTGATCTGTCCCGGCGAAACGAAGACTAGCGGCACCAGCTGGCCGTTGATGCTCAGGCAGCTGTCGCCGAGGAGCGTGGGCAGCGGTGTCGTCTGGGTGGCCGCGTTCACCGGGCTCATGTTCTTGCCGAAGATGCTGATGAGCCCGCCAGGGGCGACGGCTGTCTTGAAGTCCGCCGCATTGACGACGCTGTCGATGGTAGGCGAACCGAGCGCCGCGTCGTAGTTCGACGGCAGCACCGTTAGGCCCGAGCGCGAGAGCAACACGTACGCATTGTTGTCCCGCGTCGAAGCGAGTGTCCGCGTAAACGCCCGGCCGACGATGGTGGCGTCGGGCAGAATAGGCGCTTCCACGAGACGAGCCGCAGTCGAGGAACCGGTGTCCGCCACGTTGACGTGCTCGACCAAACCGCTGTTCTCAGCGGACGCCGCAGTAGTGCGCATCGCCATCTCGCGAGAGACCACCACGCCCGAGGTCAGCCCCGAGCCGTTGAAGACCTGGCTGGGCACCAGCGACGAGTTGAATAGCAGCCCGCCGACCACGAACTGTTCGTCGGAAACGGCGCCATAAGCGCCTTCGAGCTTATCCAGATCCTTGCGCGCGGCGACGAAGTCATCCACCTGCGCGTCGTAGAGCAGCACGGTCCCGTCCGGCTGCGCGCCCAGGATTTTCGCGCCCGAAGGCGACGCGGCCAGGGCCGTACTCGGGTCAACGCAGTTCTTCCAC
>DATMXS010000170.1:0-3534 GCA_035561355.1 Bryobacteraceae bacterium | reverse complement strand
CGAGGGATCGCCGGAGACACTTAACAAGGCTCTGCCGATCCCCCTGTATCATCAGCTCAAGACCATTCTCGTCAACCACATAGAGAGTGGTTCCTGGAAACCGGACGATCAGCTCCCGACCGAGGCCGACCTCGCCGCGCGGTTCGGAGTCAGCAAGATTACCGTCCGTCAAGCCCTTCGCGACCTGGTTCAGTTGGGTTACATCCGACGCGAACAGGGCCGCGGCACCTTCGTCGCTACGCCGCAACTCCAGCAGGGGCCGCGAGAACTGACCAGTTTCTCCGAGGAACTGCGCAGGCGCGGACTCCGGCCGGAGTCCCGCGTGCTGGAAAAGGGCATCGTCGAGGCTACGCCGGAGATCGGCGTCGCGCTTGAGATCGCCGAGAAAACGAAGGTATTCCGCCTGAAGCGCCTTCGCCTGGCCGACGGGGAGCCGATGGGGATTCAGACGGTTCATATCCCCATGGACCTGGCTCCGGGTCTGACGGAGGAGCCCTTCGAAAGCCAGTCTCTATACGAGATTCTGCAGTCGAAGTACGGGTTGTATCCCGCCACCGCACGCGAAACTCACTTCGCGGCGACGGTGGGCTGGGAGGAAGCGGAACTATTGCATGTCGAGGCCGGTGTGCCGGCCCTGTCGGCTGAGCGGGTCACTTATCTGCGGGGTGGCAGGCCGCTCGAATATGCGACTTCGGTAATGCGGGGAGATCGCTACAGGATCGTGCTGGAGTTAGCTGCAGACCAGCACGTCAACAGAGAAAGCCACTAGCGGCTTGGGCAATTCCGCCGCCGAAGGAGTCAACGAATGAGGTTCAAGATCGTCTCGCTACTAGGTCTGCTGGCTGCCTGTGCTTCGGGGCAGAACGTCAGCAGCACTATCAACGCTAACATCAACGATCCCACCGGGGCAGCGGTCCCGAGCGCCAAATGCGAACTGGTGAACGCCGCCACGACCGCCGTCCGGCGTGCGGAAACCACGACAGACGGCGTTTGCACGTTCGCCGCGGTCCTGCCCGGGAACTATACCCTGCGGGTGACCGCAGCCGGGTTCAGCACTTACGAAATGAAGGAAATCGCCGTTTCGGCAAGCGAAACGCGTTCGATTCCGAATGTCGTGCTGCAGATCGGAACCACCCAGGAAAGCGTCCAGGTCACGGCCGAGGCCGCGGCGGTGCAGACGCAGAGCGCCGAACGCGCGGGTCTGGTCACGGGAAACCAACTGCAGAACATCGCGCTCCGCGGGCGGGATTTCTTCGCCCTGCTGAACACTATCCCAGGCGTCGTGGACACCAGTGCGGTGCGCCGTGAGACCACCTCGCCCGAGTCGATTCAGGGCACGTTCATCAACGGCATGCGGGATAACCAGAAGAATTTCACCGCAGACGGCATCTCCTCGATCGACACGGGTTCGAACCAGACGGTTCACTTCCAGCCGAACATGGATGCTATCGCCGAGGTTCGTGTGCTCACCAGCAACTACCAGGCGGAGTTCGGGCGCAATGCCGGCGGAATCGTCAGCGTCATCAGCAAGGGCGGCACCAGCCAGTTCCACGGCAGCGCCTACAACTACTACCGCCATGAGACCCTCAACGCAAACAACTTCTTCAATAACCGGTCGAACACCCCGAGGGCGCCATACCGCTACCGCATGACCGGGTACTCCCTGGGCGGACCGATCTACATTCCGAAGCTCGTCAACCGGAACAGGGACAAGCTGTTCTTCTTCTGGTCGCAGGAATTCACCCGCATGCGCAAGGACTACGGTGTCCGGTTTGCGAACGTTCCCACCGAGGCGCAGCGGAACGGCGATTTCTCCCAGGCTTTCGATCCGAACGGCAAGCTGATCAACATCATCGATCCGCAGACCCGCGCGCCCTTCCTCGGAAACATTATCCCGAAGAGCCGGATTGACAGCGTGGGCCAGTCGATACTGAATTATTTTCCGACACCCAACTATGTGGATTCCGATCCACGGCAGGTGCACCAGCGCAACTACCGTGCGCAGTACAGCGGCCAGTATCCCCGCCGCCAGGACATGATCCGCGCCGACTACAATGTCTCCGATTCGTTGCGGGTATTCTATCGTTATATTCAGGATTCTGACCGGCAGACGACTCCCTGGGGCCTGACCGGTAGCACCAATTTCAGCGCCGCTCCAATCGAGTTCGGCCAGCCCGGCCACGGACACGTGTTCCACGTCACGAATTCGTTCACTCCTACAGTGATCAACGAGACGATTTTCGGCAAGAGCTATAACAAGGTCTACTTCGATGCCGTGGACCCGCAGGCGTTCGATCGCGCCCGCATAGGGAACCCGCCGCAGTGGTATCCGGACGAAGCCTCGGTGGCTACACTCAACTACCTGCCGAATATCACGTTCGGAAACCCGCCGGTCAACGCGGTCACCGTCGCTCCGTTCCACCCACCCTATGTCAATTACAACGACATCTACAGTGTGGTGAACAATACCTCGAAGATCGCGGGCCCGCACACGCTGCGCGCCGGGCTGTACCTCGAGAAGACCAAGAAGTTTGCGCCGAACTGGGCGAACTACCGCGGCGCGTACAGCTTTGCGGTGGATGCCAACAACCCGAACAATTCGGGACATGGTTTCTCGAACGCCCTGCTGGGGAACTACACCAGTTACAGCGAGGCGACCGAGCGCCTGCTGTTGAATCTTTGGTTCACCAACTTCGAGTTCTTCGTGCAGGATAACTGGCGGGTATCCAAGCGGCTGACGCTGGATTTCGGCGTGCGCTTCTACTACATGCCGAACGTATACGACGAGGGCAATCAACTGGCGGTCTTCGATCCGGGCGCCTATGATCCGTCGAAGGCGGTCGCGCTCTATTACCCGCACACGGAAGGGGGACGTCTGATGGCGCGCGATCCGCGCACCGGCACCCTCACGAACTCCGTGCTGATCGGCCGCATCGTGCCGGATTCCGGAAACGTGGCGAACGGCATGCGCGTGGCCGGCGAAAACGGCTTGCCGCGCGGTTTGATGGAAAACCCGCCGGTGAAACTGGCGCCGCGGTTCGGGTTTGCCTACGATGTCTTCGGCGACGGCAAGATGGCGGTGCGCGGCGGTTTTGGAGTATTCTACGACCGGCCGCAGGGCCAGCCCTGGGTCGACACCAGCGGACAACCGCCGGTGGCCTACACGCCCGCGAGTTTCTACGGCTCGCTCTCAAACATCGGCACCGGCGGCGTGCTCGCTCCATCCGCCGTGGTGAACGTGATCGGCAAAGGCGTCCTTCCAACTACCATGACCTTCAGCCTGGGAGCACAGCGCCAGTTATGGAACAGCACGCTGGACGTTTCCTATGTCGGTTCGCAGTCGCGGCATCTGATGGCACTGCGCAACATGAACCCGATTCCGATGTTCGCCCGGTTCGACCCCAGGAATCAGAATCCGACCGCAGCACCCGGAGTGTCGCTGGCGGATAACTATCTTCGTCCGTATGCGGGTTACGGCGACATCACTCTGCGCGACTTTTCGGCCACCTCGAACTACAACTCGCTGCAGGTCGC
>DATMXS010000169.1:0-49040 GCA_035561355.1 Bryobacteraceae bacterium | reverse complement strand
GCGACCTGCATCATCGTCTCCTCGAGCGGCTCGGCGCTCGACCAGGAGCACTCGAGAAGCCGAATGCGCCGCGCGCCCGCTCTGCCGATCAAGTGCACGGCCGCCCCGATCACCGCGGGATGTGTGTAATGCGTCAACTCCGCCGGAGCGTGGCCCAACCGGTAGTTCGTGCTCCCGGTCAAGTTGATTTTGATGGCGACGGTCTTGTTCCTAACGAGCTTCCCTAACCCGCCAAGCTGATCGAACATCTTCTCCATCGCCGGCGCCAGCTCAATGCCGTACGTTTTGCACTGCCCGATTGCGACGGGCGAGGCTGGAGCGGGATGCGGTGCTGAATGCCGGGCTGCTGCGCTGGCGGCCAGTCCGCCCAGAAATATGCGACGCGTGAAACCGTGCTGCATGTCAGGCCTCCAGTTCAACCGCGGCATACAAATTGAAAGCCGGAAGGTGCACCTCAATCCCGCCATCGAGAGTGGGCGCAAGATCCAGGGCTTTCGCAGGTCCTTCGGGCGTCCACATCTTCGCAGTGCGGAATTTCCCGGTGAACGCCACCGAAGCCGGGTGCCCGAACCTGCGCATTGCGTAATTGATGATATGCAGCATCGCCCGGCGGCCGTCTGCGGTTCCTGTGTAGAAGGTGTTCAGCGTCCCGGTGTTGAAAAGCCGGACCGGCACGTTGCGGAAACTCAGCAGCAGTTGCGCATCGCCGGCCACGAGAAACGGGTCAGCCGGATCTTCTTTCGAGACGGCCAGTCGGCCTTTGCCGATCTTGTGGACGTCGAACCGGCGGTAAACATCCGTTCCCGAAGGAACAGCCGGCTTGTTCGGCCACTTCGCACCGGCGATCAGCAACCCGCCGTTCTCCATAAAGTGCTGAAGGCGGGCGCCGAGGGCGGCCTCCGGAGCGCTCCGGTCGGCATAGATGATCCCCAGCAGGCCGTCGAACCGCGCTGCCGCCGCGCGTTCCTTCGGGTACACGCGGTAGGGCACGCCGCGCCGGGCCAGCAGGTTCAGAATCTCGCCGCTGAAGTCCTCGTCCTCGCCCGCGAAACTGGAAATCACGCCGATCGTCCCCTGCGGTTCCAGGCCGGCCCACTCCTCATGCGTTGTGAAGAACGCGAGCGCCGCCATGATCGCCTTCCACATGTCGAGCGCGGATTCATTCCGAGCCGCTAAGCCTGCTCTCAGCTTGGGATCCAGCGAGAGCAAGAGGCGGCCTCCATGGGCGTACGTGTCCGCAAGGGCGAGGGCATAATGCGACGCGCGGATGAAACTCGCGTCCGCCGGCGGCTCCGCCGCCACCCAGCACACTTTCTCCGGCGCACGGGCTCGCGCCAGTCGCAGCCACCACCCGTTCGAATCAATCCATGGCAATCCCGTTGGCCCGGCCTCTTCGCCCTGCCCGAGTTGGACCCCGGGCCATACTCCGTCCGAAGCCGCCAGCACCGGGGACGCCGAATCCCACCGCAGCCTGGATTTCTCCTCCCAGGGAATGACAGGCAGCCTGGTTTGGACCGGCTCCGCTGAGCCCAGGGCCGCGAGTCCCGCTAGTTCCGCAGCCGCGACCACCGGCGCCTCCGCTTGCGCACCGAGCAGGCCCACGATTGCAAGTCCTGCTGCACGGGCGGCCTCGGCGAGTGTGTTGTTGGCGTTGGCTGCGGCCCAATCCAGGACCAGGCAGTTGATGGGGCTGCCTTTGAGAAGGCTGAGAAGCGCTGGATCACGCCAGTCGGACGGCCAGCGCATGGGGACCCAAGCCAAGCTCGGCTGCATGGTTGCATTCAAGATACCAAGGTTCGAAACACCCGCAGCGATCGAGTGGCATATTGCATCTCATTAAGAGCTGTTGTCTTCAAATCACGCTATCCTGATGAAAGAAACGTTATATTAGCTATGCTTAAGACGAAGCTGCCTCCTTCGGAAGATCTGGACCCCCAAGAGACGTCCGAGTGGCTGGATGCGCTCGATCAAATCGTTGACGAAGTGGGGCCCGACCGTGCCGCCTTTCTGCTCGATCATCTCCTTCGCCGCGCCCAGCTCTTCGGCGCCTCACCGCGCACCATCACCCAGACCGACTACATCAACACCATACCCGTCGAAGACGAGGAACAATACCCCGGCGATCGCGCCGCGGAGCGGCGTATCAAGAGTTTGATCCGGTGGAACGCGATGGCGATGGTGGTCCGCGCCAACAAGTACGACCCGGGCATCGGCGGCCACATCTCCAGCTACGCCTCGCTGGCCACGCTGACCGAGGTGGGGTTCAATCACTTTTTCCGGGCCAGCTATGACGGCCAGCCGGGGGATTTTGTCTACTTCCAGGGCCACTCTGCGCCGGGATTCTACGCGCGCGCCTATCTCGAAGGCCGGCTAACGGACCAGGACCTGTTGAATTTCCGGCATGAATTGCGGGAGCATCCGGGCCTGTCCTCGTACCCCCACCCATGGCTGATGCCGAACTTCTGGCAGTTCCCCACCGTGTCAATGGGGCTGGGCCCGCTCAACGCAATCTATCAGGCGCGCCTGATGAAGTACCTCGAAAATCGTGGGCTGATCCAGAAGACGGGCCGGAAAGTGTTCGCTTTTCTTGGCGACGGCGAAACGGACGAGCCCGAATCTTTAGGAGCGCTGCGAATCGCCGCGTACGAGGGGCTCGACAACCTGATTTTCTGTGTCAACTGCAATCTGCAACGGCTGGACGGTCCGGTGCGCGGCAGTGGAAAGGTCATTCAGGAACTCGAGGGGGTTTTCCGCGGCTCGGGCTGGAACGTCATCAAACTGGTTTGGGGCGAGAATTGGGACGAGCTTCTCGCGAAAGACAAGTCCGGCCTGCTGATCCGCCGCATGAATGAGGTCTACGACGGCGATTACCAGACCTACGTCGCTCGCGGCGGCTCATACATCCGCAAGGAGTTTTTCGGGAAGTATCCGGAACTGGCCGCGCTCGTCGCCGACATGAGCGACGAGCAGCTCGCCAAGCTCCGGCGCGGCGGGCACGATCCGAATAAGGTTTATAACGCGTTCAAACAAGCCTACGAGCACACGGGCTCGCCTACGGTGATTCTCGCCAAAACAATCAAGGGCTACGGCCTCGGCGAGGCGGGGGAAGGCCGCAACGTCACGCACCAGCAGAAGAAGCTCAATGAAGAGGAGATGGCGTACTTCTGCAAGCGGTTCGAGATCCCCATCACAGAAGAGCGCCTGAAGACGATCGCGTTTTACCGCCCGCCGGACGACAGTCCGGAGATCAAGTACCTGCAAGAGCGGCGCAAGCAGCTTGGCGGGTATCTGCCGGAGCGCAAGGTCAAGCGGATCGAGATCCAGACGCCGCCTGTCGAGTACTTCGCTGACGCGCTGACAGGTTCGCAGGGGCGCGACGTCTCGACCACCATGGCGTTCGTCCGCGTCCTCACGCTCATGCTGCGGCACCCCGAACTCGGCAAGTACGTGGTTCCGATCATTCCGGATGAGGCGCGCACCTTCGGGATGGAGTCGCTCTTCCGGCAGATCGGCATCTACGCCGGCCGGGGCCAGTTGTACAGTCCAGTGGATCAGGAGATGTTCCTGTACTACAAGGAGGCGAAGAGCGGCCAGATCCTGGAGGAAGGCATCACGGAGGCCGGCGGCATCGCTTCGTTCACTGCGGCAGGTACGGCGTACGCAACGTATGGTGTTCCGCTGATCCCGTTCTACATCTACTATTCGATGTTCGGGTACCAGCGTGTGGGCGACTTCATGTGGGCGTTCGGCGATGCCCGCGGCAAGGGCTTCCTGGTGGGCGGTACCGCGGGGCGCACGACGCTCGCGGGTGAGGGCCTGCAGCATCAGGACGGCCACAGCCACGTGTTGATGAGCGTGATCCCGACCTGCGTCACCTACGATCCGGCGTATGCATACGAGATCGCGATCATTGTGCAGGACGGCATCCGGCGGATGTACCAGGAGAACGAAGATGTCTTCTACTACATCACCGTCTACAACGAGAATTATCCGCAGCCGCCCATGCCGGAAGGCGTCCGGGAAGGCGTGCTGAAGGGCATGTACCGGCTTCAGGGCGCGGAAGGCGGGAACGCGAAGGCTCAGCTCTGGGGCAGCGGCCCGATCCTGAACGAGGCCGTGCGCGCCCAGAAGATCCTGGCCGAGCGCTACCAGGTGCCCACAGACGTCTGGAGCATTACTAGCTATAACGAGCTTCGCCGCGAAGCGCTGTCCACCGAGCGATGGAATCGCCTGCATCCCGGCGAACCCGAGCGCAAGCCCTATATCGCACAAGTAATGGAGGCGGAGCCGGGTCCGATCATCGCCGCCAGCGATTACATCAAGGTTCTGGCGGACCAGTTGTCGCCGTGGTTGTGCGGACGCCTAACGGCCCTCGGAACCGACGGCTTCGGGCGGAGCGAAAACCGTGAGGAGTTGCGGAAGTTCTTCGAGGTGAGCGCCGAATCCATCGTCGCGGCAACGCTCTCCCAACTCGTCAGGCGCGGCGAGTTCGATGCGGCCCGAGCGGCAGAGGCCTTCCGCGACCTCGGCGTCAATCCGGACACTCCCGATCCAGCGCACCGGTAGATTCAAAAGGTAGAAGGCAGGAGGCACAAAGCAGACCGGCGGGAGTGATCATCACTGCGCGTTATAATTGCAGTTCCGGGTGCACGCATCTTGTGTATCCGGATTCTCCCACCAACTCATGGAACCAATTGGCGCTACGAGCGACGGCAGGGTCTCGACGCCGGGCGGGATGGCCGCCGCGCTGGACCGCGACCTCGAGTGCGCGCTTGATCGCTCTATCTCCTGGCTCAAGGAGAATCAGAAGCCCGATGGGTACTGGGTTGGCAGGCTCGAAACGAACTGCACCATGGAAGCGGAGTGGATCCTCGGGATGCACTTCCTGGGCGTTCGGGATGATCCCAAGCATGACCGGGTGGTACGCGCCATTTTGGAGCAGCAGCGTCCGGACGGCTCCTGGGCCGTTTTTTACGGTGCGCCCGCCGGCGAGATCAGCGCCACTATCGAGTGCTACGCCGCCCTTCGCTGCGCCGGCCTTAATCCCGATTCCGACGCTCTTAGAACGGCACGCGAATGGATCATAGCGCACGGGGGGTTCAAGCACGTCCGCGTGTTCACCAGGATGTGGCTCGCCCTTATCGGCGAGTGGCCGTGGAGCGGAACGCCCCAACTGCCGCCTGAAATCATCCTGGCGCCCGCGCGCTGGTGCCCGTTCAACATCTACCAGTTCAGTTCCTGGGCCAGGGCCACACTGGTACCTCTTGCGGTCGTGTCCGCGCTCAGGCCGGTGCGCCCGCTGCCCGAAGGGCGCCGCCTCGACGAGCTGTTTCCCAAAGGCCGCGATGCCGTTGATTACAGCTTGCCACGCCGTCATGGCAGGCTCTCCTGGGAATCGTTCTTCCTGACTGCTGACCGCCTGCTGGCCTGGTACGTCAAGTTTCCGGTGCAACCGCTGCGGGACACAGCCATCCGCGCGTGCCTGGAGTGGATCGTCCGGCACCAGGACGCCGATGGCGCCTGGGGCGGCATTCAACCACCCTGGATCTACTCGCTGATCGCGCTGCACGCCTCGGGCTATCCGCTGAACCATCCCGTAATAGCGAAGGGCATCGACGGCTTCAACGAGCCGTGGGCCGTTCACACGGGCGACACAACGTATCTGCAGGCGTCGAACTCTCCGGTCTGGGACACTCTGCTCACCTTGGTCGCGCTGCTCGATGCGGATGCGTTCTCCCCTGGCGAGGAGTGGATCGAGCGTGCGATGCGGTGGATCATACAGCAGGAGGTGCGGATCCCCGGTGATTGGCAGGTGGCTGTGAAAGGCGTCGAGCCGAGCGGCTGGGCCTTCGAATACGAGAACGACCTTTACCCGGACCTCGACGATACCGCCGTCGCCCTTCAGTTGTTCGCCCGCGTTCAGGATACCGGCAGCACCGACCTTTCCCGTACGGCGAAAGAAGTGATCGAGCGTGCGGGGCGCTGGCTGCTCGCGTTCCAATGCAGGAATGGCGGCTGGGCCTCGTTCGACAAGGACAACGATCACCCGCTCATTACGAAGATCCCGTTCTGCGACTTCGGCGAGGTGCTGGACCCGCCCAGCGTGGATGTCACCGCGCACGTGATCGAAGCGCTCGGCCATCTGGGCCGCGACAAGAACGACCCGGTAGTTCGCCGTGCGCTCGATTGGATACTCTCGGAGCAGGAGCCGGACGGTTCCTGGTTCGGCCGCTGGGGAGTAAACCACGTGTATGGATGCGGCAGCGTTTTGCCGGCGTTGCGGGCAGTCGGGTACGATATGTCCGCCCTGGAGGTTCGTAAGGCCGCTGAATGGCTGATTGGACACCAGAACGCAGATGGCGGCTGGGGAGAAACCTGCTCGTCATACATGTCGAAGGACCTGCGCGGCGCCGGTCCGAGCACCGCGTCGCAAACTGCCTGGGGGCTGATGGGACTGCTCGCGATTGGGTCTTCCAAATACGAGGAGGCGATCCTTGCCGGTCTCGGGTTCCTCACGCGCACACAGCGCGCCGACGGCACTTGGGACGAGCCCTACTATACGGGAACCGGCTTCCCCGGATACGGGCTGGGAAAGCGCATCGACGTTGATGATCTGCGCCTGCCGCAAGGCCTGGAGCTAGGGCGCGGGTTCATGCTCAACTACAACATGTATCGCCATTATTTCCCGATGACGGCGCTCGGCCGCGCGCGCAGCTATTTTCGCAATCGAATCGAGGCGACACTGGAAAGGGGAGCGGCCCGATAGCACGGATCCCAAGCGCCGCTTGCGGCGTTCAGCTTCGTCTCATCCGCAGCGTATGGCAGCAGTTGATTTCGATCCCGGGATCTTGCAGCAGGCGATCGATTCCTCGCCCGATGAAGTATGGGACGTGGCAATTGTCGGCGCGGGCCCAGCCGGCTCCATCGCCGCTTGCCGCCTCGCATCGAACGGCCATCGTGTCCTTCTTCTCGATAAGGCCGGCTTCCCTCGCGACAAGACCTGCGGCGACGCCCTCATCCCTGATTCCATTCAGGTTCTCGAGCGCTCCGGGATTCTCTCCGAGGTTCGCTCCCTCGGACACCGTGTCACCAGTGCTTCCGTCTTCAGCCCCTCGCAAATCGAGGTGCCGATCGCCGGCGAGTACCTGACGATCAAGCGGCGGATCCTGGACGCGGTCATTGCGCGCCACGCCGTCCGTCTGGGCGCGAACTTCGGTTGCGAGACGGTGCGGCAGGTCGACGTCGACGCGCGTGGGATCGTCCATCTGCTGACTGCGCGGCCCGGTGTCACGCACCGCGCCCGCTTCGCGATTCTGGCCACCGGCGCGAACGTCGAGCTGCTGAAACAGGCCGGGATGATCAAGCGCGCTCAACCGAGCGCCCTGGCGCTGCGCTGCTATATGCGCTCCCCTGTCGAGATTGACCGGCTCATCATCTCTTACGACCGCTCCATCACTCCGGGCTACGGTTGGATCTTTCCGCTCGGGGGCGGCGAGTTCAACGTAGGGTGCGGCGTGTTCTACCGCAAGACGCGTCACAAGAAGGCGAACCTTCGCGAGATGTTCCATCGGTTCCTCGCCAACTTTCCGCTCGGACAGGAACTCTTGCAGACGGCCACCTCGCAGACTGAACTGCGCGGCGCGCCGCTTCGCTGTAATCTGACCGGGGCCCGCGTGCTGACGCAGAATTCGGTTGTGGCTGTGGGCGAGAGCATCGGCGCCACGTTCCCGCTCACTGGCGAAGGCATCGGCAAGGCCATGGAGACCGCGGAGCTCGCCGCCGCGGCGATCCACTCTGCCCTCGCGACCGGCTCCACGCGCAAGCTCACCGAGCTGCCGTGGCGCGTCCGCACAGAGTTGCTTCCGCGCTACATCGGCTATGAAATTGGGGAGCGCTGGCTCTCGTATCCGAAGCTCAATGACCTGATCGCCTGGCGCGCGCAGCGCAGTCCGTTCTTGCAGAAGCTCCTAAGGGGTATAATTTCCGAGGCCGTTGATCCCCGTCGGCTATTCTCTATTGGCGGGCTCCTTAAGTCGCTCTGGAGATAATCCGCTGTCGCCGTTATTCAACATCAGCCGAGGAGAAGGACTGTGAATCAAGTGATCGCAAGCCCGGGCCAGGGCGGACATCCCGCCTCTACGAAGCTGAATGCTTACCTTCTGAGGAGCACAATCGTCGCGGCGCTCGGAGGCCTGCTGTTCGGCTTCGACACGGCCGTCATCGCCGGCGCCACACGGGCCCTCACCGATACCTTTCAGCTCACACCCGGCCTGCTCGGCTTCACAGTTGCGAGCGCTTTGTGGGGGACGGTCCTGGGCGCCATGTTTGCCGGGTTACCAAGCGATCGCTACGGAAGGCGGGCCTCCCTGCGCGCGCTTGCGGTGCTCTATGTGATCTCAGCCGCGGGCTGCGGCCTGGCCTGGAACTGGCATGCGCTGGTGTTTTTTCGGGTGATCGGAGGGCTGGCGATCGGCGGCTCGTCCGTGATCGGGCCCATGTACATTGCCGAGATCGCTCCCGCGGCCAAGCGCGGCCGCCTGGTCGGCTTCTTCCAGTTCAATATTGTCCTCGGGATTCTTCTAGCGTATCTTTCGAACTACCTGATCGGCCTCGCCGGGTTCGGCGATACGGAATGGCGCTGGAAACTCGGGATCGCGGCCGTCCCCGCGCTGGTGTTCTTCGTGGTGCTGTTCGGGATCCCGCAGAGCCCGCGCTGGCTGGCGCGGCGCGGCCGCGTGGATGAGGGGCGCGACGTGCTCGTGAGGATCGGCGAGCCTGACCCCGATGGCGAGATCCGCGACATGGTCGAGTCGGTCGGCGCCGAGCACGCCACGCGCGGCGAGCCGCTCTTCCAGAAGAAGTACGGCTTCCCCATCTTCCTCGCAGTGTCGATCGGACTGTTCAACCAGCTCTCCGGCATCAACGCCATCCTCTATTACCTGAATGACATCTTCGCCAAGGCAGGCTTCGATAAGGTATCGAGCGATCTTCAGGCCGTTGCGATCGGCTTCACGAACCTGGTGTTCACCATCATCGCCATGTCCGTTATCGACAAGCTCGGCCGCAAAAAGCTCCTGTTGACCGGCGCGGTCGGCACCGCGGTCTCCCTGGCAGGCGTCGCGGTGATCCTCGCGACCGGCCGAAATGAAGGGATGCTCGTATGGCTGCTGGTCGCCTTCATCGCGTTCTTCGCCTTCTCCCAAGGCGCGGTCATCTGGGTCTATCTGAGCGAGGTTTTTCCAACGTTGGTGCGCGCCAAAGGCCAGAGCCTCGGCAGCTTCACGCACTGGTTCGCGAATGCCGTAATCGCCGGCGTCTTCCCGATGCTGGCGGCCAGGAGCGGCGCCATTCCATTCGCTTTCTTCTCCGTCATGATGGTGGTGCAGTTCTTCGTTGTGCTGCTCGTCTATCCCGAGACAAAAGGCGTCACGCTCGAGCAGATGCAGAAGAAGCTCGGGATTCGCTAACCAGCAAACGCGTTCAGGCTAACGCCTCCAACTCGGCCGCGGTCCATTCGGGAATCGCGCCCGCACGCGCCGCCACTAGGGCGCCCAGGCGGTTCGCGAAGTTCGCCGCCCGCGCGGCGCTCCAGCCGAGCGAGAGTCCGTGCATGAACGCCGCCCCGAACGCGTCCCCCGCGCCGACGGAATCGACAGTCTTCACCGCGTAGCCGGACGCCTCGACGTACGCTTTGCCGTGGAGCACGGAGCAACCGGCCGCTCCCCGCGTCACGCAAATGGTTTCGGCGCCGTACGCGGACTGGAGATCGCGACAGAGCGCTTCAAAGCCACGGAATGGTGGGAAGAACATCCCTGCGATCTGCTCTGCCTCGGCGTCATTCAGCTTGATGACGTTCGTCTGCGGCAGCAGGGCCTGGAGCAGCTCCGGCGAATAGCAGGACTTCCTCAGGTTCACGTCGTAGAAGCGCCGCGCTTTCGGCGCCGCCGCGAACAGCCTGAGCGTCAATGCGCGAACCGTCCCGGCAGTCTGGGCCAGCGTTCCCGTGTACACCCAATCGGGCTGCCATGCGGTGACCGCTTTCAAATCCCCATCGCCCAACGCCGGTTCCAGGTACGCGGCAGGACGATGAATTTCGAAATCGTGTTTGCCGTCCGGCCCAATAGAGACTGAAACGTATCCAGTTGGCCGCCCTCGCACGATGCTGACTGCCGATGTCCTGAGCCCCAGTTGCTCCATCTCTCGAAGCACGCGCCGGCCGCGTTCGTCGTGCCCCACCCCGCTCACGAAGAGTACATCGTGCCCCAGTCGCCTCAAGTGCGCGGCGAAGTTGAACGGAGCGCCGCCCAGATGCTCCGCATCCGGGAATACGTCCCACAGCACTTCCCCGATCACGAGCACTCTCATGAATTCTTTCTCCTTAGCGCAGCAGCGGGCGGACGCAGAAAATTGTACCGCCGCTGCCACTGCCCGGCTGGAGCGCACCCGTGGCGGTTTATACTCGCTCTATGCCGAAACTCCTCCTGGGCTTCGTGTGCGCCGCCTTGGCGTTCGCGGAAGCGCCGCTGTTGCTGCAAAGGCCGGCCGTCAGCCGCACCCAGATCGTCTTCTCCTATGCGGGCGATCTCTGGACCGTGCCGCGCGCCGGCGGCGAAGCGCGACAGTTGACCTCCGCTCCGGGCACTGAAACCGCTCCCGCATTTTCGCCGGATGGCGCTACGATCGCGTTCACGGGCGAATACGACGGCAATGTGGACATATTCACCGTGGCGGCTGCCGGCGGCGTGCCGAAGCGGCTCACCTGGCATCCGGGCCCGGATGCAGTTCTCGGCTGGTCCCCCGACGGCAGGCACCTTCTGTTCCGCTCACAGCGTGACAGTTCTTCGCGTTTCGGGCGCCTGTTCACGATGCCCGTCGAAGGTGGCGGCCTGCCCGATGCTGTTGCGCTGCCGATGGCGGAAGAAGGCGCATGGTCGCCCGACGGCAAACTGCTGGCGTACGTGCCTCTCCCACGCGCGTTCGATGCCTGGAAGCGCTACCGCGGCGGCCGCACGACGCCGCTCTGGATCGCCGATCCCGCGACCTCCGCCGTTCTGGCGAAAGTGCCGCGCGAGAACTCGAACGACTTCTCGCCCGTCTGGGCTGCGGACGGCAAGGTCTATTTCCTCTCCGACCGCGGCGGTCCGGTGACGATCTACGCCTATGACACCCGAACGAAGCAGGTCGGGCGCGTCCTCGCGAACACCGGCCTGGACGTGAAGTCCATGTCCGGCGGCCCCGGCGCCATCGTCTATGAGCAGTTCGGCTCTCTGCACCTGCTCGATTTGAAGTCCGGCAAGGCCCAGCCTGTCCCCGTCCGCATCGCGGCCGACCTTCCACGGGTCCGTCCCACTTTTGAGAAAGCTGCTCCCGCTATACAGGCCGCTCGCCTGTCTCCGACCGGCGCGCGAGCACTGGTCGAAGCGCGGGGCGAAATCCTGACGATTCCGGCCGACAAGGGTGATTCGCGCAATCTCACCAATACGCCGGGCGTCGCCGAGCGCGACCCTGCATGGTCACCCGATGGCCGCCGTATCGCGTACTTCTCGGATGAATCCGGCGAATACGCCCTGCACCTGCGCGAGCAAAGCGGCATGGGCGACGTGATCAGGATCGCACTGCCGCAGGGCTTCTACTACGCCCCTCAGTGGTCGCCGGACAGCAAGAAGGTCGCGTTCACGGATCAGGCGCTCAACCTCTGGTATCTGGACCTCGAGAAGCGGGTGCCTGTCAAAATCGATACCGATACCTACGACCATCCCGAGCGCGACCTCGGCCCGGTCTGGGCGCCCGATTCACGCTGGCTGGCGTACGCGAAGATGCTCAAGAACCACCTCCGAGCTGTGTTCGTGTACTCCGTCGAAGATGCGAAGACGCAGCAGGTCACGGATGGGATGAGCGATGCCAGGCATCCGCAATTCGACAAGAACGGCGAGGTGCTCTACTTCACCGCTTCGACGGACTCGGGGCCTACGCAGGGTTGGCTCGACATGTCCGGCATGGGCCGCATCGTGACCCGCAGCGTGTACTTGGCGGTGCTCCGCAAGGATCTGCCGTCTCCGCTCGCGCCCGAAAGCGATGAGGAGAAGATCGAGGACACAGGCAAGGCTGCCACGGAGAAACCTGGCGACAAGGACAACGAAAAAGAGAAGAAGTCCGTCGGCCCGATGCGGATCGACTTTGACAACATCGGCCAGCGCATCCTCGCTCTGCCGATTCCCGCGCGCAACTACGGCGGCCTGATCGCGGGCAAAGCGGGCACGTTGTTCGTCGAGGAGCGTCCGGCGGTCGCCGCACCCAGTCCCGACCAGGCGATTATCCACAAGTACGACGCGAAGACACGCAAGACCGAGAAGTTCCTGGACGGCGTTCGGTTGTTTGAGGTATCGGCGAACGGGGAAAAGATGCTCTTCCGCAAGGGCGAGACGTGGAGCGTTGCGGGAACCGGCGCCATCCCGAAGCCTGGTGAACCTCCCAAGCCCGGGGAGGGCACGCTGAAGATGGACGCACTCGAAGTCCGGGTGGATCCGCGCGCCGAGTGGCGCCAGATGTACCGCGAAGTGTGGCGCCTGGAGCGTGACTTCTTTTATGACCCGAATCTCCATGGCGTCAATCTGAAGGAGACGCAGGCCCGCTACGAGCCTTACCTCGAAACGCTCGGCAGCCGCCAGGACCTGAACTACCTCTTCTCGGAGATGCTCGGAGAGCTCTCAGTGGGGCACCTGTACGTGGGCGGAGGCGCGATGCCGGAGCTGAAGCGCGTCCGCGGCGGCCTGCTCGGCTGCGACTTCAAGATCGAGAACGGCCGTTACCGTTTCGCCCGTGTCTACAACGGCGAGAACTGGAACCCCGATCTCAAGGCGCCGCTTACGCAGCCGGGCGTCAACGTCGCCGCGGGCGAGTATCTGCTCTCGGTCAACGGAAGCGAAGTGCGCGCGACCGATAACGTCTACAGCTTCTTCGAAAGCACGGCGGGGAAGTCCGTCCTGCTTCGGGTGGGTCCAGATGCCTCCGGCGCGAATGCGCGTGAGGTGACGGTGGTGCCTGTGGAGAACGAGTTCGGGCTGCGCAATCTCGCGTGGATCGAAGACAACCGCCGCAAGGTCGATCAACTCAGCAAGGGCCGTCTCGCGTATGTCTATCTGCCGAACACCTCGACGGCGGGCTACAGCAACTTCAACCGGTACTACTTCGCCCAGACCGGCCGCGAAGGCGCTGTCATCGATGAGCGGTTCAATGGCGGTGGCGCCGCTGCCGATTACATCGTCGATTACATGTCGCGGCGCGTAATGAACTGGTTCACGACGCGCTACGGCGAGGACTTCAGCACGCCGACAGCGGCATCTTCGGACCGAAGGCGATGATCGTCAACGAATTCGCCGGATCGGGCGGTGACCTCATGCCGTGGCTCTTCCGCAAGATGAAGGTCGGCCCGCTCGTGGGTAAACGCACATGGGGAGGTTTGGTCGGAATCTTCGGATTTCCGCCGCTCGTCGATGGGGGCCGCGTCACCGCGCCGAACCTCGCCTTCTTCAACCTGGATGGCGAGTGGGAGATCGAAAACCACGGCGTCGCTCCGGACGTTGAAGTCGAGATGGAGCCCGAAGTATGGCGCGAGGGCCGCGACCCGCAGCTCGAAAAAGCCGTCGAGTTGGTGATGGCGGATCTCGAGAAGAATCCGCGCCCGCAGGTGCGCAAACCGGCGTACCCGAATTACCACAAGGGCAGGTAAAGCCGTTTGATTCGGCGGGCCGCGCACACTTCCCTTGGTATGCGCCGCCCGCCGTTGCTTATTTGCGCGTAGCCTCTCTCAGGGCGTTCAGGGTCAACTCCGCCGTCCGCTCCCAAGAGAACGCCCGAGCCCGAATCGGTCCGGCTTTCATCAGCTTGGCCCTCACCGTCTCGTCCGAGGCCACCGCGTCCAGCGCCTCGATCATCGCGACGGTGTCGTCCGGGTCGAAACACAGCGCGCCGTTCGCCGCGATTGACCGCACGGGCTCGACGGCCGAGCACGCGGTCGGCAAGCCGGCCGCCATCGCCTCCACCACCGGCATCCCGAACCCTTCGAACAGCGAAGGGTACACGAACGCACGCGCATCGCTGAACAGCCTATAGAGTTCCTGGCGCGGAACCCAGCCCGCCAGCCGGATGCGGTCGCCGAGGTCCGCATCCTTCACCGCCAGTTCCACTGCCTCCGTGTGGAAGCCGCGAACACCCGTGATCACTAGGGAGAGTTCCGGCCGCCGCCGGGCCAGCGTCACGAACGCGCGTACCAGCCGGACCAGGTTCTTGTGCGGATGCAGGGTCGAGGCACAGAGGATAAACGGCTTTGCGTTCTTGCCCGCCTCGGCACGGCGCTTTCTGCCGATCTCAAAGAACTCCGGATCAACGCCCAGCGGGACCGTGCGGACCTTCTCCGGCCGCAGCCGGTAATACCGCAGCAGGTCGGTTCGCGTCGGTTCCGAATCGGCCAGGAGCAGGCGTGAGAGGTGTGCCGCGCCCCACAGGAAGAACCGCCAGGCGGGCAGATCGAACCAGCGGAAGTACTCGGGATGCCGCTTGTGCTGAAGATCGTGGAACACCGTGACGCTCGGGCAGCGTGCCACGAACGGGGCGGTGAAGCCGGGATTGAAGAGTACGTTCACGCCGTGGCGCGCGGCCGACAGCGGCAGGGCGGTCTGCTCCCACACCATGCGCGCGGGCCGGGACGACGCCCTCACGGCTTGAGGCGCTATCCGAAAATTCTTCGCCTGCGGCACCAGGCCGGCATCGGTCTCCCGGTTCGTGAAGACGACGTATTCGTTCCGCCGGTCCACCTTCGCGAGACCGCGCAGCAGGTGGCGCAGGTAGATCTCGGTGCCGCCCACTCCGCCGGGTATGAGATACAGCGCGTTGACACCGACCCTCATGTCAACGGCCGCTAAGCTGCGCCTGCACCAGCGCCAGCCCCCTGCGCGCGCCCTCGTCAGTCGGGTTGAGCGCGAGCGCCTGCCGGTATGCTTCGACTGCTTTCTCAAACTGGCTGGAAGATCCGTACACCGCTCCGCGATACACCCAGGCGGGCTGGAAATTCGGGTCGAGCTGGATGGCGGTGTCGAGCGCTGCCAGCGCTTCCTTGCTCTTGCCCTGCTTGCCATACAGCATGCCCATGATGGCGTAAACATGCGCGTTTGGCGTGATTTGCAAAGCTCGCTCCAGCTTCTCGATGCCCTTCGGCTGATCGCCAAGGCAATCGTATGCCAGCGCCCAATCCAGAAACAGGTTGTATTGCGGCGAGCGGGCCACTTCGCCCGCGACGTTGTAATGCCGGATCGCTTCGGCGCAGCGCCCTTGCGACTGGTAAGCAAACGCAAGCTGGAAGTTCGGGCGGTACTTGCGCGGCGATTTCGCAACTGCGTCTTCCCACAGTGGCACGGGAGCGCTCCACACCTGGCTGCGCGAATTCGTCGCGACGAGCAGCAGCACGCAAACCGCAGCGCACGCCCAGGCGGTCTCACCCCTGCGCACGGAGATTCTTCGCAGTATTTCCAGCACCACGAACAGGAGCCCTACCATCGGTAGGTACATGCGCCGTTCGGCTACCGGATCCATGATCGGGATAAACGACGATGTCGGCGCGAGCAGCAGGAAGAACATCAGCACGCCGTACGACGCCAGCGGATAGCGCTTGCGGTAGCGGTAAATGATGGCTGCGACCGCCACTGCAAGCAGCGCCGTGACGCCGAAGATCGCGCCGCCGTCCAGCGGGCCGCGGGAAAACGGCACGTCGTGATCCACGTTCAAGCCAAACGGGAAAACGAACAGGCGGACGTACAGCCAGATCACGCGGCCCTGCGTCAGGAAATACTCGTACCAGTTCGCCTCTTTGAGTTGCAGCCCGGCGGTGTCGCTCTCGCGTAGAACGCGCAGCACCCACATGGAAGCCGCCGCCGCGCCCGCCACCGTGAGCGAATACAAGCGCCAGTTCCGCCGGATGCCGGCGAACGAGAACGGCGGGTTCCAATAGTAATCCGTCAAGAGCAGCAGCGCGGGCAGCACCGCCGCATGCTCCTTCGTCGTCACTGCCGCGCCGAACAGCGCCAGCACCGCAATACTGTCGAACCACCCGATCCCGTTTCTCCGGCGGTAGAGAAACAGCGCAAAAGCCGCATAGAACAGCGACACGCTCAGTACTTCGGAGCGGCTTGCGACGTATGCAACCGACTCCGTTTGGATAGGGTGCAACAAGAAGACCGCACCAGCAAAACCTGCCAGCCAATCGCGCCTTGTCCCGCTCTCGCCGGCGCTGTCGAGTACCTGCCGCACCGCGAGAAAAACGAAGATGGCCGCCGCGACGTGCAGCACGATGTTGGTGAAGTGGTACGGCAGTGGATTCAGCCCGGAAGTGACGTAATTCGCCCAGAAGCTCAGCATCAGCACGGGCCGGGTTCCGGCGATCCAGTGAAGGAGAGGAGCGTTCGAGTACTCTATCGCCGTGAACGGCAGCATCAAGTCGTCAAACACGAACTCGCCGCGCAACGCGGGCCAGTAGGCGATGAGCGCCGCCACGAACGCCCCAAACGCCGCCGCGGCCCAATGCAGTGCGCCCCAGCGGGCGGTCTTCACGTGCGAGGCCGCCGCCTGGGTGGAGTCAGGTTTACGCTTCTTGCTTTTCATGCGCTGACTGTAACCGGTATTCGAGAATCGCCACACGCTGCGCGAGCGCAATGTTGGAATCCTTGAGCGCGGACACGACAACCGAGAGCCGGAACACCACTAACAGGAACAGGGATCCCACCAGCGTCAGTAACGCCAACGGCGGCGAGGCGATCCCAAGCGTCCCCGCCAGCCAGTCGAGCGCCGCCTGCGAGCGCGAAACAACGAGCAGAGTCAGCGCAGCGCCGAACCAGCTCACCGAGTACTCCACCCTGACGTGCATCCGCCGGACCGAAACCAGCACCACCAGGAGCAGCAGCAGGCTGATCCCCGTCAGCAGGTTCAAGAGGCCTTCCATAACCGCAGCCTCCTCCGTTTTCCGTCATACTTCAAAACGTTCACGAACACGCCCAACAGCACGTGAATGATGTAGTAAAACGATTTGAACAGAGTGATCGTGCTCTGTCCTGCCAGCCGCTCGCGCATCACCACCGGCACTTCCATGAAGCGGAACGCCTTGCGCTGGAGCACCACCAGAGTCTCGATCTCCGGGTATTCGAGCGGAAAGCTCTTGCTGAACACCTGAAGCGCCTTGCGGTTCACGCCCACGAAGCCCGAGGTGGGATCGAAGACGGCCTTGCCGAGAATGGGGCGCAGCACCAGTCGAAAAAAGTGAATGCCCAGGCCGCGCGCCACGCTCGTGTGCGAGCCGTTTCCATCCACGAATCGCGAGCCGATCACCATTTCGCATCCAGAAGCGCGCAACGCCTCGAGGATCTTCGCAACGTAGCGCGGATCGTGCTGACCGTCGCCGTCCAGGCGGATCACATAGTCATAGCCGAGTTCCCACGCCAGCCGGTAGCCCGCCTGCACGGCCCCGCCGAGGCCTAGGTGGTGGGGCAGCGCCAGCACTCTTGCGCCCGCCTGCCGCGCCACAATCGCCGTCATGTCTCCCGAGGAATCGTCAATTACCAGCACAGGAACGCCCGGGTTGGTTTCCTGAACTTCGCGCACCACGCTTGCGATGGCCGCTTCCTCATTGAACGCCGGCACAATGATCAACACCGATCCCGGCCGGTACCGTTCGATCATTGCGCGGCGACCCCCCGCGGCGTAATCGAGTACTTGCGCAGCACTTGGCGGAACTGCTCGGGCGTGATACGCGCGTCATAGCGAATCTGCCGCCGCTTCTTCCACAACCTCCGCAGGTGCCACGCCGCCGCCAAATGCGCGCGAGCCGCGATGTAGCCCATTTGGAGCACGCCGCCTCCGCCGGAGGACTGAAACCGTCCCGCGCTGCCGTGGCCGGTAATCGCCTCGAACGAGTGCCAGAAGTACCGCGCCAGCGTGGATGCGGGCAACTTCAATAACTCCGGGACAGGGAAGTTCTTCGCGGCCAGCATCAGCCGGTTGCGCTCCACATAGTATGCCTTGAGCGGCGACGCGTTCCCGGCGGTGCGCGAGTATTCGTGCTCTGCTACAGCCTCCGGAACGTACAGGCACTTCCATCCGGCCCACTGCGCGCGCAGGCCCAGGTCGGTGTCCTCGCAATAGAGGAAGAAGTCGCCGTCGAAGAGCCCCACCCGCTCCACCATCTTGCGCCGGTAGATTGCGGCCGAGCCCGACGGGCACAGTACCTCTTCGAGTTTCGGAAACTTCGACGGAGACTCGCCGTGTCCGCGCTGCTTGCTGCTGCCGTCTGCCGCGATCAGCATACCGGCCGAATCCAGGCGGTCCTGCCCCAGTAGCCTCACCTGCGATGCGCACGACCCGACATCCTGGCGCGCCTCGATCGCCTCGATCAGCGCCGCCAGCCAGCCTGGATGCGCAATGGCGTCGTCGTTCAAGGTCGCGATGTATGGCGCCTGGGAGTTGCGTATGCCCTCGTTCAGGGCGGCGCCGAAACCGAGGTTCTCTACAGCTTCGAGCACGGTGGCGCCGAGCCGTCCGGCCTCGCTCTGCCGGACCAGCCCCTTCCCGCTGTTATCGACAATGATGACGTCGAAGTCCCGGCGGCTCTGCTTCGCAAGCGACGCCAGGCACTCCAGCAGGCTCGGCCCCACTGTCAGCGTGGGGATTACGACTGTGACCTTCGGTTGAGACAAGTTGTTTATTTTACCTCGACTTGGCCGTTCCGAAGTCCCGCCTGGGCGCATAGACCTTCACCGACATGGAATCAATGCACGCGATCTGGGGCCGACCGTCGCCGTCGAAATCTGCCACTGCGCAACTCGCCGCTCCCATACCGCCCTCGTCCAGCGGCGTTCGTCGCCAGCGTTCTCCCGATGCGGTCTCCGCCCGGTACAGGTAAACACTTTTACCCCCGCCCCGGCATCCGGCCACGATCTCGTCACGCCCGTCGCCATCCACGTCTGCCGTGAGCAGAGCGTGCCCGTCCACGAATGTATTGTCCACCACGCGCCGTCTCCAGCCTCCGGCGCCTTCCGTGTAGACCACCAACTCGTGCCCGTGCCAGGGTTCAATGGCTGCGAGAAACCGGGTGCCTCTGAGTTGCCCCACTGAAACATCGCTCGTGCCCCCATTCGGCCACGGCCCCGGCGAGCCCTGTGCCAAGCGGGTCACCGTCCACTTGCCACCCTTCAGATCCAGCAGGTGAATCCCTTCGAAGCTGGCTGTGAGAATCTCATCGCGCCCGTCGCCGTCCCAATCGCAGATGAAGATTCCATGCATCACGCCGCGCGGTCCGTCCCAGATCACCTCGCGCTTCCAGTTCTCCGGGCGGTAGCAGACCAGAGGGACATGTGCGTCGTAGTTGGGCGGCGCAGCCGAAGCGCCGGCGAGCGGAGCGTTTACGAGCACCTTCAGCCCGGAGCCATCCAAGTCCGCCCACCGTAGCCGATGGGAAGTGGTCAGGCGGTCGATTTCCCGCTTCCGCCACGGATTCCGCACATCGCCCGCAGGCTCCAGAACCGAAATGATGCCCTCACTCCTCCGCGGATCGGGGGAAAACGCCTCCGCCATCGCGATCCGGCCGCCCCACACGTCCAGGTTGATCGGCGTGCGCACCCCCTCCGCCAGCGTGTGCTGCTCCCATCCCGGGTTCTCGTACCACACGATCCGATCCATGCCGCTCGCAAGTGCGATCAGGTCAGGCCGGCCGTTCCCGGCCAGGTCCGCCGTTGCAATCTGATATCCTCCGTTGAGCGCGGCGGTGACGGTGTATCCCGGCATGATTAAGCAGTCTACGCCAAAGCCCGGTTCAGAGGTCCCGCCCGCAATCGGTCGGCCTTCCGACCCCGGGGTACAATTAGGATTCATGGGTCTGAAAGTCGCCCCAAGGCGGCTCTCCCAGAAGCTGATCCTGTCGCTGACGGCTGTGGTGGCTGCAGTCGCCGCGATTTCTGGCCTCGTCAACGTGCAGGTGCAGGAGCGGGAGATGCTCCGCTCCATCATCGCCGGGTCCGATCAGTTGTCGAAGAGCATCGTCAGCAGCACCTGGCACGCCATGCTCGCCGACAAGCGCGAAGACGCGTACCAGAGCATGTCCATGGTGGCGCGCGGGCAGGGCATACAGCGCATCCGCCTCTTCAACCGCGCCGGTGAGCTTACCTATGCCACCGACGGGGCTCACTCGGGCGCTCCATGCGCCACGTGCCACGAAGGCCCCGAACGCCGCGTCATCCCCGGCAATTCGTTTGTCAGCGTGAACCGGACTGCACGCGGCAGGGTTCTCGACAAGGTCACCCCTATCTTTAATGAACCCGCGTGCAGCAATGCCGCCTGCCACGCTCACCCCGCCAGCCAGAAGGTAATCGGCGTGCTCGATCTCGCCCTCGACGTGAGCTCTGTGGATCGCCAGATCCATGACATGCAGATGCGGGTTCTCTTCACCACAATCATCGAGATCGTCCTTGTCAGCATCGTTATCTTCGTGTTCACGCGGCATTTCGTATCCCGTCCCATAGGCAAGCTCACTCGTGGGGCGCGCAACGTCAGCGCGATGAAGCTCGAGACCCCCATCGAAATCGTCGAGTCCAGCCAGGAGCTCGAGCAGCTCTCCCGCTCCTTCGAAGAGATGCGGGAGCGACTGAGCGTCGCCATGAAGGAATCCGCCGAGTTCACGCAGCGTCTCGAAGTCAAGGTGCAGGAACGGACCGATCAGCTCAAGGCCGCGCATCAGAAGCTCATGACTGGCGATCGCCTTGCTTCGCTCGGCCAACTCGCCGCCAGCGTCGCCCACGAGATCAACAATCCCATCTCCGGCGTCCTGAACCTTTCGATGCTCCTCCAGCGGATACTCAAGGATGACGGCGTTCCCCCTGAACGCATGGCGGACTTCCGGAAATACCTGACTCAGATCACGAGCGAGACTACGCGGGTCGGCAGAATCGTCTCGGACCTGCTCTCCTTTTCCCGCCGCTCCAAGCCCCAGCGTTCGCCCGTCGATCTGAACGGGGTAGTGCGCCAGACCGTCTCGCTCGTTGCGCACAAGATGCGCCTCGCGAACACCGAAATCGAGCTGGACCTCATACCGGATTTGCCGCTCATCGAGTGCGATCGTTCCCAGATGCAACAGGTGCTGCTCAACCTGGTCCTGAACGCCTCCGAAGCGACTCAAACGCATGGTTCGGGCCACGTCCACATTTCAACCGTGGTGGATGGCGAGAAGAACGGTGTCACCCTGACCGTTCGCGACGACGGCGAGGGCATCCGGCCCGAACACCTTGCCAAGATCTTCGATCCCTTCTTCACGACGAAACCCGAGGGCAAGGGGGTAGGCCTCGGGCTCGCCGTCCTCTACGGAATCGTGCAGGCGCACGATGGTGATGTCGATGTGAAGAGCAAGTTGGGCCAGGGAACCGAATTCATCGTATCGATGCCGCTGCACAGTGCCGGCCAGCCTGTCCCGCGGCCTCAGGTGGAAGCCGTGGGGCCGGTCGCTTGAATGGCATCTGCCTGATCGAGATCGGCCCTGTGGGCCCCGCGGTGACTGCCGCGGTGGCGGAGCATATACGCTCAACCCTGGAGACACCAACCCGGATGCTGCCGCAACTCGAAGTGCCCGCCTCGGCATGGGATCCCAAACGCCGGCAATACGCCGCCGTTGAGATGTTGAGGGCGCTCGCCGCCGTCTGCCCGCCGCAAGCGCGCCGGCTGCTTGCGCTTACTGAATGCGACCTGTACATCCCGGTGCTCAGTTTCGTGTTCGGGCAGGCGCAACTCGACGGCCGCCTCGCGGTCGTGTCACTCGCGCGCCTTCGTCAGGAGTTCTACGGGCTGGCTCCGCACCAGGCCATGTTGATCTCGCGGGCGCTGACGGAGGCGATTCACGAACTCGGGCACACGTTCGGCCTCGTGCACTGCATTGACCCGGGCTGCGCGATGTCGCTCGCGGTTGACGTCCGGCACGTTGACCGCAAGAAGGACCTCTGCCGCGGATGTCTCGAAACACTGCGCGCCAAAACGACTGCCGCTACTTCCGGCATAGTTGAAGAGAAGGAACCATGAAGACGCAATGGCAAATCCTGGTTGTTGACGACGAAGAGATCATGGCCGAATCCCTCGCCGCATGGCTGCGAGAGGACGGTTACGCGGTGGATACAGCTTCTTCCGGCCAGGACGCGATCACGAAATCGCGCCGCACCGATTACGCCATCTACTTCGTCGATCTGAAGATGCCGGGCGGGCTCGACGGCATCGAAACCATGATGGAGATCCGCAAGACGCGCCCCGATGCTTCCATCATCATCATCACCGCCTACGCCACCGTCGATACCGCTATCACCGCCATGAAAGAGGGTGCGCAAGAATACATCGTCAAGCCTTGCAACCCGGCCGAGATCTCGATGCTGGTCTCGCGCATCATCAAGGTCAAGAATCTCCAGCGCGAAAACACGCTGCTCCGCCAGCAGCTCAATCAGCGTTACCAGTTCCAGGACATCGTGAGCAAGAACCCCCGCATGCTCGAGATTGCCGAGCTCGCGCGCCAGGTGGCCAGTCATCGCAGCACGGTTCTGATCCGAGGCGCCAGCGGCACGGGGAAGGAGTTGATCGCGCGCGCCATCCACAATTCAGGCGAACGAGCCGGCAAACCCTTTATCGGTGTCTCCTGCGCTGCGCTCGCAGAAACGCTCTTGGAATCCGAGCTGTTCGGGTATGAGAAGGGAGCGTTCACCGGCGCCCAATCACAGAAGATCGGGAAGTTCGAGCTTGCCGAGGGCGGTACGATCTTCCTCGACGAGATCGGCGACATCTCTCCCAAGCTTCAGGTGGACCTGCTCCGCGTACTTCAGGAACGCGCCTTTTACCGAGTCGGCGGCTCCGAGGAGGTGCGCGTCGATGTACGTGTCATCGCCGCCACGCACGTCAACCTGGAGGAGGCCGTCGCCGAAGGCCGCTTCCGCGAGGACCTCTTCTACCGCCTCAACGTGATTGAGGTCCGCCTTCCTCCATTGCGTGAGCGCCGCGAGGACATCCCGCTCCTGGTCCAGTATTTTATTGACCGCCTGTCGAGCGAGGTCGGTAAGGAAATCACCGGTATTTCGGAAGGCGCCCTGAAGGTTCTGCTCGATCACGACTGGCCCGGCAACGTGCGCGAACTCGAGAACGCCATCGAGCGAGCCATCGTAACCTCCCGCACGCCGGTTCTCACTGAGGACGACTTCTCATTTCTTCAGCAGTTCGGAGCCGCCAGAAAAAAATGGGCCGTCCCGCAAAACACAACGCTCGATGAGATCGAGAAAACGGCCATCGCGGTGACGCTCGACCGGACCGAAGGTAACGTGAAGGAAGCCGCCGCAGTCCTCGGGATTGATCGTTCGACCCTCTATGACAAGATCAGGAAATACGAAATTCCGAGGTAGCATCGGGCGCAAGGCTAGATACGGAACCTGCCATTCTTGCAGGTAGGTGTCTCATGACAGCGCACCTGATGGCATGTTGATGGCATGCGGACGACAGTGACCCTCTCTCATGACTCGCAGAATGAGGATCAAGAGCTGCGCCGGAAGCTCTCCCTACGCAAGTAGCCTGATCGACGGAAACCTCCAGCAGTGCCGAGCTTTGGTCATCGGATAGCGATTGCGCCGCTTTTCTCAGTTCCGGTCCCGCAATCCGCTGCGTGATGCTGGCCGGCAGGCGATCGGGCGGATTCTCTAGTGGAGCCGCCCGATGGTAGCTCGCCTCTACGGCTCCAAAAACATCTTTCCGTACAGGTTGTCCAGATCCTTCCCTGTGCAGGCCGAGGCGATGTCCTCTACTAGTACGCCGCCGTCTGCGAGGGTTGTGCCAAGGCCCTGGGACGGCAGGGCGAGTTGTAGGCGGTCGAGCTCGCGGCGGACCCACGCGCTTACCTCTGCTCCGCGCAAGAGATGGCTGAAATCGCTTGTCGCTGGCTTCACCCGCAGCCACCATTCGCCCTGCGATCCGCCGGTCTCGACGACAATGCCGTCCACCGGCGCCAAGACGCGCGCTTCAGCCTGGCCTCTCCGCATGTGCCACGCCGTGCCGTTCACACTCACGGGCGTACCGGGAGCAGGGAGCCGCAATTCGTCAGGCTTGCCGGCCAGCCTGCGGCCGATCTCGTCCAGGCCCACCAGCACGGTGCCGTCCTCTTCCGCCTTCACCCAGGTATGGCCCCGGTGGTAGAAGCGGTCGCTCGGGTACGGCAATCCGAATACTTCCTCCTGCTGGGCCGCGGCAGGGGATGCCATCTTCGCGTGATTCTCGCACTCGCGGCAATCGAACCCGCGGGCGCACGTCCTGCCCTCGCACTCGCCCGTGATCGCGTGCCGGCATGCCCGGTCAGCTTTCGGGAGATCGTGGAAGTCAGAGAGCCACAGCACCTGTTCGGCCCGACCCTCGCGGAACGTCCGCCACGAGCGCAGCACTGCCATCAGAACAGTGACGGCTACAATCGCCACCACCGTAAAGAACACGCCGAGGAAAATCAGGTGTCCCGCCGAGAAATGAAATCCGTTAACGCCCGGAAACATAACTAAAGCTCCTTCTCCTGTGGAAACAGCGTGAGATACCGGAACGAGAACGAGTACAGCAGTACGCCATACGCCACCACCGCCAGGAACGTCCCCGTTTCCTGCCAGCTTGGCCAGTACAGCATGAAGCGATCGAACGGCAGCGTCGGTAATGCCAGCGTCTGGATCGTCAGCACGAACCGGTTCAGCGCGATCCCGCTGCACACCAGCACGGCCGCCGAGAGCAGCCATACCTTGTTCCGCCGGCGCTTGGAATCGAGCAGCATCAGCGCAGGCACGAGGCCGAACGCGATGATTTCAACGAACAGAATCCACACGCCGAACGGCTTCCATAAGTAGAACTGCTGTGGATGAGTGCCCGTCGCGGGCGACGTGTAATTCAGCCAGATCAGCGTATCTACGCACTTGGCCAGAACGTAGACGATCGAAAGGCTCCCCGAGACTCTTGCCAACGTGTCGAAAACGTTGTCCTTCACGAGCCGCTTGCGGGATATCTTTCCCGCCAGCCAAGTGGTCAGGATGATGAAGCTCGGCCCCGCCGCAGCCGCCGAGAGAACGAACAGGAAGAATGTCGAAGGCCAGATTGCGAATCCTTCGCGGAATGCGAACGGCCGCCCGCGCAGAACCCCGTAGAGCCCACCGAGCGAGCCTTGATGGAAGAAGGAAAGAAATGTCCCCACAGCCGCCAGCACGTACATTAGCTTGTGCAACTGGAACTCGAAGACGAGGAAAGACGGTACCTGCCGGAACGTCCGGTTCTTCAACACGACGGGAAGGTATTCGATCAGCAGCACCGTCAGGTAGCACGAGATGCAGAATGTGACCTCGGTCAGCATCGAGTGCGTATTGGGGTGCCAGAACGTGAACCACGCCCGCAGCGGCTGACCCACGTCGATGGCGAGCACCGCCACCGCGCCACTGTAGCACGCAAAGCCGATCACCACCGCGCTGTTGATGACCGCCTTCAACTCGGTCTTCTTCATCACGTAAAGCAGAAAACCTGTGAAGAACGCGCCGGCCCCCAGCGCGATCACGGTCAGGTCAAGGAAGATCCAAAGCCCGAACGCGAACCGGTTGTCCATGTTCGTCTGGTTCAGCCCTTCCCAGAGGCACAGGCCGGCGCCGTACGCCCCGAAGGCGAACAGCGCGACCCAGGGCAGCAGCCAGGCTGCGAACTTCACGAACGAGGCGCGGTCGGCGCCGTGGGGAATCAGGTGGCTATCCACGTGTAACCTCCTCGCGAACGCGCGCATACGTCATCTCCGCGGCCTGGTGGACCCACGGTTCGCGCGAACGGTAATAGACCTTGGGGTCAGTGTCGAGTTTCTCCAGCAACCGGAAGCTGCCCTCGCTACGCGCGAGTTGCGCCACAGGGGCATCCGGCTTCGCGAGGTCGCCGAAGGTGATGGCGCCGGCGGGGCACGCTTCCACGCATGCGGGAACATAATCCGCGGGATCGATTTCCCGTTTCCCCGCCGCAGCCGCCTTCGCCTTCGCTGTGTGCAGCCGCCCGTGGCAGAAGTTGCACTTTTCCACCACGCCGCGCGTGCGGGGCGCCACGTCGGGGTTGAGCGTGCGCTCCATCCCGGCCGGCCAGACCGGATCCCACCAGTTGAAGTAGCGCGCGTGGTAAGGGCATGCCGTCATGCAGTACCGGCATCCCAGGCAGCGCTGGGGCATCTGGTCCACGATCCCGGTGGCGACGTCGGCCTCAACGGCCTGCTGCGGGCACACTGACACACACGGCGTCTCCTTCCCGCAGTGCTGGCACGGCACCGGGATGAAAACGGTGCGTGTGCGCGGGAACGCTTCGCCGTTTTCCAGGCGATAGACGCGCACCCACGTCGTACCGGTCCGCTCCGTGGCCTTTACATTCGCCGGAGGCACATTGTTTTCTACCGCGCAGGCCACCATGCACGCGCCGCAGCCGGTGCAGCGGTCCACGTCGATCACCATTCCGTACCGGCTTGTTGGTTCTTTGCTCGCTGACATCTTCTAAGCCCTCGAAAGACGGACAGGGACTGTTCTCGTGTCCCCCAATTTGCACAGCACGGAGGCGTCAGCCGGATCGGCCGCGCCCGCAGAGTACTCGAATGACGGCCCACAGGAAAGGCGCACAGCCCCAGGCATCACGCCCGGGTCGAGTGCGATCCGCAGCGTCGCCGATCCAGCGCGGCTCTCCACGCGCGCCTCGCAGCCTTCCTCCAGCCCGAGCGCCTGTGCCGTCGCCGGATTCACCGCTGCCGTGTTCGATGCCTGCCGCAATCCTGATTCCTGGTAGATCTTGGTGAGCAGCGGCGATACAGGCCCTTCGCCCGAAGCGGCCTTCCACCCGTAGCCCACTGCCGTCACCGGGTATGCCGCATCGGCTTTCGGCCGCTCCAGCGTCGCTGGCGGCGCGGCCACTGACGCAACTTTGACCGTGGCAGTCTCGGTATCGATCCAGCACGCGCCCTCGCTGAGGGCCGTCCAGAAATCCTCGGCCGAAACATCCTTCACCGGTGAAGCTTCGCCGCTTGCGAACCGGAACAACTGCCCGCGTCCGCTCTTGTGAATCGCTTCCGCTCGTGCTTGAAGCAGGGCTGGCGCGGTCGGGAGGCCCGGCGCCAGGGATCCCAGAAACGCTGCTGCGTCCGCAACTCCTTCCGGTGCGGCCATCAGCGCAGGCGCAACGCCGAATGCGGCCAGCGAGGCGCCCGCGGGCGCGCCAGTGTCGCACACCGCTTCGAGCGTCGCCGGAACAGGCACGACGTAATCCGCCCGCCGCGTCAATCCGCCCAGGCAGGAGGCCAGCGTCACCACCAGCGCGTCCTTCGCGAGCTTGCGCTTCACCAGGCCAGACGGAAGCCCGTACGGCTCCACCGCGATCAGCACCTGAATTGCGCCATCCGGAAGCGACGCCAGCTCCGATGCAGCCGGCAGGTTCTCAAACCCGGCGGGCAACGGAACTTCCGCGCGCCGCACTATGCAGCCCGAGATCAGGTTCAGCGCAGCGACTGCACGCACTTCCTCGGGTGAGTATCCGCCGTCCGCAATCGCAATCGACGGGCCTTGGTCCGAGAATTCGCGGGCTACCGCTTCCAGTTCTTCTTTGCTGATGCCGGTGACGCCGGCGACCTCCGCCAGCGGCGTCCCCTTGTCTGCCACGATCTGGGCGATGCCCAGTGCTACGTAGGCCTCGGTGCCCGGCTTCGCAGCGAGCCATCTGTCCGCGCGTCCAGCGGTGCGCGAAAGGAACGGCTCCACTTGAATCAGCCGCTTGCCTTCCAATTGCTGCCCCGGTCCGCCCCAGCCATCCAGCAACGGAGTGCCGAAGCTCAGGACCGTGCGCGCACGGGCCCAGTCGAACGCCAACGTGCCCGGAGCCGCGCCGGCTAGTTCCGCTACGGCGCGCAGCGTGGCGCCTTCATCGGAGGGCACCGGCACATACGCGGCGCTCGGCATCGAAGCCGCCGCCCGGCGGTAGATAAGCGAGGTAGTCCGCTCCGGCCGCCCGTCCAGCACCACCACACGCGAGCCTTTCTGTATGGCCTGCGCGACGGCCGCGGTGACGTCCTCCACCCGCGCCGGTACGCACGCGTATCTATCGCCCTGCTGCAGGCGGCGGAAGGCGCGCCGGATGCGCTTCGGATGGAAGCCGACGTGGTGCGCGGTAACGCCGAGCGGGCACAGCCGCCCACCGCTTACCGGATGCGCCGGCACGCCCGCAAGCGAGACCGGCTGCTCTCCCACGCAACGCGCCTTCAGGCCGCAGCCGGCCGGGCACAGTGTGCAGGCGCTGTACTTCGTTCGAATTTCGCCGCGCGGCACTTTCGGGACCCATGACCAGTTCTGGGTCCAGATGGACGAATCGTCCAGCAACTTCCACGGCAGCGGCGTCAGCGCCAGGCCGGCCGCGGATCCCGCGCCGAATTTGAAAACGTCTCGACGGCTGATGCTCATCTCAGGTTCGCTCTCACTTGTGGCAATCCAGGCAACTGTCGCTCACGCCGCGTTCTTTGTGGCAGCTCATGCAATCGTCCATCTTCATCCCCTGGCGTCCGGATGAAGAGATGCGCGCCAGGGACGGCCCCCAGATGTCGCGGCTGTAGCCGCTGATCCGGTTCCGTTCGAACGGGCGAAGCGTCTCCGTCTTACCGTGGCCGCCGTGGCAGGTCTCGCACGCCACCTTGCCGAGCTTCACGTGGTTCGCGTGGGAGAAGTGCGCGTTATCGGGCTGCCGCGAATACACGTGCCACGGCACCTCCCGGTTCGTCTTCACATACTTCTCGACGAACTGTTTCTCCGCGGCGGTTGTGCCCATCGGCTCCGCGTGGCATTCCGCGCATTTGGCGAGCGCGGGGATGCCGCTGAACGTGCCGTCGTCGCGCACGGCGTGGCAGTCCTCGCATTTCATCCCGGCCGTGCCGGAGTGGGTCTTGTGGCTGAATTGTAGAGGCTGCGGCGTGCGCTCGTACAGCACCGCCGGCAGACCGATCCAGCCCGCGGCGAGCGATGTGCCCAGCCCCGCGACGAACAGCAGAATTCCGCGATACGGTATCACTTCACTTGTCTCCGAAAAGGCGAGAAAAAGTCATTGAACAATGCGAGCGCCTGCTCGCGTCCGAGGTCATGCAGGAAGCCGCGCGCGAAAGTGCCGCCATCCGCTGCAAGCCCGCCCAGCAGAATCCGCTCGTGCAGCGCGTGCGACAGCGCTTCCACTTCGCTCTGCATCCAGTGGAACGCCTCCGTGCCGCGAAGCAGCCCCTCTGAGACGTGCTTGAGCGTTGCTGTGCCCTGGAACAACCACCCGCTGCTGTAGGGCTGTTCGAGCGTCTTCGCCGGTTTGGACCTCAGGTAATAATTCGCACCCGTCAGCAGCACCGGGTTCGGGAAGGTGAGTTGAAAGTCCGCTCCACCCGCGCGCAGCACCACGGCCGGGCGCTCAAACCCGGCCGAGTTGATGAACACCACGTCCTCGATAGTCCCAAGCGCTTTCGCGAGCAGCCCATCAATCCCGATGTGGCATGTGCCGTCATCGTCCTGCTGAAGCCACATGTGGTTCGCCGTGTATGAAAGCCAGTTGGGCACGCGGATGTCGTCCACCATGCGTTCCTCCGGCGCTTCTTCGCCCGTCACCACACCCGGCCCGGGAAGGGCTGCGCCCAGATCGCCAGCGTTCGCGTATTCCGCGTACACCTCGCAGTACCGATACCCGCCGTTCCCGCAGCGGCTCAGGACCGATTCGCTGTACGGCACGAACTTCGTCACCGAAGCCGCCGAACAGTACTGCACCAGCGAATGCCGGAAATGAGGGCAGCTCGCCTGTGAGGCGGGCTCCTCCGGCGCCGCGGCATAGAGCGGACACCCCAAGTAAGCCCGCGAGGAGCAGGTGTCCGTGTCAGGAGCGCCTTCTTGCCGGATCAGCTTTCGCTGAGAGGACTGCTCACAGAACTTGACCTGGGTTTCCTTGAGGAATGGGCAGTGCATCGCCACGCCTTCGCCTTCTCCGCTTAACGGCGCTTGCGATCATCGCGGTCCAGCGGTTTGCCGCCGTCCGCCATGGTCATGCCAAGACCGGGAATTTCAAGCGCGTGCGGGTCGGCCACGGGCTTCCTCACGGTCCGTTTCGCGAACTCCTTCACACCTGCCCAAACCACTACCAGAATGCAGATCAGTGTCGCCACGCCAAGCATGAAGTTCGTGAAGTCGAGCCAGTCTCCACTGGTGTCGATCGAGTACATTTACACGGTCCTCCTGTTCTCCGGAAACCGGCCGGAGAGGCGAACTCAGTGCAATGCTCGGGCCATTCGGATAAATAGCTCTGAAATCACTGTGATTGGTTTGGGTTGGGTCTGAATGTGTAGGAGAACCCGGCACGTCGTGTTGGGATTTCCGACACTACTCGCCACCGTAACGCTTCGCCGAGTGCGCCGTCTATCCTGAAAAGCTTATTCTCCTGTGGGGGCGGGCGCCTGCTCGATGCCGCTGCTCGCCCCGCCTTTGCGGCCTCGATCGAGTAAGCGCTCCAAGTTCCGGAACAGGATCTTCTCGCGCTGTTCTTCGGTGAGGAACGCGTTCCGCACGCGCGCGATGACGCCCGCCGGCTCGTTGATGGCGAAGTCCGAGCCGTAGAGCACGCGGTCAGCCCCGATCTCTTTTACAGCGCGCTCCAGAATTCCCACGCGCTCCTGGCCGGAGCCTGCGATATCCATGTAGAGCTTCGGCTTGCCCGCAACCAGTGCGATCCGCTCCCAGATCTCGTCCGGGCTCCCGCCCAGGTGCGCCAGCACGAGCGTGTTCTCGGGAAAGCGCTCCGCCAGGTACCGGATCTCCTTCGTCGTCGCGTGGACGTGCACTACGCAATCGAGTGCCGCAGCCAGCTGCATGATCCGGCCCCATTCGGGCGTCTCAAACTGATACCCGGTCATGTACGGGCAGAACTCTCCCAGCCACACCATGCCGAGCTTGGTGCGGCAGTCCTCGATTTCCCGCAACGCTTCTTCGATGGCGAACGGCGTCACCACGCATGCGCCGCGGAACCGCCCGCGATAGCGCTCAACATACTTCGCCACCTCGCGGTTGCCCTGGCGGTAATCATCGGGTGTCTTGGCCCGGTTGCTGAGCGCGGAGGAAATGACGCCCCGCCGGACGCCGCAGCGGTCCAGGTAGGCGACGAATTCCGGCATCGTCGCCGTCACGATGTTCCACTGAAAGTTCAGGCCGTTGTCGGCGGGAATGTGCAGGTGCGCGTCGAAGATCTCGCGGCGAGTATCCTCCCGGACGCTTCCGCTCAACGGACCGCCCGCAACCAGGTCGGCGAGCGAAACCAGCCCGGCCCCAAGCACTTCGCGACGGCGAAAACCCGACATGCGTCACCCCTCGGCCCAGCGTAACCCTTTCGCGTCCGCCATTCCGGCCGGCAGTTGAATCTTTTCCGGATCTTACGCCTCCCGGGTCTCGTACTACGGGTGTGTAAGAATTCTCGTCGAGGTTGAGTCTCCATGAGCGAAGGCAAGGAGAGAGGTTGGAACATGATGGCAGCCAGACCAGAACCGGCGACGGCCCCCGCTCCAGCGGACGAGCTCGAGCAGGTCTTTTTGGCCAACCATGACCGGGTGTACCGGACGGCCTACCGCATCACCGGCAATTCGGGTGATGCCGAGGACGTGCTGCAAACCGTGTTCCTGCGCCTCGCCCGCCAGGGTTGGACGGCGTCCGCGATCGGTCACACGACAAGTTACCTGCACCGCGCTGCCGTAAACGCTTCACTTGACCTGGTCCGGATGCGGCGTGACGCCAAATCGGTCCCGGTCGAGGATGCGCCTCCCCTGATCGACGATCCCCGGCTTCAGCCGGAACGGCGCGAGCAGTCCCGCGAATTGCGCGAACTGGTCCGGCGGGCAGTTTCCCGCCTCAGCCCGCGCGCCGCCGAGATCTTCGCCCTGCGGTACTTCGAAGGCTATGACAATAAGGAGATCGCCGCCATGCTGGGCGCCTCCCAAACAGATATCGCCGTGAGCCTTCACCGCAGCCGTGCGCGGCTCCAGGAAGAGATCCGCCAACATTTAGGAGACAGGTCATGAGCACTGAGGAGAAGAAGGGTCCGGAGTTCCTCCTGGACCAGGCGATTTCCGAAATTCGCAGCGAATCCGTGGACGACGCCCAGGCGCGCCGCGCCGCCGACCGGGTCTGGGCGCGTCTCGCGCAGGAGCCTGCGATCGCCGGCGAGCCCGAAACCATCCGCTCCTGCGCTGATTTCCAGGCATTGATTCCCGCCTGGCGTGAGAAGCGGCTCTCCGCGGCCCGCGCCATGCTGTTCGAAGACCACCTGCACGAATGCCCCGATTGCCGCAAGGTTGTCGCGGGCGAAAAGCTCGTAGAGTTTCGTAAGAAGCAGCCGGCCATCACTCCGGTCTGGCGCTGGGCTGCTGCCGCTGGTATCGTCGCGGCGGTCGGCTTGGGCGCCTGGATGCTCTCCGATTTCGCCGTCCCCGGCGGAACCGGTCCGCGCGCCACCGTGTACGCAATGGATGGCGCCCTTTACCGTGTGTCGAACGGCAGCGCATTCCAGCTTGCCAAGGGTGCCGGCATCAATGAGGCCGAGCGCGTCCGCACCACCAAGACCGCCGGCGCCGTTCTCCGGCTCCGCGACGGCTCTCTGGTCGAGATGGCCGAGCGCACCGAGCTCTCCGTTTCCCAGCGGCGCGCGGGGGTGACGATTCACCTCGATCGCGGCGCCGTTATCGTCCAGGCTGCCAAGCAGCGCTCCGGCCACCTGTTCGTGGCCACGGACGACTGCACTGTTTCCGTCAAGGGCACCATCTTCTCCGTCAACCACGGCATGAAGGGCTCCCGCGTGACCGTCGTCGAAGGTGAAGTCCACGTCGAAGGCGGCAGCGGTGTCCAGGTGCTCCACGCAGGCGACCAGGTCGCCACCAGCGACACCCTCACCCCCGTTCCCGCGGATGAGGAACTGGCTTGGAGCCGCGACATCGATAAGTACGCCGCGCTGATGAAGGACTTCGCGGTCGTCCGGGCGAAGGTGGAGGCCCTGCCGGGGCCGGCGTTGCGATACGAATCGCGGCTGATCGACCTCGTACCCGCAAACACTCAGTTCTTCGCGTCCATCCCGAACATTGGGCAGACGGTGGCCGAGGCACATCGGATTTTCCGCGAACAGATGGCCGCCAGCCCCGCCATGCAACAGTGGTGGGCCGAACGCATGAAGTCCGCCGAGGGCGACGCCAAGTTCAGCCAGGCGCTGGGCCGCATACGCTCCTTCTCCGACCTGCTCGGTCCGGAGATCGTCGTCGCGCTCGCGCCGAATGCGGCGGGCAAGGTCGAAAGCCCGCTGATCATGGCTCAGACGAAGAGTCCCATGTTCCGCCAGCAGCTTGATGCCGAGGTGAAGCAGATCAACACCGAGGCGGGCCACGCCGTGCTGCGCATCGTGGACGATCCGTTCCAGGCCGCTCCCGCCGGCGATAACGAGATGCTGATCTACGCCGGCAACGGCATCGCCGCTATGGCGAAGGACCTGGCGCTGCTCCAGGCTGTCGCGCAGCCTGCCGCGGCGGGAGCGTTTCGGGGCACCGCATTCGGAGTTCGCGTTCTCGCAGCCTATCGCGAGGGCGTGAGCTGGCTCTTCTGCGCCGACATGCAGTCTGTCATCGCCGGCTCTGCGACGAACCATGAGGGCCTGCAGGCCAGCGGCCTCGGTGATATCCGTTATTTCGTCGCGCAACGCAAGGACATCGCCGGCAAAACGGAGAACCGGGCCGAGTTGAGCTTCGCCCGCGAGCGTCAGGGCATCGCGTCCTGGCTCGCCGAGCCGGCCCCGATCCGGGCCCTGGACTTCGTGTCACAAGACGCTTCCTTCGCGGCGGCGTTCGCCATCAAGGATCCCAAACTCGCCATCGAGGACGTGTTCCGCATGTCCGGCACCGGCGGCGGAGATTTCCTGAAGGCGATGGCCGACATCCAGGCTAAGACAGGCGTCAACGTGCGGGACGAGTTGATTGCTCCGCTCGGCGGCGAGATCGCAGTGACCTTGGATGGTCCAATGCTGCCGGTTCCGGGTATCAAGGTGATCGTCGAGGTCACCGACCCCGGCCGACTGGTGACCGCGTTCGAAAAGTTGGTGGCCACCGCCAACACCGAGCTCACCGCCTCCAGCCCAACCGCGCCGCCGGTACAGATGCTGAAGGAGCAGGTGAACGGCAAGGATTACTGGCGCATCACAGGACTGAAGGGCTTTGAGATGCACTTCACGTTCGACAATAGTTTCCTGATCGCTGCTCCGACGCGCGACCTCGTCGTCCGCGCTGTGGATCACCGCAAAACGGGCTACTCGCTCGTGGCATCGCCGAAGTTCCAGGCCCTGCTGCCGCGCGACGGCCACACCAACTTCTCGGGCCTCACGTATCACGCGATCGGCTCCGCCCTCCAGCCGCTCACCGGCCGCACGCTCACGCCGGAGCAGCAGGAGACGCTCAAGGGTATCGCCGGCGATACGCCCACGCTTGTCCTGTTCTACGGCGCACAGGACCGCATCGAGATCGCAAGCCGCGGGACATTCTTCGGGCTCCGGCCCGAGCAGCTCATGGGGCTGCCGGGCCTGGGGCTCCAAAAAAGCAAAGGCAGGACGCAGAGATGGAGCAGACCGTCCTAGACACGGCCGCGCGTGAGCCGCAGACGCCCGCGCGCCCCGTCATTGAACTCCTCGGGCTCGAAGTCCGCTTCGGCCCGAGGACCATTCTTCATTCGCTCAATGGCTCGCTCTCCGGGCGGGCCATTGGCCTGTTAGGTCCGAACGGAGCCGGCAAATCGACGCTCATCAACACTCTGATGGGCTTCTATCCGCCGTCCGCCGGCACCGCGCGTATTTTTGGACTTGACATCCGCCGGCACGCCCGCCGCACTCGCAACCTCATCGGCTACATGCCCGAGAACGAATCGTTCATCGCCGGCATGAGCGCAGTGTCGTTCGTTGCGTTCCTGGCCGAACTGTCGGGCCTGCCGCCCGAGGCCGCCCTGGAGCGCGCGCATGAAGCGCTGTTCTATGTGGGCTTGGGCGAAGCGCGTTACCGGAAGATCGAGGAATATTCGCTCGGCATGAAGCAGTTGGTCAAGCTCGCGCAAGCCATCGCGCACGGCCCCAAGCTGCTGTTCCTGGACGAGCCCACCAACGGTCTCGATCCGCCCGCCCGCCAGCGCATGATCCAGCTCATCAAGGACATTCGCGACAAGGGCAAACTCCACCTGATCCTCTGCTCGCACCTGCTCCGCGATGTGGAGGAAGCGTGCGAGGAAGTCGTCATCCTCAAGGGAGGTCGCCTGGTGCAGTACTGCAACCTCGAAGAGGAGCGGCGCGCCAATAAGAAGTTTCTTGAAATAGAAACCGAGGGCGACGCCGCGGCCTTCGTCGATGGCGTCCGCGCGCTCGGCTGTGAGAGCGCGATCGCCGGCGAGAAGCGCGTCAAAATGGTGCTCGGCGAATCCGCCGAGATTCGCGATCTCTACCGCATCGCCGCTTCGACCGGTGTTCAAATCCGCCGCCTCAATTACAAACGCGACAGCCTGGAGGACATCTTCCTTAAGGCCATGGAGAACGGCAACGGGCTCCCGGCGATGGAGGTGAAGAATGGCCGTCTATAAACGCCTGTACCAGGGCTACGACGGGCCGTTGACGCCCGAGTGGAGCCGCCTGCTCATCATCGCGCGCTACGCGTATCGCAACCTGTTCGATTCGAAGCTCCTGATCACCTTTTTTGTGGTCTGCTTCATCGCGCCCGTGGTCGCGGGCATCTGGATCTACCTGCCGCACAACGCCGCCGTGCGCGAGCTGATGAACCCTGAGAAGTTCATCCCGATCAACAACCAGTTCTTCTTCGACCTGCTCCGAGGCCAGTCTGTACTTGCGTTCCTGTTGACCGCGTTTATCGGGCCGGGCTTGATCTCGGCCGATCTCGCCAACAACGCCCTTCCATTGTATTTTTGCCGCGCATTCACCAAGACCGAGTACGTGGCCGGCAAGATGGCCGTTCTCGCCATCCTCCTCTCCGCGCTCACCTGGGTCCCGCTGCTAGCGCTCTTCTTCTTCCATGCCGCCCTCACGGGTTGGACCTGGATTTCGGCGAACTGGTATATCGCCTGGGCGCTCTTCGCTGGAGCATGGATTTGGATCTTCGTGCTCTGCTTACTCGCCCTTTCGGTTTCCGCCGTGGTGAAGCGGCGCGTCGTTGCCGGCGGCATCATCCTGGGCATCTTCTTCGTGCCGGCTGGATTTGGCGCGGCGTTGAACGAATCGCTCGAGACGCACATGGGCGACATCCTCAATATGGGATTGGTGCTCCGGCGCATCTGGAATGGACTGTTCGGCATCGCGGCCGAATCCCCTCTCACCGTGGAGGCCGCATGGATGGCCGTCGCCGCCCTGATCTGGTTCTGCCTGTACCTGCTGAACCGCAAAGTGCGGGCTTACGAGGTGGTGAAATGAGCGCGAACCACACCTTCACCAACGACCGCATCGTGTTTGAGGACGTCTCCAAGTTCTACGGCGAAGTGCTCGGCGTCAATCACGTCCGCCTCTCCATTCCGCCGGGCATCACGACCCTGGTGGGGCCGAACGGCTCCGGCAAGACCACGCTCATGAACCTCATGACCGGTCTGGTCCAGCCCACGCGCGGCACAATCGGCGTCCTCGGCATTCCTCCGAACCACCCCGAGCGGTTGTTCCGGCACATGGGCTACTGCACCCAGTTCGACTCGTTCCCGCGCGCGCTGACCGGCTATGAGTTCATCTACGGCCTGCTCCGGGTACACGGTTATGGCAGCCGAGAGGCCGACGGTCTGACCGTGAAGGCTCTGGAGCGCGTGGGTATGACGGAAGCCGCCGGACGCAAAGTCGCTGGTTATAGCAAGGGCATGCGCCAGCGCATCAAGCTTGCCCAGGCCATCGCGCACGAGCCCACGATTCTCGTCCTCGACGAGCCACTCAACGGCCTCGACCCGATGGCCCGCGCCGAAGTCATCGCGCTCTTTCGAACGCTCGCACGCGATGGCATGCACGTTATCATTTCGAGCCACATCCTGCATGAGGTCGACAAGATTTCCGATCAGGTCGTCATGCTCTCAAGCGGGTACGTCGTCGCCGAAGGCCAGATCCAGGCCGTGCGCGGCGAGATGCACCAGGATCACCCTCTCCAGATCCTGGTCCGCTGTACCAACCCCGGCGTACTCGGCGCGAAGGCGTTCCTCGAGGACCATGTTGCCGACGTGCGCATGCACCACGACCGCGCCGGCCTGCTCGTCAGTACGCGCGATCCCGGGTGCTTCTATGCGCTGGTGAATCGTTTAGTAGTCAATGGCGAGATTGCCGTCGAGTCCGTCGCACCGGCCGACGATGATGTGCACTCTGTGTATCAGTACCTGATAGGCGCCGGAGGAGCTACCGCATGAACTGGAAACTTTGGGGCGCGCAGATCTATGGTGTCCTCCGACTGGAACTGCGCAAGAACCTTTTTTCGCGGCGCGCCATCATCGTCTATCTGCTCGGCGCCATGCAGTTCGTAATCTTCGGGCTGCACGCCCTCATTGTGGCGCTGGGGTATCAGAGCTGCGCAGGCACTCGTGATTTGATGCTGTTCGCCGGCTCGTTCCAGATCTTCACGCTGCGGCTCGCGATCTTCTTCGGCGCCGTTGCGATCTTCATGAACCTGTTCCGCGGCGAGGTGATGGACAAGAGCCTGCACTATTACTTCCTCGCGCCCATCCGGAGGGAAGTCCTCGTGGCCGGCAAGTACCTTGCGGGCGTCGTTACCGCAGTCCTTGTCTTCGGTACGAGCACACTGTTGTCTTACGTCGTGCTGCTGAATCACTTGGCCGTGACCAAGACGGCCGCCCTGGCGCCACAAGCCTGGGGCGATCTCCCCGCTTATCTTGGCGTCACAGTCCTGGCGTGCATGGGCTATGGCGCGGTGTTTCTGATCCTCGGCCTGCTGTTCCGGAACCCGGTGCTTCCTGCCGCCGCGGTGCTCCTGTGGGAGTCGCTGATCATCTTCATGCCGGCGTTCCTGAAGAAGATCAGCGTGATCTTCTACCTGGAGTCCCTCTGCCCCGTCCGGGTCCCGTTCAGGGGCCCAGGCGCCCTGTTCGCGGTCACGGCGGACCCCACACCCGCGTACCTCGCTGTTCCCGGCGTCCTGCTGCTGACAGCCGCGGTCATCTATCTGGCCGCCGCCCGCACCCGCAAGATGGAAATACGGTACGGAACGGAATAGGATCGGCAGCCCTCCGGCCGGATCCGTCAAGGGCGCCTCCGGCCGGACGAGCGTGCGGTACCACACCCGAAACTAGATCATTGGTACTGGTAAGCAATACCCGCAAGAGAGTCTTCTATTTTGGCCATTTCACCCTCAAAATCTCATTTGAGGGGCTCGCCTTCCCGGGCGGCTTTTCTGGAGAAAATGACAATGGCACGCAAAACTGCGCTTTTAACGCTCGCGGTGGCTGTCTGTAGCAGCGCCTTGGGCAAGGATGCGATTCAGGCATCCGTAACCCCACTCAATACCCCGGTACCACTTGTAACAGCAAACGGCAACCCTTACTCTGCGGGTACGTACGCCGTTGGCACGATTCAATTGTGGTACACCGTCAACGCATACCAATTCCCAGCCGGCCCGTTTGCCTCATTCGAACTGAACATGATCGATGCGAACTACTCGGCCAAGCCGCCCGCCGCGTACCCGGTCGACCTCAAGATCGGGCAGCTCGGTTCTTCGAATCTGCTCGTGACGCCGACCGCATCGAGCTTTACCATTACAGCCCCAGGCTGGGAAGGAACTTCGAGGGTATCCGTCGAGATCCCTCAATCCACCGTTACCAATCCCGCTTTGAATGCGGACGGAACGGACCTGGTCGCCAATATCCAACTGGTAACCGATCCCAATGGCGCGGGCGTTGATACCGTCACGAACGTTCAGGTCCACATCATTCTGGTTCACCCGACCAGTTGTATGCGCGTGTTCAACTTCTTCACAGACCCTGAGTTGGAACACCTGATCGAAACGGTGCAGGTGAATGTTACTGGGAAGGCGGAAAACGTGGGGCTCATTCCCGGCCAGCTTTCGGACAACGTGCTGGTCGTGAACGGATGCGCCGATAGCGTTGCGCTTGATCTCGCAGTCACACTGGACCCTCTATTCGAACCAGGTTCCAACGGTAATCCTGTGAAGACGCTTTCGGCCGCCGGCAGCGTCGCCCCAATGACCTTCCTCGAAGTAGTGTTTGGCGCTGAAACACCGCGGGGCACGAACTTGTGCATCTCAAATCTCCAGGTAGCGGCAGGCACGACGCTGCTCGCGGCCGTCCAAACGGGCATGCTGAAGGATGCGACATCGGGGTCACTCCCGACCGGTAACGCCTTCGAGTTCTCGGCCAAGCTAACCGAACCGGACGCCTCGTGCGGCGGCGGGGAAGCCCTGTCGATAGCAGTGCCAAATCCCGTCAGCGTCTCGCTGCCTTTCACGAAGCAGAGCGCTGGCAAATAGTAAGGAAGGTGCGGGCGGCCGAAGCCGCCCGCAGCCAAGCCTGGCCTGCGACTCAGGCGTCAGTTGCCCATTGAATTCACCCCGCCATTACTTAACTTAATAAACTCGTGGGCCTTGTTTACCGCCCCCGGCCCGTGCTGGCTAGGCTTCTGCATTCGGCCTTCTGCATTCGGCATTCTTCCTTCATTAACCCCTACCCCCCGCTTCCCTGTACTACAGTGAGACATGCCGTACCGGTTGCATACCGGCGACCTCATGCCTGGGCGCGTCCGCCCGCTTCGGCACAGGCTGTGTTCGCCTGCCGGCGCGGCCCGTACGTGCGATGACGGCCTGAATCGGAGGTGATCCGGAGTGCAGAACGGAGCGCCGTCGGCGTTGTCCGGACGCTCGAGGAGAGGCTTGCGCAGTTGGCTGCGCTGGCCGGCTCATCGGGGCCTTCTGTACGCCGTTCTCACCGCCGCCATTCTCCTTCCGCTCTGGATGCGCTTCGACCATCTGTATCGGGACTCCGAGGAAGCCGTCCACCGCGCGCGCATCCGCCGCGACGCATCCTCCCAGGCCGACAGTATCGCCGCGGCGGTGAATCGGCGTCTCACACTCCTCGAAGGACTCTATGCTTTCGTCCAGTCCCAGCTCGGATCCCAACGGTTCGAATCCGATCTGCGATCCTTTTCGGCAGGCATGCACGCCGCACTGCCGGGCATGCGCGCCATCGAGGTTATTCCCGATGGCGTGATCAAGTACGTCTATCCGCTCGAGGGCAATGAGGCCGCCGTCGGGCTCGATCTGAACAGCGATCCCCGCGGCGAGATTCGCGCCGATCTCGAGCGAGCCCGGGACTCCGGCAGGCACACTGTTACCGGTCCGCTCGTGCTGAAGCAGGGCGGCTTGGGCCTGATCGCCCGGCGGGCGGTTTTCCGTGAAGGCCGTTTCTGGGGCTACGTGACGGTGATTCTCGATGTGACGCCCATCATCCGCGAAGCCGCCCCCGGTTCCGAGCAGATCCGTTTTGCGCTTCGTGACAGCCGGCGGCGAGTCTTCTATGGCGATCCTGCCATCTTTAGCCAGCACCCGGTCGTCGAGCGCGCTCCGCTACCCGACGGATTCTGGGAATTAGCAGCCGTGCCTGTAGGCGGATGGAGTTCGGCGACCTTCACGTCGGTGACGATCTATCGCGTCCTTGGCCTCAGCCTTGTTCTGGCCATTTGCATCGTCGTGTATCTCGGCACCGAGCGGCAATACCGGCTCGCCCGCGCCGTGCGCGCAGGTGAAGAGCAGTACCGCCTTGTTACGGAATCGGTCCCCGTCCTCATCTCCTCGTTCGACAATAACGGCCGGTGCCGGTTTGCTAATCTTGCCCACGAGTCGTGGTTCGGGGCTCCGGCCGGCGAGCTTGTCGGCAAGACCGTCGCTGAAATCCTCGGCGAAGACGTGGCCCGCAGGATCCGCGAACGCAAGGACCGTTTGGCCGAACGGCTGCAGGTTTCTTTCGATGCGGAGATCACTACTGCCAGTGGGTCCAAGCGCCAGGTGAGCGCGACCTGCGTACCGCAGGTTTCGGAGGATTCGGCCTTCGACGGCTACTATCTTGTCGCGACGGACATCACGGACCGCAAGCGAGCCGAGACCGAACTGCGGCGGAGCCAGGCGCGCCTCGCTCGCGCCCAGAGCATCGCGCACATCGGGAGCTGGGAGCTGGATCTCTCCACGATGCAGTTCCAGTGTTCTGACGAGGCGTGCCGGATCCTCGATCTCCCCTGTGACGACAAGACGCGGGTCCCGAGCGAGCAGGTGATGGATCGTGTTTCCCCGCGCGACCGCGACCGCGTCGAGGCGGTGATCGTGAAGGCTCTCCAAACCGGGTCCGCTGTGGATCTGGAGCACGCTGTAGCACGCGCAGACGGGTCAGAGCGCATCATTCACCTGCAATCCGAATCGGAATTCGAGAACGGCAAAACTGTACGCGTGACCGGCACTGTCCAGGATGTCACCGAGTACCGGCACCTCGAAGCCCAATTGCGGCAAGCCCAGAAGATGGAGGCCATCGGCCAGCTCGCCGGGGGTATCGCACACGATTTCAACAATCTTCTCAGCGTCATCAGCGGCTACACTGAGCTGGCGCTCACTAAAGTGCCCGAATCCGATCTTCTGCGTGAGGACCTCCTCGAAATACGTACGGCGGGCGAGCGCGCCGCGGCTTTGACCCGTCAACTGCTGGCCTTCAGCCGCCGCCAGAGGCTCCAGCCAGGAGTGCTCAATCTCAATTCCATTGTCGAGGAGCTGGAGAAGCTGCTCTGCCGGCTCATCGGCGAAAACATCTCACTAGTGACTCGACTCGACTCCACTGTTCACCCCGTCATCGTCGATGCGGGCCAGATGGAACAGGTAATCGTCAACCTGGTTGTCAATGCGCGCGACGCAATGCCGGGCGGCGGTACATTGACCATCGAAACCGCAGAACTGAGCGTGCCGGATCCTGCACCGGAGAATTCTCCTGTGGGGCCTGGGGTTTATGCGGTTCTGCGGATCATCGATACGGGCACCGGCATCCCTCCCGAGGTGCAGCCGCGGATCTTCGAGCCGTTCTTCACTACGAAGGAGCAGGGCAAAGGCACGGGACTCGGGCTCTCGATGGTATACGGCATCGTCAAGCAGAGCGGCGGCGAAGTCTCATTCATGAGCGCCCCGGGACACGGGTCCACGTTCTCCGTATTCCTGCCGGTGACAAAGTTCGACGAGCCTGCACCGGATGTCAGGCCGGTTACTTCCGCGGTCCGGGGCACCGAAACAATCCTGCTGGTCGAGGATGAAGATGCGGTGCGTTCGCTCGTGACCGTCCTGCTGCGCCGTTTCGGGTACAAGGTTCTCACGGCCTCGCACCCTGCCGAAGCGATCGAATTAATGGAGCAGCACACAGATTCCGTCCACCTCCTGCTCACCGACGTCATCATGCCGGGCATGAGCGGAGCCGAGATGGCGGAACAACTCCGGCGCCTTCGGCCGGATCTCAAGATCGTTTTCATGTCCGGCTACATCAAGAACGAGACAGTGGACCGCGCCATTCTCTCGACAGACGTTCACTTCATTCAGAAGCCCTTCAGCCCCGATGCCCTGGCTGAAACAATCCGAGCCGCGCTCACATCGGAAACGCCGCAACCCGACCCGCGGGAAATCTCGTAGCGCCTTTCTCCAAGGATCAAACAATTTTGCGCTGAACCGAACCGGGTGCGACCGGGCATGCTGGCCGATTTGTACGTTGAAGAATAGCTCGGAATCCGATATATTGGTTTACGAGCTATGAAAGACGACCTGAATCGCTTCCTCCCCCTGTCTGCCGCCGCTTTGCACATCCTGCTGGCGCTTGCCGGTGAGGATCTGCACGGCTACGGCATCATGCAGGAGGTGACGCGGCAATCGGAAGGGCGCTACAAGCTCGGGCCGGGCACGCTTTACGATAATCTCGATCGGCTGATTGAAGGTGGCCTCGTGAAGGACCTCGGGCGCCGGGCGGACGATGAGGATCCTCGACGGCGCTACTACGGTCTGAGTGGACTCGGGCGCCGCGTGCTATCGGCCGAGGCTGCCCGGCTGGAAAAGATTGTCTGCAAAGCGAGGCTCCATTTGGCACCCAGGAGGGCCTGATGATTCGCCTTCTGTACGTCGGCCTGATCCGCCTGCACCCGCGGCAATTCCGGTCGCGGCACGGCGAAGAGATGCTGTCGGCCTTCGACGACGCGGCGCTGGACGGAAGCGCGGGGCGGTTGCGGCTTCTCGGCGACGGATTGGCATCGCTGGTCCGGCAGTGGATGTTGCGTCCGGCGGCGCAGGGCGCCGTAGCACAACCGGTCGAGGGCGTCCCGTTGTTTCGTACTCTCGACGGCGGAATGCCAGAGCGGGCGGCATTGGCGTACGGATGCGTCCTAGCGCTTGCGAGCTTCGGCGTGCTCGCCGCCGCCGCGCTCCGCGGCGCCGGCCGGCTCCCCTCCTGGCGTGCGTTCGAAACGGTGCAAAGGCAGGTTTACGCCCCGCAGAGGTGGCCGGCCGCCAGCTTCATGCAGTCTTCACCGGTGCGCACCCCGACTCTGTTTGAAGAACTGGACCGCGACGGAGACGGTGTTCTTTCGGCGGCTGAAATCGATGGGGCCACGGCGACATTGATGACGCTCCTGGCGCGAGCGCCCGAGGCAACGCGGGCGGCGGCGCCTCCTGCTCCCGCCGAGAGCGGTAGTCCCTCGGCCGCCGGTTCGCAGCCGCGCAGACAACCGGCCCCGCGCGGCGGCGTGTCCCCCCGAACGGTCGTCTATCTCGATCCGCTACTCGCCGCGTTCGATCTCAATCAGGACGGATGGCTCTCCCAGCATGAGCTGGATTACGCTCCGGTAGTGTTGAGCGGCCTGGACTGGAACCGCGACGGCAAGCTGAGCCCGGACGAGATCCGGTGAAGCCGAAACGGCACTCATGCCATGTCCGCCACGGTCGAGGGCGCATAATCCATTCCGGCGGAAAGGCCCGGCTTTGGAGCTGTCGGTTCTAGAAGACGAGCTCTACGCTCGCACATCGCGGACGTCAGCAAACTTCCGCTTCCAGGCCCATGCCTGCATCGCCAGTGCCTCGCCTGGGATGGGTTGGCGGCAATGAGCGATAATCGTCCTTACTCTGAATTCCTGTATCCCTATGCCCAGAAGAACCGACATCCGGAAGATTATGATCATCGGCTCCGGCCCCATCGTCATTGGACAGGCTTGCGAGTTCGACTATTCAGGCACGCAGGCCTGCAAGGCGCTGCGCAGTCTGGGGTATGAGGTCGTGCTGGTCAACTCGAACCCCGCGACGATCATGACCGATCCCGAAACGGCCGATGTGACTTACATCGAGCCGCTCAATGTGAAGACGATGACCCAGATCATCGAAAAGGAGCGTCCGGATGCGCTTCTGCCGAACTTGGGAGGTCAATCCGGGCTTAACCTCTGCGCAGAGCTCGCGCGATCCGGCGCATTGGAGAAATACGGCGTACAGGTCATCGGGGTGCAGGTGGACGCGATCGAGCGCGGTGAAGACCGGGTTGCGTTCAAAGAGGCGATGAACCGGCTGGGTATCGAGATGCCGCAGAGCGCCCCGGCTTATTCCGTGGAGGAGGCCGAGCGGATTGCCGCAGAGCTCTCCTACCCGGTCGTCATCCGCCCGGCGTACACGATGGGTGGCACGGGGAGCGGACTGGTCTACAACGTGGAGGAACTCCGGGTCGTGGCGAGCCGCGGTCTGGCGGCCAGCATGGTGGGACAGGTCCTGGTCGAGGAATCCGTGCTCGGCTGGGAAGAACTCGAGCTCGAAGTGGTGCGCGATGCGAAGAATCAGATGATCACCGTCTGCTTCATCGAGAACGTCGATGCCATGGGCGTTCACACGGGCGATTCTTTCTGCACCGCCCCGATGCTTACGATCAGCGACGAGCTCCAGAAGCGGCTCCAGGAGATGTCTTACAAGATCGTGGAAGCTATTCAGGTGATCGGCGGCACCAACGTCCAGTGGGCGCACAACCCCGCAACCGGGCGCGTGGTGGTGATCGAGATCAACCCGCGGACTTCACGGTCCTCCGCCCTGGCCTCGAAAGCGACGGGCTTTCCCATTGCCCTGATCTCATCCAAGCTGGCCGCAGGCCTGACGCTGGACGAGATCCCTTACTGGCGCGACGGCACGCTCGAGAAATACACGCCTTCGGGCGACTACGTAGTCGTGAAGTTTGCCCGCTGGGCGTTCGAGAAGTTCCATGGCGTCCAGGACAAGCTGGGGACGCAGATGCGCGCCGTAGGCGAGGTCATGAGCATCGGCAAGACCTACAAGGAGGCTCTCCAGAAGGCAATTCGCGCTCTTGAGAATGGCCGTTCCGGCTTCGGCTTCGTGAAAGACTTCCACCAGAAGTCTCTCCCGGAATTGCTGCAGATGCTGAACGAGCCCACCAGCGAGCGGCATTTCATTCTCTATGAAGCCCTGCGGAAGGGCGCCGACCTCGAACTGTTGTCCAGGAAGACTCACATCAAGCGCTGGTTTCTCGAGCAGATGAAGGAACTGGTCGAGCTCGAGGAAGAGATCCTGGGATACCACGGCCAGGCGCTTCCCGACGAGTTGCTGACCAAGGCTAAGAAGGACGGATTCGCAGACCGGTATCTTGCCCGGCTGCTCGGAACAGTCGAAAGTGAGATCCGGGCTCAACGGACCAGATTGGGAGTGGTGGAAGCGTGGGACGCAGTGCCGGTGAGCGGCGTGGATAATGCGGCTTACTACTACTCCACATATAACGGAGAGGACCGCGTTCCGGTCAGTACCGGCAAACCAAAAGTGATGGTCCTGGGCGGAGGACCGAATCGCATCGGGCAGGGAATTGAATTCGACTACTGCTGCGTCCACGCGGCGTTCGCGCTGCGCGATGCGGGCTTCGAGTCGATCATGGTGAACTGCAACCCCGAGACGGTCTCGACCGACTACGATACTTCGGACAAGCTGTACTTCGAGCCGCTCACCCTCGAAGATGTGCTGAGCATCCACGAGAAGGAGAAGCCGGACGGAGTCATCGTGCAGTTCGGGGGGCAGACGCCCCTGAACCTGGCTAAGGACCTCGCCGCGGCAGGCGTCAAGATTCTCGGGACGTCTCCCGACACAATCGACCTGGCCGAGGACCGCGACCGGTTCCGCCGGGTGATGGCGCGCATGGGCATCCCCATGCCGGAATCCGAAATGGCGGTCAGCGTTGAGCAGGCGATCGCGGCCGCCGGCCGCATCGGCTACCCGCTCATGGTGCGTCCCTCGTACGTCCTCGGCGGGCGGGGCATGGAAGTGGTCCATGACGAGGAGATGCTGCGGCATTACATGGCTGCGGCGGTGGACGTGACCCCGGAGCGCCCCATTCTGGTTGACAAGTTCCTCGAGAATGCCACCGAGGCTGAAGCGGATGCCATTTGCGACGGCAACGACGTCTTCCTTCCGGCGGTAATGGAACACATCGAGTACGCCGGCGTTCACTCGGGTGATTCGGCATGCGTCATTCCCCCGGTGAGCATTCCAGAGTGCCACCTCGAGACGATTCGCGATTACACGCGGCGCATCGCTCTTGAACTCGGAGTGCTGGGCTTGATGAACATGCAGTACGCGATCGTGAACGGGACCGTGTACGTGCTGGAGGCTAATCCGCGGGCTTCCCGTACGGTGCCACTGGTGTCGAAAGTCTGCGACATCCAGATGGCGCGTTGCGCGACGCAGTTGATGTTGGGGCGCAAGTTATCGGACCTCGGCCTCTCGCATGCGGCGATCCCGCATTTCGGGGTCAAGGAAGCGGTTTTTCCGTTCAACATGATGCCGGAGGTAGACCCGCTGCTCGGTCCCGAAATGCGCTCGACCGGCGAAGTCCTCGGCCTGGCCGGGACCTTTGGCGAAGCATTCTTCAAGGCGCAGGAAGCGACGCAATCACCTTTGCCGCTGGAAGGGACAGTGCTCATCACCGTGGCGCGGCGCGACCGCCCGGCGGTGTTGGAAGTGGCCCGGCAGTTCCACGCGCTCGGCCTGAAGATTCTCGCGACACGAGGAACCGCCGCCTGGTTGGCAGAGCACGGCCTTCCCTCGCAAATCGTCAATAAAATGCACGAAGGCCGGCCGCACATTGTCGATCACATCGTAAACCGGGAGATCCAGTTGATCGTCAACACGCCTTCCGGTAAAGAGAGCGAGATCGACGATTCGTACATCCGCAAGAACGCCATCAAGTACAAGATTCATTACATTACGACGCTGGCTGGCGCCCTGGCCGCCGCGAAAGGAATCGCAGCCTACCGCCACAGCGGGACCGGCGAAGCTCGTTCGCTGCAAAGCTATCACGCTGATTTGAGATTGAGTGAAGTGCAACTGTAACTGGAAGGGGATTCGGATTCGCCGGCGGCCGTGCGCGTTCCCTGTGTGTTAGAGGCGTGGCGGAAGTGCCGGTTGTTTGAACCCGCTTGTTGCACGCGCTGCTCGGGCGGCTATATTGAAACTGTGCCCCTGCTTGTGCGATCGTTGTCCCTGCTCGCAGCCTTTCTGATGCTGCTTCCGGCGTCCCTGGATGCCCAAGCGAAGCGCGCCCCGGACGTTCGCTATGAGCCGTCCTCCCCGGAGATTGTGTCCGCCATGCTGAAGCTGGCGGACGTGAAGGCCGGCGACCTGGTCTACGATCTCGGTTGCGGGGACGGCCGCATCGTCATCGCCGCTGCCCGTGATTTCGGCGCCCGCGGCGTCGGCATCGATATCGACCCCGAACGGATCAGGGAAGCGCGCGAAAACGCCCGTAAAGCCGGCGTCAACGGCCGCGTCGAGTTCCGCAACGAGGACCTGTTTGAGGCCGATATCCGCAAGGCGACGGTGGTGATGCTGTACCTGTACCCGTGGGTAAACCTGAAGCTGCGCCCGAAGCTGCTGAGAGAGCTGAAACCCGGCACTCGTATCGTGTCCCATTCCCACGATATGGGTGACTGGAAACCCGAGAAAGAGATCGAGGCCGGCGGCTCCACCCTCTACTTCTGGACGATCCCGGCCTCATCTGCCGCCGCCCGGTAAACACCACAGCGCCATCACGCCGACTGCGCGGCGCCAGGCACGGCCTCGCTCGGCCCTTGGCGGCCGGGCGCTCTCCGCGACGGAGACAGGACGCGCTCGATGGCGGCGATGAGTTCCGCTGACTTGAACGGCTTTGCGATCAGCGGCCCATGCGGAGCCGCCATGCCAGTGAACCCGCTCATGAAAAGGATTGGCAGGAGTGGCGCAATCTCGCCCGCCTTCGAGGCGAGTTCCAAGCCGCCCAGGCCGGGCATCATGATGTCGCTGAGCAGCAGGTGAACCGCTTCGGGTTGCTCGCGTATGAGTGCGAGGGCATCAGCACCGCTGTGCGCGGTCTGTACTGTGAACCCGGCGTGCTCGAGCATGGTCGCGACCATACGCAGAACGGCAGGTTCATCATCGACCACGAGCACGCGGAGGGCGTGGCAGTCGAGCGGCATGTGCAGAATTGTATACCGCGTTTTAGCGGAAGTACAGGCCCTTGTTGAGGTTTTACAAGGGTGTACAGCACGGGCGGGCGACAAGGGACAAACCAGTCAACCATCCATCGCGATCTTTGCAGGGCGGCAGGATATAATGTCCTGACTCTACGACGGAAGTCGATGGCTACCGCATGACTCGCCGTGAACTTCTCGCAATCGTTGCCGCCGGCGGGCGTCTTGCCGACGCCCAGCAGTTTGGCGGCATGGCCTCCCGCGGAGTGAAGCCCCAGCCTCGCGGCAAGGCTTCGAATCTGCCCTTCCACGCCCGGTTCACGGACGTTGCCGCCAGCGCCGGCTTGAGCGCTCCGGTCATCTACGGCCCGCCCGACCGCATGGACTACATTCTCGAATCCATGGGT
>DATMXS010000168.1:0-13287 GCA_035561355.1 Bryobacteraceae bacterium | reverse complement strand
GGAGAATGTGAGCGGCTTCTCGACGTTGGCCAGGTTGGCACCGAGTGCACTTTCGACGGCTCTGATCTCGGCGCTCTGCGCGTTGTGGTGCCACGCCGTGTTGTTCCCGCGGACCGCTACGCCGGCCGGATGCGCCGCCGCCGTCGTCCCCGCGAAGCCGCGCCCGCCTGCGCACACGTTCAGCGTGTTCCCGGTAACGGAGCAGATGAGCACCTGCTCGGCCTCAATTGTTACCGAGAAGTTCGACTTGCCGGCGACGGAGGCTCCGCTGTTGACGCTGACGGTGAGCGCCGCCGCATCCGGGATCGGCGCCGCCAGTTGCGAGAAGGCGTTATCGACCGCGGTGAGGAGGTCCTGGTCGGTGGCGACCGCACCAGGGAAGCGGGCCGTCTGCGCGAGCGCGAGCCCGGCCATGACGACGAGGAGAACAACCGCCCGCGCGCTACCGCTCATGCACCACCAAGTCGCCGGCGTTGATCTTGAACTGATCGAGATCATCGATCTGCTTCGAGACCGCGAGCGCGTCCTCGTAGAGTCTGTTTCCGCCGGTGAGCGCGTCGGCGAGCAGGAAGCCATCGACCAGTCCCCACGCGCCGCCGCTGGCCTGCGGGAAGAAGATGTCGATCGTGTTGTGGCTCTCCATTCCGCCCGCGCCATCGTCGGCGGGGTTGCTCCAGTTGGCGGCCGTGATCTGCTGGCGGGCATAACCGTTGCCCGCGACTTCGACTCCTCCGACCTTCAGGCCGATGAACACGCCCGGCACGGTGAAGTCGACATCCTTGAGGACCTTGTTGAGGAAGGCCGCTTCGAGGTACTGCGTTTTGCTGTTCGCCATGGTTTACCCTTTCTGTGCCCCGGGAATGAGCGGCGGCGGATCCGGCGCCCGCAGGAAGCCCGAACCGTCGGGCGCGATCACGACGGGTCCCGTGATGCCGTGCAGATCCGCGATCAGCTGCAGAACTTGCATGTACTCGGAGTATTTGGTGAGGACGACGCGCTCTTCTTGCTCGGTGAACTGGAGCAGGTATACGGGTTCGGCTGCAGCTGTGGTGCTAGTTGGCGCCGCGTTTGACGGCTTTGTAGATGAGGAAGAGGTTCTTAACGATCTCGGCTTCATTGTGATTCTGAATGGCCTCCGCTGTATCGGCGAGCAGCTGGTCGAAGATGATCGCCGGGGACTTGTCGGTGTTCTTGGGCTTGAAGTCGAACGCTTCGATTGCGGCCCAGTTGAGGACGCGGAACTCGACGGCCCCGTCTAGGATGTCGGTGTAGTGGCCGCGGATCGCGGCCAGGTTGCGCTTGCGGACCAGTTCGATCGCTTTTTCGACCGATCCTGCCTGCGCGATTAGTTGATCGATGGGACTCGTGGGTGTTGCCATGGGATTAGGCTCCGATCAGGCCGTGGCCTCCGGTCGCGTGGAGATCCTGGAGTACGGCGAACAGCGTCTCAGCAACTTCCTGGACTGTCGCGGTCGCCGTGTTGAACCCGGTGCGCCGGGCCGTGCCGGTCGGGAGCGTCCAGCCGGCTTTGCGCGTGCCCAGCACCTTGTTGGCGCCGACGTATATGTCGGCACCGACATAGATGCGACCGCCAAACGAGCTCGTCAAGGTCACCTTGGCTGAATCGGTCGGGTCGAAGATCTTGATGGCGCAGAACTCGACGTCCCGCATGATCTGGACGCCGTAGCCCGTGGAGCCAGGCCGGAACAGGATCCACTGTGTGGTTTCGAGTTTCCAGTTAGCGACCGGAGCTCGGTAGCCGCCCAGGCTGTAGTCCCAGACGTTGTTGATGTTCTCGTAGCACCAGACCTGGCCCGGGCGGATGTAGATCGGGTTGGCACCGTTGTCCGACGCATACGTCGTGAGGCCGACGTAGTTGCCTGCGGTGGCCGAATAAGAGTGATTGAGCAGCGTCCGGATGCCGTTCGCGTTCAGGTCCAGCGTGCCGCCGTTCAGGTTCACCGCGTAAAGCGTTCCGGCATTGATCTGGTTGCAGCTGATGGTTCCGCCATAGATGACGAGAGCGCTGAGCGTGCCAGCCATGATGGCACTGGCCCGGAGCGAGGCAATATCGGCATCGAGGACGAGGAGCCGGTTTACGCCCGCCCGGATGATGTGCGCGTCTTTGATGATCGCGGCGTTCTCTAGCTGGCCGATCCCCACGATCTGCTGCTCGAGCATCTCGCGCGAGATCCCCACATCGGGAATCTTGAGGTTCCCGGCGGGATCGTAGGCCAGGCCGTTGCCGACCGAAACCTCGCGCCGGAGGCAGACGTTATCGACGTACCAGGCGCCGGCTGTGTAACCCGAGATCCAGGGCGTGTAGACCTCGATGCGGGTGTATGGCGAATCGGCCGGGATGGTGATCGAGGCGCTGACCTTGGTCCACGCCGAAACAGGTGCCTGGGTCTTCCAGGCGAAGTCGGTGTGCTGGGAGAGCGTGGCGTTCCAGCCGCGGATAATGAGATTCAGCGTCCCGGTGGTTCCGGGATCGGCTTTCACCCACGCATCCAGCGTGAGCCGGTCGAGCGGCCGCACGTGAAAGAAGTGCTGAACCGAGTAGGCGCCGTCACCGTCGAATCGGGCGGCTTGTGAGCCGGTATAGGCCCCCGCGCTGACGATTTGCGCGCCACCGTGACCCCATTTCTCGAACCCGTACTCGAAGTCCGGGTTGATGATCATGTTGTCCGGGGTGGTGGTCCCGAACTCGATCAGAGGCCCGTTGAGGATGATGCCTTGACCGACCGCGTTCGGGTTCAGATTCTCGCCGGTGACACCGCCATTCGGGGCGATGGTGCGGAGCGTGAGCGATGGCCCGGTCGGGTTCGCAGCAGCATCGACGTTGTAGCGCCCGTACTGGTTCATCGAGCAGGCGATCAGGATCCAGTCCTCACGGGTCTTCGGCACGTCCTCGCCTTCGATCGCGAAGCTGTCGAGGAACGGCGTGCCGGCCTGGGGCTCGGTATCTTCTCCATCGGCGCCGCGCGGCGCTTTGACATACTCGCCGTTCGGCAACTGGATGAAGACGCTCACGCCGCGGAACTTCGAGAGGTCGGGCGGCAGGAAGCACCCCCAGTCGATGATCATCTGCTCGTTGAGCGTGTCCCAGCGCGGCTCGGCGAGGAACGTGCCGTCGGGTTGCATTGTTCCAGCGCGAAAGAACGCGACATCCGGAGCGGTGTCGGCGATGGAGGACGAAACCGTCAGCCGCACGCTGAAGCAGCTGGCCTTATCGGCAGCCTCGATGTTACGTGCGTCTTTGGGCACGAAGACCACATCGACCTGTTGCGAGTAGTTCGGCTGATCGAGCGGAAAGCCCGGCTCGTTGGCGTGCCACGGGCCGCCTTCTCGGCCGGTGTGCTCGATCGCGAGATAGCGCGCATCGTAGATGGGCGTGCCATCCCCGTTCCAGCCCTCGATCCAGTGCAGGTAAATCTCGACGCCTCCAAAGTTCGCGGTCTCGGCAGGCGGCACGACGTTCCCCTCGAACCCGTACACCCAGCCCTGGCCGTTGATGTGCTTGTACCAGACCTGGGCAGTCGAGTCCGCGTGCGGTTCGGGTGGCGCAGGTGTGGTCTGCTTCTGCCTGGTAAGCAGCACATACGGAGCATCTGCGAACGGGACCAACTCGCCGCGCTGGTTGTAGGGGCAGAAGTACAGCCGGACGGTCATCGTCTCGGGCGGAAGCGGCCAGGTGTAAGTTTGCCAGTCTAGGCCGCTGATCCGGCTGTCCCAGACCTCGGTGTACTCCGGAAATGCGTCCCACTTGATGAAAGCCTTTGTCCCGGCATAGTTCGTGCGGTCAACAGGGTCGACGATCTTCCCAGAGAAGCCGTAAAACCAGCCCTTGTCGGCAATGTAGGTGTAATCGATCTGGGCGGTCGAGCCGACCGGCGTCGCCGGTGTCTGCGCGCCGTTCTCCTCCACGCGCACGCGAACGGAGAAGCAGGCGGACTTCTCAGTGTTCTCGATGCCGTGCCGGTTCTTGGGAACGAACACCACATCGACGTACTGATCTTTGCCGGGCTCGAGTTCAAAGCCGGGCTCATTCGCATGCCACTCGCCGCCGTCCCGGCCGGTGTGCTCGATCGACAGGTACCGCTGGTCGTAGATCGGCGAGCCGTCCGGGTTGGCGCCCTCGATCCAGTGCAGGTAGATCTCGCAGCCGCCGAAGTTCGAGGCATCGGCAGGCGGAACGACGGTCCCTTCAAACCCGTACACACGCCCTTTGCCCGCCTGGTTGTCGCGATACCACACGCGCGCTGTCGATGCCGGATCCACATTCGGCGCCGCGCCCGGGTCAGCGGCGGACGCGCCGACCGAAACCGTGTCCGTGCGGTTCGGCGTCGGGGCCGCATCGGTGCTGAATGCCAGCGGCTTCTTGTAAGCGCGCGAGCGCGCCGCCAGATACATGCGGATGCCGTAGCCGCCCTCGACCGTCTGCGGCAGCGCGAACCGGCATGTGCCGTGGCGCGAGGCATCGACTGCGGCAGGGTTGCCGTTGTAGTCGTAATCCTGGGTAAGGATGATGCGCCTCGACGCATCCGGCGACTCGACGTGGAGCGTCACGCCCTGGAAATTGCCGATCGGGTCTGGCGGGTCGTATTCGAGGGTGTAGTTGGCGTTCAGGCCATCTTCGGTCTTGGTGAACAGGAACGCGTCGCCACCAATGGGCCGCACGTCCCCGGGAACCGGATTCTCGGCCTCGGTCGGAACCGGGTCGGCCGAGACATCCGCCGGCTTCGGACCGGCGAGCAGGTTGTACATCGAGTCGGTGGTGGTCCGGCCCTGGATGTCGATCGAGTAATCCCGATTCAGCTTCCAGCCGGTGACTCGGAACTCGCCCGTGCCACCCGGCATATCCGGGTGTGTCATCGAACAGACCATGCCGGGCTCGACGCTCAACGCGAGAACGGTCGTCCTGAAGGAGATTTGCCGCGCCCGCTTCCACTCTTCGGGCGTAATCCCGCCCAGTTCCTCGCGCAGCCGCACGCTCACGATCCGTGCCGCCTGGCTCTTCGATGCGCTGCCGGCGAGGTTGGCGTTCGACTTCAGGAACAGCGGCCGGCTGCCGCCCACGAGCTTAGCGTGATCGATGTCGTAGACCGTCATCGAGTTGTTGACGAAGTCGTACTCCTCATCCGCGAAGTTCGCGGTGAGGTGGTTGAACGACGGTTTGAGCGGGGTGAGTTGTAGCGACCGGAACAGGATGTTGCCTTCGGTGAAAGCCTCGGCCGACGAGGAGTTCGAGCGCACGCCCAGCTTCAGCTTCCCGAAGGCGAAGGTGTAGTACCCCAAGCAGTTCATGAGGATCTCTTGGAGCCAGTCCCGGAGCGGCTTCTCCTCCTGGAGCACGCCGCGGAACTTGAACTGGGTCTCGGAGCCCGAGCCAACCAGCTTCTCGACCGCCTCGTTGCACACGCTCGCCGCGGCGATAGCGGCATTCACGTCGAAGTAGCGCTCACCGACGGCGGCGGCGGTCGCGGCATTCGTAAACCGTAGCCCCCGCGCGCGCAGGATGGCGTTCACTGCGATCCAGATCGGATTCGTCAGAACCTCAAGCGAACAGACGCCCGGCGCCCACCACACCCACCCCGAGAGGCCTTGCGCGACCATGGCCTGCATCTGGTGCTCGCCGATCTTCGACAACTGCAGCCCTTTGGCGTCCGAGCGCCGCATCACCAGGAACGCGGTCCCGGCCGCGAAGTTGTCCTTGTAGGTTGAGTTGCCGTAGTAGACCTTGCGCCAGTCACCCGCGGTCTGATTACCCGACTGATCGAGCGAGAAATAGTCGCGCACGCCCGCTGGGTCGGTGCCCCGAACCTCGCGCAAGCCGAGCGCGCCCGGATAGCCATGGTGGTACTGCCCGTCGAGTTTGTGCCCCGAGCCGAACGCCCCGATCGGCCCTTCGCCCAGGATCCCGAGCGCCTCGTAGAAGTCGCTCTCATCCCGTCCGGCAGCGATCTTGCAGTTCACCGGCATGTCGCTGTCGGTGTAGATCTCGGGCACCACCTCGTCGTAGATCGACTCGGCCACGAGCGACACACTGGTGAGGCTGGATCGGCCATAACCCCAGGTGCCGGTCGAGTTGTCCTTCAACCGGACGCCTTGCGGCTCGACCAGGAGGGCGCCGAAGCGGCGCTTCATCCCATGGGCGAGGCAGCCGTTCGGCGTGTCGTACCCCTTGTCACAGCGCGTGGGATCGGCCGACGGAAAGTGCACACGATCCATGGCGCCTTCCGATGCGAACGGACAGGCAACGCCGTCGTTGAACGGCTTCGAACAGGTGCGCGAGATCTTGCGCGTCGGATACGGGAGGTTGAGCTCGTACAGGCCATCCGCGGCCGTGACCTTGAACTCCGGGCCGGCGTCGAGCGACCAGTTGACGATGTCGCCTTTCCAGAGATCGAGCTTCACGCCGGTCGCCACGTGGAGGAGTGAGAGACCTATTTCTGCGCGAAATAGGTCCACGTCGTTGGCGAGATAGCGCATGACCCGGTCGGCGTTGCCGAACGTGAACGTGGCCTCGTCGGCCTCGCCGCCCATCGACTGCTCGATCCCGTCGAACTCAACCAGAAGCGCCTGATAGAGCTGACTGCCGACCGTGCAGCGCCGGTCGGAAAGGTGGATGGCCGGATACCCCTCTTCGAGCGGCTGGATCTTGATGAGCGGGATCAGTTCCTGAACTTGGGACAGCAGCGCGGTCTCAAGCGCCGCGGTTGGGAAGCGAGTGAGCGTCTCGCTCACGGCGTAGGCCGTCACCGTGGTCGGGATCTCGATGAGGGTCACTCCGAGGGTGCACGCGTGATCCGCGGCCATCTCCCAGGAGAGCGGCTCGTTGGCGAACCGGCAGATGTAGGGCGTCGTTCCGGCGCCATCGTCGTTGGGAGCGTTATACGTGAAGGCGCCGTAAGCTCCGTACTTCGACTCCCAGAAGTTTTTGAGTGCAACGCGATCCGCCTCACGCAGATACTGCTTGCGGATCGTGAAGCGCTTCGCGCCGGTGCCGAGCAGGAGGCGCTGCTCAATTTTGGCATTGCCGCTTCCGAACTGGTGGATCGCCACATCCGGCCGCCAGGCGCGGCCGTGCGGGTAATCCGGTGCAAGCGGGAACGTGCCCGACGGCACGACCTCCGGGACAGCGATTCTGCCGATGAGATCAGGCATTGGTCAGGGGGCGCTTTGGCTGGAACTCGAGGTGAATGTGGTCGGGTTCGAGGACGACGTCGTAGTCTTCGCCTAGGCACTCGCGGATGCGCACACCGAGCTTGGGCCGGGCCTCGGCCGCCAGGTCGCGCGTGCGCAGATCGACAGCCTGGCCGGCGTAATGGAGCGAGCCGGCAGAGTGCTTGCCATCCACGCACGCCGTGACGACGAGATCGACGCCAGCCTCCTCGAACACGCGCTCGGCGGCGACGACACCAAGCAGAATCTCGGGCCGCAGTCCGGCCACACGTACTCCGGGCTTCAAAAGCAACATTCGATGGGAATCCTTCAGGCGAGTTCGATCAATTCGACGGAAACGTCCAACCGTCCCAGGCCGCAGGACTGCTCCCAGGCACAGTCGAACCGGACGATGTACCGGCCGAGAATAGCAGTGCCGGTCGGGTCGTGCGAGAACCTCGGCACCGTCTCGTACGGGTCGTAGAAGTAGAACGGCTCGGTCGGCCCCTGGCGGGCCTCATAGAACGAGCGGAGCTCCACGAGGCGGTCGGGCGTAAGGCGCTTCACCAGGCGCCAACGCTTGCGGCTGTTCGTCTCCGTGACCGCCCGCTGCGACTCGCCGTTACGGTACTCGTTCTCCGCAACCGGGTACTCCTGGGAGCGCGAGAACGCGCGGCACAGGTATCGCGGAAAGACTGCCGTCGGAGCAGAGTTTTGAACTGAGCCAGGCATAGAACACGAGGCGAGAAACGATCGTCAGAACGCACGGTTCTCACCAGGATCTACGGTAGGCGGGCACTTTACCGATAAGGCCGTATTTCGTCCAGAACACTGGCAGATTGCTGGCGGCGTCCTCCACGGCAACCGGGTCATCCCATCTTCCCGTCACTCCGAGCGGACAGAAACCGCACCTCCGTGACGTTCCAAAATATTCCCCGGCGTACCGCAACTCAGGAAGAAATCCCCTGAGTCTGTCGCAGTTGCAGGAACCCGTATGTCGACCTGATACAGTCCGACGAAACCAGGTGCGAGCCCCGCGAACAGAACTTCAACGGGCGTTGCGGAACCGTTGGCAGGTACACCGGCGGTGCAGTCGAATGGTGCAGCGAGATGATGCAGGGTATCGAGCGGGGCCGGCACTCCTGTCGGGAGGGCGGGGCTGACGGCGCCTAGTCCTACCGCATAGGCGTGCACAACCTCGCCGGGCCGCGCGGGAGATTCCCGTGTTACAGGTCCGCTAAAATCCTGGTGCGCGACGATGAGCGCCGCGCCAGCGGAACTGAAGAAGTACGGCTTGCGCGAGACCACCGGCAGGTTGCCGCTCCCGTTCGCGAACACTGAGTTGTTGCCGAGTTCTACCCGGACGGGACCGCCAATCGGCAGGTCGAATGGGACCTGGAACCAGACCTCCCCAGGAGAAACGCTCAGGATCGGCATCGGCCTGCCGTTAACGAACACTCGAACGTCTGCGAGCGAGGAAGGTAAGGGAAATAATGCCCACTGGGTAGTCTCGGACAATCCCGTCCCTCGTAGCGGGAGTACTGAACCGGGTATGAGGGCCTCGAACGCGGCGTAGTAGACCGGCGTGCGCCCGAGTAGCTCTGTGACCGCGCCGGTCATCACATCGATTCGAGCCAGCCGTCCGTAGGGGGTTGAAACGAAGGCCGCCGTCCCGAATCCTGCGAGCACAGCATCCGAGACGCCCTCCCAGAACCGCGTCAACTGCCGGTTCTCGCCGCCATCGGGACGGATCAGAAAAGCCTGCCGCGGCGCGCCTTCGGTGGGCGAAGCCGCATACAGCACCCAATCCGCGTTATTCGAGATCGTCGGACGAAAATCGAATAGTTGATCGATTCCTTCCTGCCGCGCAAGCAGCGCTTCGCGGCCGGTTCCGATCTCGAAGCTCCACAGTTCGGCTTCACCGGGCTGCGGACTTGTCTGGTAGATCACCCAGAAAGCAGTGTCGTTGAGAATGGCGTAAGCCGGAACGCGCGATACGGGCAGGGTGCGCGATCCGCCGGCCGGGCTCCAGAGCTGCAGGCCCGCAGTGCCATTGCGCAGCAGAACGCGTCCGTCACTGGTCACAACCTGGCGGTCATTCGCCGGCGCCGCCGGAACATCCAGTGTGGCGCCGGTTTCAAGGTCGATGAACTGCTGCCCGGTCACGACATAACGGCCATTCACGCTGATCTGGGCTACTCCGGCCCTCTCTCCTCCATATGCAGTCCCGTGAACAAAGACACGCGAAACGTCATACGAAGGATACGAGAGGCAGGAACTTCCGCCCGAGCAACGCGCAGCAATCGTGTACGCAATCACGTCACCGGACCCGCTCACTCTCGGTTTCACGTGAGCGATCGAGAGATATGAAGTAGAAGCGCCCGGCGGTGTGGAGAACGGCTCGATGTGGTTGCCTAGTATGCGGTAGATCGCGTTGGTCCTCGGATACGGCGCACTGCCCACCTCATACTTGAGACGAAGGGGAGTCGAGAAGTAGACTTGCGCGGCATCGTCGGTAACAGCGAGACCGCTGAACTGTCCGAAGGCAAGGCACCCGACCGCTAGCAAACAATAGAGTAATCGCATACCGTTCCAGATCACCAATCGGTTAGATTGTACGTCCGATAGCGCCCTTGCGGAACGGCTATTTCGATGCGCAAAGCCCTTTTGAGCAGAAGACTTGTTCCGAGAGCAACGGGCAACCGGGGTAGTTTCCGAGATGGCCGTCTTTCGGCCACAACCCGTCCGTGGCGACCCTCTGGCTGGACCTGCTCAAACCCAGCGAGTGAAAGCGGGCTTGCAGCAATCAAACGATGCTTCGATTTAAGGCTGTCTGCGTTTCCGGCCATCAGCAGTAAGAACGCACGTTTCTGCGCCGCATCAGGCGCAGACGCAATCTGCTCCACCGACGCTCCGAGACTCACTTCAGCGAATCAGGTGTAATCTCGGCTTCGCTTGCGCCTCGATCTCTCCGGTCCGATAGACAGCGTAAGTCGAGAGCAGCAGGGCGACAGCCGGCAACGCCATGATGAGTTGCCTCATGGCAGTGATTATATTCCCGAGCTCGCGGTGCTCGTCGGCCGGGCCGGGTTCCGAATACCCCGCCAAGTTTCCGTGAAGGTCGTTTTTCGTCCACTAAGCTGGCATCTTGGTTGCTGATCTCGTAGCTCGTTGTCCGCAGAACATCACGCTACAGGTTGCGGTCATGAGTTCCGAGCCAGGAATACGCAACAGCGGTCTCGCCCTCCCGGGGCGGAGCCAGAGTTTCATTTGCGTCCTCCAAGCTGGAACCTGGACCACGCGCCACCCTTGAATGAGACCCGAACCACGCTCCGTTCTTCCAGGATGCTGTGGATCTCTTCCAACGCCAAGGCAACTGCTTCCTGATCGGAGATCCCCATGTACGATCCAAAATGCGCGTGCCAGAAGCCGAAGCTCACCGTAATCTCGCCCTCGTCGGTCCGAACATCCAGAGACCGGTCACGGCGAGGCTGTGGGACTGAAAGGCGAAACGCGCCTGTTGGCAGCCCCTCATCGTCTGTCAGCAGTTCTGCGTATTCCTCCCAGGCACCGAAATCGCGGAAGAGGCGATCAGCAAAGCTCAGCGACAATTCGTCCAGAGATGCCCGATCAAGCACCTATCGAATATAGCGAGACGCAGTGGGATAAAAGTGGGCTTACCGGACACCTGTCGGCGCTACGGCTCCAGCCCGATGTGATCATTCACGGCCAGCCGGAGCCTCTGCTTGCAGCCCAGGTAACGTTCCGTCGTTTCCACCGACACATGCCCGAGTAGGAACTGGATTTGCTCGAGCTCGCCTCCGGCCTCATGGCAGAGCCTCGCGCAAGTCCGGCGGCAGTCGTGAGGCGACAGCTTCGCGATGCCCGCGGAGGCGGCAGAACGCTTCACGACGTGCCAGATCACCTTCTCGGTGATTCCGGTACCCCATACCGTGCCCAGCCTGCTCACGCATCGGAACACGCGACCCGCGGTGGTTGGCACGGCCTCCGCCCACGCATCCAGCGCAGCCTTCACCCAGTCGGGAACCGGCACCGTTCGGACGTGCTCGGCCTTACCTATCAGGTCGGCGATCACCCAGTGCTCGTCGCGCCTCTGGAGGTGCTCCATCTCAAGCTCGGCAACCTCGCCCCGGCGCAACCCGCAGCCGAGGAGGAGTGCGAGGATGGCCCGGTCGCGACGTCCGATCAGGTTCCTCTCATCGGGCGCTTGCAAAAGGGAACGGCTCTGTTCCGCGGTCAGCCAGTTCCCCAACCTCACGCCGATCCGCTTCACTCCCTTCACGCGCCGGATGCCAGCGGCCAATTCCGGGCTGAGCAGACCGACGTCGGCGGCCTCGTAGGCAAGGCGGCGAACGGCAGCAATCCGGAGATTCACGGTGGCCGGGGCCAGGCGGCGGGCTTCCAGTTCGAGCTTGTAGCGGAGTACTACCGTGCGGCTGAACGCAAGGCGCGGCTCCGAGCAGTACCAGGCCACGAAGTCGTCGATCGCGAATCCGTAGGCCCGCTTCGATTCCGGCGAGCCGAGCGAGTCCAGTACGGCTGTTCTCGCGTAATCGAGATCCGGCAGCCGCAGTACCCGCTTCGGCGTGCCCCTTTTCCGTCCCCTGCGCTTCGTCATCGTTGCGGCCCTCCTGCCGCAGGACCATCGTGCAGGACGGTACACTGGCCTCTTCCGGAGAGGAGCAGAAGGGCGTGCCGGTTTCTGAAAAGGATCGCTTGGCTGCGGAAGTCGAGCGGACGTGGTCCGATTTCCAGATCGGACTGTTCGATAAGCGGAAGTACCCTCTTCAGCGGTTCACCGCCTTTTGGGAGTCCGCGAAGCGATATGCAGAGGTGACGCGCAAAGACCCCCTGATCCACCGGAGCGTCGTCGTGGCCGTGAACGGCCTGACCGATTTCCTCAGACAGGAGCGGAAGCGGATACCTGGGAGCGTTGTCTGTGACGCAGAACGCTTGGAGTGCCTCCTGTTTAGCGGCTACGACCCGCAGTTCAAGGGTGACGAACCACCCGGACTGTAGGGCGGTTGCCACATATCGTTCCCTCTCCGGCGGTGAACGCCTAATGGGAGCTCTACGGTCTGCTCGCTTTTCGGGAACTTCCGTCGCGTTTGCACGGGAGCAGGCGCGATACCATTATGCCGAATGTGGCCTGTTAAGCCGAAGCCGACCCAGCGCGGTCCAGCAGACGACCGCGTCGAATGGGCACGAAAAGAGACGTGGGCGTTCACAGTTTGGAAGTGCAAGGTCTACGGACTCCTCCTCGGCTCGGATCTCGCCGTACTAATCCTGCTGACAAAGGGGATGCCGCTGCACAGGCTCTGGCGTTGGTTGGGCATACCTGTCGTCCTAGCATTCGTTGTCCTATTCGCCGCGTTCGGGTTCTACGCAACCGCCGCTCTTAGCGAGGCCATCGCAGCGCGCCAGGACCGCAGGCGCTTCAAAGTCCGCTAAGGCCACTTCACGACCGCCTCGGCACAGGTTACCTGGTGCACCAGCGTGAGGTCCGCCGTGGCGGCGTGGACCGCGCTGCCGAGCAGGTACGCGAGCTTGCCCGTAACGCCAGGGCTGCAGGATGTCATGACGAATCGGTCAAGGAGGAGATGCAAATTCGCGTGCCGAACGCCACATCTCGACGCGGTCTCCGGCGGGCATATTGGAAACGACGCCGCTCAGCTACGCGGCCCAACAACATCTTCGACTCAAAGGCAGGCTTCTGCCGCGATATGCCATCGGCGATTACATCGCCTCGCGCACTCTCAGGTCCGCCAACTTCCGCTCGCGGGCGCCCAGTTTCACGTCGGTCGCTCCCGACAGCAACCGGGCCGCGGCCCCGCCGTTCCATCGCTGCGATTCGGGCAGGTTTCGCACTGCGACTACCTTGTACTCGCCCGGCGCCACGCCCGAACTGAACGAGTATGCGCCCGACTGGTCGCATTGCGCCGCAAACGCCTGACCGCCACCTTGCCTCCTCAGAAACACCGTCGCGTCCGGCACGGGCTGGTCGTCATCGTTCAGGACTCGTCCGCCAAGCGTCGGCCCGTCCGAACTCAACTCGATCCGAACCTCTCCCGCGCCCGGTCGCACGCCCACCGTTTTCTCATC
>DATMXS010000167.1:0-2547 GCA_035561355.1 Bryobacteraceae bacterium | reverse complement strand
GGGGGTAGGAGCGCAATAGGGGAGGTAGAGGCCGAGTGCAAATCGTTTTGGGAAGTAAAACCGCTTTTGCGCAATTCGCGTGGGCGTGGTGATAGACTGCAACCCGAAAGAGGACCTGGTGGACACACTCCACGTTGACTTGCCAACGCGCGCCCCGAGCTACCAATCCGCGCCGCTCATCGACTACAGCCCGGTACTCCAGCGCCGTGCTGAGGATCTCTTCGGCCGAATCGTCCAGCACGTTGGTCCAGTCAAGGCGCTCCGGTACAAGGGCAGTTACAGCGTCATATCCAGTTCCGGCGATCACACGGCCGCCAAGATCGTGATTGTCGAAGACGGCAAGGGTAAGGTGAACGGCGATTCGCCGCCGCTCTGTGAGGGTGTGTACGTCCTCATTCGCACGCAGCCATCGAAGGCTCGGAGGCGGACGATCGGACTGGCACCGAAGCACGAAGAGCGGTTTGCTTACTTTCGGTTTGTGGACGGGCTGGATCTCGATGAAGTTGCGGCGTTCATCGCGGCCTGCTCGGAATAGCTCATCGGCGCGCGCGGCATACGTCTTTGCGCCGTCCGCGCGAGCCTCCTTGGAGCCCGATTACGCGGCCCGGACCTTCTCCACGAACCGCTCCACCGCCGCCATGAACTTCTCCATCGCGCCGGAGTCGCGCGGCAGCATCATGTCGAATGCCCGGCCCTTGGCCATTTGGCTGCGGCGTGATCTGGATGCCGGGAATCTCGTCCAGGCGCGTGTGGCGAGGGTAGCCAGGACAGGACGGCTCGCGGTAGCCGGGGCAGAGCCGGGGCTCGGCGCAATGTCCGGCTACTTTCGGAAGACGAAGACGATCTGCGTGGGTTGCTGTTCGTAGGAGTTGCCGGGCAATACCGCAGTCTCGACCAACTCCCAACCCTGCGCTGCGTATCTGTCAAGCACCGTCTTTGAGCTGGTTGTAGCCCTGTCATAAGCGACTTCCACTGCGTACTGCGGATGATTGGCCGCGCGGGCGGTGGCGGCGCTCGCGCCCGGCCGAACAGCGATGATCGCCAGCAGCAGCGTGATGACAAGTAAGCACGACCTCGTAAAGCGGTCTGTTTGCATCGTACCCTCCGGTAACAGACTACAGCGGGCTGGTCCCGGCCGCTCGGCGCGCTCCGATTCCCCGCATCTCAAAGTGCCCCCGCCTGCCCCACAACGTCGCATCAATGAATCGCCGTGATCGCTCGGCCAGGAGCGCCGCGTGCGCCGGAGCGGGGATCAGGAAGTAGACGCGAACGGAGAAGCGCCGGAACACGAACGCCCAGACGCGGGATGCGCCGATACCACGCAGCATAGCGGCCTTGTTCTCGATCTGCTGCGTGAGCCCGCCCTTCTCGCGCGTCTGGTGGTGGTAAACGACGAGGCTCTGACCACGCCGTATGTACGGCACGAGTTCATCTGGGAAGACGTACTTCGGCCCGTCTTTTCCTGTCTGGCTCGCTGACTTGCCAGCCAACCCGTTATCCGGGTCCATGAACACGAGATCAGCTCCGGCGAGCGCATCCACAGCGCAAGCGTTCCAGCGTGAGCGCCGGAGCGCCCGGCCCACTCGGTCCCATAGCGGGAGATCGCGCATAGTAAGCGCCGCCGAGAAGAATCGTGTGCCGGGCGGCAAGATGCGGAGGCCGCCGCGAACGGCAAGCGGTTCTCCAGCTTCGCCGCCCGGAGGCGGTACGCCGAGGACGACGTGAAGGCTTTCCTGAAGGCAAGGAGTCGTGGAATCGCGCTGTACGATTTGGACGAGAAGATCGAGGCGGGGCCGCATCGGGTGGTGTGGGACCGGAAGGGGTGAGCCGGGCAGTTTTCGATATGCCCACTTCACGTCCGTTCCGTCAAACGGAGTGCTCGCAACCCCCTTACGAACGGTTGTCTACTGCTTTGGCGCTCTGTCGCAGGCGAGCGCCCGGAACGTAGTTTCGGCGCCGCCCGTCACTGCTGGAGGGGCGTATGAGACCCCCTCGGGAGCCCGTACTGACCATTTGCCATTTTCCTTGCGCACATAACCGTGAACTCTGCTGCTTTCTTCCATGCAGTCCACCCGGTCTTAGGTTCAAACAATCGAGCTGCCGCCGCCCGCAGTGTACTTGTGGCGCTAAACTCCGTTCCGTTCAGTACGGTAAGTGAATCAATCTGATCGGTCTGGAACTGAAAGCTCGGTTCTGCAATTTGGAGAACACTTCCCTTCATTGATCCCGCCATGACCTCGGCGTTCAGCACGCCGTGGGGAAACTTCCGATCTGAACAGACTGCGAAGACCCCACGCCAGTAAGCAGCAACTCGATTGGTAGCCTCCACCAAGTCGGTGTTCGGGTCTTGGGGCGAAGCGGGCAGTGCGATGACCATGAGTAGAGTCGTGGAAAACACCATCCTTAGCTGCGTGACTACACCATAGATGAGCCCGCGAATGGAAGGAAGCCGCCTCAGCGCCCGCCGCCCCTCTGCTTTCTCCACTCCGCCCACCTCTTCCTCGACGCTTCCACGATTCGCTTCCGCCCGGCCGCGCTCATGCGGCG
>DATMXS010000166.1:0-31474 GCA_035561355.1 Bryobacteraceae bacterium | reverse complement strand
GACTTCACTGCGTACTACCTGCAGAACCAAACGGACGACTTCCGATACCTTAACCCCGGCTTTACGATCGGCGGTCCGATGGTGAAGAACAAGCTTTGGTTCTTCGCCGGCTACTATCCGGAGTTGCGCAGGTGGGAACGTCCGGTGACGTTCCTCGGCGGTGACGGCGGCGAGGAGATCTTCGAGCGGAAGGACAAGCGCGACTACTTCAACGGCAAGGTCGATTTCGCGCCGTTCTCGAGCCTGCGTACGTACTTTGGCTACATCTACGCCCCGAACCGGCAGAATGGAATCCTGCCGGCCCGCGACGGCACGAGCGACCCGGCGACTCCGTGGCGTGACAAGGGCCTCCGTTCCCCCGCGACGTCCCTCAGCTTCGGCGCGGACTACACAGCCACACCGAAACTGATCCTCAGCGCCCGCGGCGGGTACAACTACACCAACACCAAAGACTACGGCGTTCCGACCGTTCCGGTTTCGCTGTACTCGAACAATAACACGATGTTCCCGGAAGTGCCCGCTGCATTTAAAGCGAGCTATTCCGGTTACCTGCCAGGCTACGGTGCCAATGCAATGACGACGCGGGACATCCAAACTCGTTTCCGGACGAGCGCCGATGCTTCGTACATCTTCAGCGCCGCCGGTCAGCACACGTTCAAGGCCGGCTATGAGATCAACCGCCTCCACAACGAACCTGCGTATGGCAGCTGGCCGAACGGCTACCTTCGCTTCTACTGGAACGGCACCTACACGGGCCAGACCTCGCGGCTCGGCGAGAAGATGAAGGGCAAGTATGGATACCTCCGTCATTACCTGTATGGGGAATCCGGCAACGCATCCAGCGACAACCAGTCGATTTTCTTCCAGGATGCATGGCAGGTTAACCGCCGCCTGACGCTGCAACTCGGCCTCCGCATGGAGCGCGAGTATCTGCCGTCGTTCGCGGTCGGTAACAATATTCCCTCCAGGGCTATTGAGTTCGGCTTCGGCGAGAAGCTTGCGCCCCGCCTGGGCATGGCATTGGATGTGCTCGGCAACGGCAAATGGAAGGTCGCAGGCTCCTTTGGGTTGTTCTACGACATGATGAAGTACGCGATGCCGCAGGGCAGCTTCGGCGGCGCGAAGTACCAGATGTGGTTCTATCCCCTGGATAACCCGGACCCGATGTTTTATGCTTCCAAGCTCCAGAAGAGCGGCGATGGATTGGCTCTCTATGAGCCGCTCAAGGATCTGCAGTTGTTCGAGCACATCGACTACCGCATTCCCTCGAACGATCCGAACGACAATACGATCGATCCGAATTTGAAGCCGATGCGCCGCCGCGTGTACGACATCAGCACGGATTACGCGCTGAGTTCCTCGATGGTCTTCAGCGCACGTTACACCCACAACAGTGTGGACCGCGTCATTGAGGACGTCGGCACGCTGACCTCCCAAGGCGAGAAATACTACATCGCCAACCCCGGCTTCGGCATCACCGTTGCCCCGGGTACTTGGGACGCAGGCTACCCGACCACGCCCAAGGCGAAGCGCAACTACGATGCTCTCGAGCTGCGCCTGGACAAGCGCTTCTCGAAGAGCTACTATTTCTCGACTAGCTACACGCTGAGCCGCCTGTACGGCAATTTCAGCGGTCTTGCCAGCTCGGACGAGCCGGATGCCGATGGACTTGGACGTACGGATCCTTCGGTCAGCCGGTATTACGATCTTCCCTGGTTGTCGTATGATTCCCACGGGGAGCTCGTCGAGGGCCGCCTGGGCACGGACCGTCCGCACGCTTTGAAGTTCTTCGGCGCCTATACCTGGAAGAACAAGCTGGGTGAGACGAACTTCGGACCGAACTTCATGCTGATGTCGGGCACGCCAGTCACGACGCAGGTGAACGTCAACGCCACCGCGCCGGTATACGTGAACGGCCGCGGTGACCGGGGACGTACGCCGACCTTCTCCCAGATGGACTTCTACGTCTATCACGAGGTCCCGATCGGCGAATCGAAGTCGATTAAGTTCGACGTGAACGTTCAGAACCTGTTCAACCAGTCTACGGTGACAGGGATCTACACGAACGTCCTCCATGACGACTACGGCCAGAGCCTGAAGTTCAATCCTCCGACCGATTTCTTCAAGGGATTCAACTGGCAGCAGATGGTCGCCACCGGAGTAGCCGACGGTTCACTGTACAACGATCCGCGTTTCGGAATGGCGCAGGTCTTCCAGGGCCCGCGTACGCTCCGCCTCGGCCTGAAGTTCACTTTCTAGGCTGATTCACGGTCCGTTTGTTTGATCAAGGGCGTCCTTCGGGGCGCCCTTTTTTATGTGGTGCGTGGATCGCCGGACAACAAGCGCCCCGCAAACAGAGCCGCGACGGTTACGGAGCGGCAGCGAACCGCAGCGGGAGGCGCCACCGCAAACAGAGGCCGCGACGGTCACGGAGCGGCAGCGGCTTGATCTGGCGGCTCTTCAGATCTCCAAACTGCCATGGGGTCGCCCTGACCGTACACCACATATGTGCTCGCGCGTGCCACTTCTTCGGCCGTCCACAGGTACCGCGTGCTGCCGTGACGCGCCCACCTGCGGCGATCCGCACTCTCGAATCCCGCGGCTGTAAGCGCCCTGCTCGCGTATCCCTTCAGCGTAGTCATCACGGCTTCCGGTCGACAGTTGGACGCAATCACCGCGTGCACATGGTTTCACCGCACGTGCACCGCGTTGAGCGTCCAGCCGCGATAGTTGCAGACCTCGACAACCGCTCTCAAGACGACAGCGCGTCTTTCTGCGTCCAGAGTGTAGGGCGGCTGTGCCATGCGGTTCGCAGAGCGGAGGACCCACGCGCGGTTTGGCGCAAGCTTCGGCGTAGCGGAGACATTGTGATGAACATCTACGGATTCCTGTTCGCTGCCATGCAACCGTGCACCATAGCAACTGAAAGTGATGAAATAGGCCACTCATCAGAAGAGTGCACGGGACGGCAGAAATTCTCGCGGACGCGTCGATCTGCTGCCGCCTCCGTGATCCGCGCACTCCGACGCTGCCGCTCCGTGACCGTCGCGGCTCTGTTAGTACTTAATCGTGCTTTCCGCCCCGAACTTCTTATACTCGCTGTACCGTATCTTCAGCCGTATCCGCTGCGGGCCGACCCGGAAGTCGAGCGTGTCGTCGGCGTAGGTGTAGACAGGAAAGCGGTAGCCGCCCTCGACGGGCTCCCAAATCGTCGTGAACACCGGGAACAGGTTCTCTTCCGCTGTCATGCTGCGCCGCTCGGGTACGGCCTTTCCAACTGTCCGGACCATCGAATAATCCCGCTTATCGGCCCAGAGCATGCCGTCGAACAGGCGCTGCCCGGCGAGGATTTGGCGCGGCCGCACCTGAAGGACCCAGCAATCGATGCCATCCACGTTCTCCTCACCCTTGAAGCGTGTCTCGTACGCCCAGAGCTGCTCTGTGTCGAACAGGAACGGCTGCACGCTGCGGACGTCCTCGAAATCTTCGGGCGTGAGCTTGAGGCGTTTCAGCGTGTCTTGAGGCTGGCCGGCGATCCGTTCCACCCGCCCGCTCTCGGGCGAGAACGTCACTTCACGCACCTCGCGGTAATGCCCGGCAAGCGCGCCCGTGCGCGTCAATTCCTCCACAGTCACGCTCTGCCGGTAGGTGTAATTCAGGCGGGCTTGCCGCGCCTCGGTCGCGCGCGCAGCGACCCGTTTAGCGAGGCCCTCGGGAGGCGCCTGCGCGAGAGCCGCGGCGGTTACGGATGCTAGGATGAAGCTCTTGAAGAACGCTCTCATCCTGATACTTCTGGCGGGAATCATCGGACTGCTGTATGCCTACTCCCTGAGTATACCCGCGGCCATCACCGCACCCGTCCTCGCCGCGTGTGTCGTGGAGCTGGCCCTTTACATCGCCTTCATCGCCGAGCCGTCCCGCCGCTGGATTGACCGCCACCTCGCGCCGCTCCCGCTGTGGATGGCTGCGAGCGCGCTCGCACCGTACCTGATCGTCACGCTGCCCCTCGGCGCCTTTGATTGGCAGCGCTTCGCCGCTCTCGCCGGACTCGCAGCGGTGCTCTCACTGTGGTACACGGTGCTGCCACGCCGGCGCGAGCTTGACCTCCTCTTCATCGCAATCGTCGCCGCCGGCCTGCTGCTGCCCGTCTTCGCCTGGATCTACCCTCGCCCGCACCCGAAACTTCCGATGGCGGTCCTCGGGCAATCCATGTGGACGCGGCTCGCCATGCTGGCTGTGGTTGGCGTCGCACGCATCCCGGTGAAGGGGTTCGGCTTCATTCCCACCCGCGCCGAGTGGATCGCCGGCACGCGCAACTTCCTGCTGTTCCTGCCAGTGGGAGCGCTGATCGTCTGGTGGACGAATTTCGCCCGCTTCCGCCCCCATCCGGCCGACTGGCGTCTGCCCTTCCTTGCAGTCGTGACCTTCGCGGGCATGCTGTGGATAGTGGCGCTACGCGAGGAGTTCTTCTTCCGCGGATTGCTGCAGGAGTGGACCACCCGGTGGCTGAAGAGTGAGTGGTTGGCCCTGATTCTCGTGTCGGTCCTGTTCGGCCTCGCGCACCTGCCGTTCCGCGACTTTCCCAACTGGCCGATGGTGGCTCTCGCGGCGGCAGCAGGTGTTTTCTACGGCCGTGCCTACATGGAAGCAAAAAGCGTGCGCGCGGCCATGATCGCGCACGCGCTGGTGAACACGGTGTGGCGGACGATGCTGGGGTAACCGTGCCGCGACCGTGAGGGAGCGGTGGCGGCGGAGACCGAATGAAGAGTCTATGACTCCAGGGGCCACGTGCTAGGAAGGCAGTCACGCGCCTCCGCTCCCTCAGGGTTGCGGCAGGGTCTGCCTGGCCGCGCGGCATGACTGCCTCCTGCCTCCGCCTACCAAACAAACACTTTCGGTCCGAACGGCGAACGATCGCGGCCGGTCTGTACGCGGCTATCTCCGGTTGCCGGTGAGAGCCCCGTTGCTGTGCTGCCGGCCTGGATGTTGCCCTCCCGCTCATCGATGTCAAGCGGTTCGTGCCGCTCCATCACGGTCACGGCCTGGTCAGCATATTTGTCGTCCACTGTGGCCATGACCAGCACGCCTCCACGCCCGATCGCCCGCATGTAGCGCGCGCGGTAGTCGTCTGACATCGTTCCGAGCCGCAGGAACTCCCGGCTGCCCGCGTCATCCCCGTACGCTCCACTGGCTTCCATGCTGCCCGGCCGGTCCAGCGGACTCATTCCTGTGGCTCCGGCGCCCTTCGTGGCGGAACTCGAGTGGATTCGGACGTGCTCGCACGGGAACCCGGAACTCTGGAGATCGCGCTCCACCGCTTCTGCTGTCGCGCGATCGGCAAAGACTCCCACAACGGTTTTCATACGCAAACCCCTCCGCGAATGGCGCTGCAACTGGGCTGCCATGCCGGGAGGTTGAAAATGCGTCGCTTACGCGGGGCGATACCGGTACTTCTTACGCTGCGTTCCAGCGGCACAGCTCCCTCACGGCTAGATCTCTGCGTCCAGCGCTTTGGGCCCGAGTCCCTTCCTGGATGGCCGGCGATCTTCGCGGTAGAGCGCGTACAGGCGGCGGTACGTGGCGCTCGTTTCGAGCAATTCCTCATGCGTGCCAACGGCTTCAACGCCGCCGCGATGGAATACCACGATCATGTCCGCATGCAGGATGGTCGAAAGCCGGTGGGCCACGATGAACGACGTGCGTCCCTTTACCACGCGCTCGGTGGCTTCCTGAATCAGCCGTTCGCTTTCGGTGTCAAGGTGGCTGGTGGCCTCGTCCAGGATCAGGATGCTCGGGTTGCGCAGGATGGCCCTTGCGATGCCGATGCGCTGGCGCTCGCCACCCGAGAGTTTCAGGCCTCGCTCGCCGACCACAGTCTGATACCCGTGCTCCGTCCGGAGGATGAAATCGTGCGCGAGTGCGAGGCTTGCAGCGGCTTCAATCTCCGCCTGCGTGGCGCCGGGCCGGCCGTAAGCGATGTTTTCGGCGATGGTGCGCGAGAACAGATCCGTTTCCTGCGGAACCAGGGCGATTTGCAGACGGAGGCTTTCCTGTGTAGCGTCCCGAATGTCCGCCCGGTCCACCAGGATTGCGCCCTTCTGTGGGTCGAACAAGCGCATCAGGAGGTTCGTAAGCGTGGTCTTCCCGCTGCCGCTCCTGCCTACGAGTGCGACCGTCGATCCCGCGGGCACGGCGAGATTCACTCCCTTCACGGTCCACGAGGAGGCCTCGCCGTACCGGAACCAGACGTTGTGGAACTCGATTCCGGTCTCGAGTGGCGCAAGTTCGATCGCGCCGGGACGGTCAGCGATCTCCGGCCGGTCGTCCAGGACGCCGAACAGACGCTCGGCGCGCGCCACGCTGCGGCGCATACGCGGCAGCAGGATCGAAAGCTGGGCAATCGGCTGGTACGCCATGTCGGAAAGCGCAACGAAAAGGACGAAATCGCCCACGGTCGCGCGCTTCGAAAACACCAGCCAGCCTGCAAAGAAAATGACGGCCACACGCCCCGCGGTTGAGATGAGGTTCTGAAGATTTTCTACGCCGATCCAGAGGCGGTCGCCGCGGAATTGCGTTACCCGCGCCCGTTCGAGAAGCGTGCGCTGACGGACCAGTTCGGCCGCTTCCTGTGAAAAGCGCTTCACCGTGACGGCGTTCGCGGCCACGTCGTAGCGTTCCTTGGTGACGGCTTCGAACTGCTCGCAGCCGTGCTGCTCAATCTCGTAGATGCGGCGTGTCAGACGGCGCACGGCGACCAGGTACACCGGAATGGGCAGCATCACTGCCAGCGCCACCCAGGCGTTCATGGACGCTAGGGAGACGAGAACGCCGGCAATCGTGACGATCGGCGGGACCAGGCTCTGGCCGCAGATGTCGTAGAGGATGCTGAATACAGCGCTGCATCCGGCTTCGATTCTACCGATGATCTGGCCGCTGTTTGCGTTCCGATGGTAGAGCGCGTCCTGGCGCAGGTAGTTCTCGAAGGTGGCGTGACGGAGGTCGTCTTCAATGCCGGCCACCGTCCGGAACAGGCCGTAGTTGTACAGTGAGCGGACGCCGCGTGTCAGGGCGGTGGCGGCAAGAATCGCGGCCCCGCAACTTACTAAGATACCCGTGCCGGATGATTGAGGATTATTAAAGGATGTTACAAGACCGTCGATGAGCCGCCGGGTGATAAACGGCACTGCGATGTCCAGGCCCGCCGCCACGGCGACCATGGCGCCGAGCAGGACCGCCATCTTCTTGCGCGTTGAGAACAGCGAAATAATGCGAATAGGTGTGGACTGCTGCCGTCCTGGGCTGACTCCCGAGCCGGGCAGAGCGGATGAGAAAGCATTCATTAAGTTACTTATAAGTCAGCGACGACTTACTGAAGTTCGATTGTATCAGCCGAGTTAAACGTAAGTTCCTTTCCCTCGGTCGCGTGCGGTTGGCTCGGAAATTCGATCGGAGCAGGTCGCGCGAGACTTGGGCCGGCAGAGCCCCGGCAGGGCGCCGGTGGGGAGGCGAACAGGGCGGTTTGCCAAGCACCACCGGAAAGTTGTGGCGGAGTGTCCGCAGCCGGCAACCCGCGCTTTTGCTATGCTCTACCGTGGATGTTCAGCCGGCACTATCGGAAAGTTAAGGCGCTTTTCGGTCTGTCCGATGTCGTCCTGACCGCGATTGCATTTGAGGCTGCGTACCTGAGCCGCGTCTGGCTCCCGTTCGATAACCTGTTTTACCTGAGCGCCTCTCACAAAGCGCTCATGCTCGGCTTCTCGGTGCTCACGTGGTTGGCGCTCGGCATATGGCTGAACGTTTATGACAAGCTCGATTCGGGCGATCCGCGCAGCATCATGCGGAACAGCCTGAAGCAGACGCTGTTCGGGATTGTCGGCGTCATCCTGCTCCAGTACGCGGTGCGGCTGGAAACGCCGTTGAGCCGGTCGTTTCTCGCTCTCTTCGCAACGTATAGCTGGATCCTGCTGTGCCTGTTCCGGATGTCCGCCGGGAACGTCGTCGGCCTGATCCGGCGGGAATTCGGCGCTCCCCATTACGTGATGGTGGTGGGTACGGGCACAAGCGCCCGCCAGCTCGGTCAGGCGCTCGAGCACTCGGCCAGGCACGGTATCTGCCTGCTCGGGTTCCTTTCAGAAGGTGACGCGCCGCGCACCGTTGAGCTCCAGAAGGTTTACCCGGTACGCCCGCTCGGCGACCTGAAGGCGCTCCTGCGCGAGCAGGTCATAGACGATCTCCTTTTCGCCGTCGAGAGCAACTGCATCGCCGGCCTCGAAGACGTGCTGGTCCTGTGCGATGAAGAGGGCGTACGGACGCGCATGATGGTCGATTTCTTCCCCCACGTGAACAGTGAAGTCTATCTCGATCGCCTGGGCTCCATCCCGCTGCTCACGTTCGCGGCCGCGCCGCACGACGAGATCAAGCTGTTTGTGAAGCGCGTGACCGACGTTCTGCTCGCGGCGGCGGCGCTGGCCGTGCTCTCACCACTGATGGCGCTGATCGTGGCGCTCATCCGGTTCACTTCGCCTGGCCCCGTCATCTTCCGGCAGGAGCGGTGCGGACTGAATGGCCGGCGATTCACGTTCTATAAATTCCGCTCGATGTGCGCGAACGCCGAGCAGATGAAGGCCGAACTCGAGTACCTGAACGAGAGGGAAACCGCGTTCAAAATCGCCGACGATCCCCGCATCACCACCATCGGCCGCTGGATCCGGAAGTTTTCGATCGACGAGCTGCCGCAGTTGTGGAACGTTCTGAAGGGCGACATGTCGCTCGTCGGGCCGCGGCCCGCAGTGCCCTGCGAAGTGGATCACTATAAAGGATGGCAGCGGCGCCGCCTGCGCATGCGCCCCGGCCTGACCTGCCTGTGGGCGCTCAAGGGCCGCGATCACCTCGACTTTGAGACCTGGATGAAGATGGATATGCAGTACATCGACACGTGGTCTCTCGCGTTGGATTGGAAGATCATGTTGCGAACGGTTCCTAAGGTGCTTCTGGGCAAGGGAGCACACTGAGTTTGAGGAGTTACGAGAGAGGAGACAATAGAAGGGCAAAGCAGTGAGATTCGTTTCCGCCTCCATCAACGGGCAGGAATGAAAAGCCAGAGAGGAACTAGGAAACAGGAGCGAGGGACCACACCACCTCTCTCCTCTCTCCTATATCCTCTCGACTAAAAGGGGCCATCCATGCATCTTGTACCCACTCATGACGAAGTTGTTCGCCTGCTCCAGGAAACCGGGGCGCTCCGGAAAGGGCACTTCGAGTATCCGAATGGGCTGCACAGCCATGACTATCTTCAAGTGGCGCTGGCTATGCGCTACTATCAGCACGCCAAGATTCTGAGCGTGGGACTCAGCCGCCTGTTGCGTGCCGACACTGAGATCCGCGCCATGATCCCTGAACTCTCGATCGTGGCGCCTGCCACTGGCGGCCTGCCTGTGGCCTATGGCGTCGGCGAGGCGCTTCGGGCCAATCAGGTCTATTGGTCCGAGGACGATGGGTCCGGCAGCGGTATGCGCTTCCGCCAGTATCTGCAACAGAAAAAGGGCGAAAAAGTGCTGCTGGTGGATGACATCCTGCGCACCGGCACCAAATTGGCAACGCTGAAGAAACTCGTGGAAGACAACGGGGCGGAAGTGGTTGGCCTGGCGGTGATCTGCTACCAGCCCAACCCGAAAACCCCTTCGTTTGATCCGCTGCCGTTCTATTACCTTGCCAAGTTCGACGGCTTGTATTATCGCGACGCCGAGTCCTGCGATCTCTGCAAGAGCGGCGAGCCCGTCGAGAAAGTCTGGGTCTAGCCGGACTCCGGGGGACTCCAGGGGACATGCTTGGGCGTGTCCCCTGCAGTTCTTCGGGTCATATACTATCTCCGGGGAGCTCTTTTATGAGACGGTGCCTGGCATTACTCTTCAGCTTCGCTGGAACCCTGTTCTGCGCGGGTTTTGAGGCCGGTGTAGCGCGCGTCAAGATCACTCCGGAGACCTCGATTTGGATGTCCGGCTACGCGGCGCGGACGCATCCGTCCGAAGGCGTGCTCCACGATCTCTGGGCCAAGGCGCTCGCGATCAAGGACGCCAAGGGCAACCGCGTCGTAATCGTCACCACTGATGTCATCGGAATCCCGCGGCCTCTCGCCGAGTTAATCGCCGGACGCCTCCAGAAGGGTTACGGACTCGACCGCGCTTCGCTCGTCCTGAATTCTTCACACACGCATAGCGGGCCGGTGCTGCGCGCCAACCTCGAGCAGATGTACAACCTCGATTCCGGCCAGATGGAGCGCGTTCGCCAGTACTCCGCCAGGTTCGTAGATGCCGTCGTGAACGCCGCCGGAGCCGCGCTCGGAAAGCTCGAGCCTGTCGATCTGGCCTATTCCGAGGGCCGTGCCGAATTCGCCATCAACCGCCGCGAGCCCACCGCGAACGGCTATAAGATCGGCGTCAATCCCGGCGGTCCCCAGGACCTCTCAGTCCCCGTGCTGCGCATCACGGGCAAGGACCGTAAACTTCGCGCCGTGCTGTTCGGCTACGGCTGCCATAACACCACTCTGGGCGCAAACATCTATCAGATCAGCGGGGATTACGCCGGCTTTGCACAGATCGAATTTGAGCGCGCCCACCCCGGCGCGACCGCAATGTTCCTCATGCTTTGCGGCGGCGATCAGAACCCGAACCCACGCGGAACCGTCGAGCACGCGGAGCGCTACGGCAAGGCGCTCGCCGGCGAAGCGGCGCGTGTCGCGGGCGGCGAAATGAAGTCCCTCCGCGGGCCGTTGCGCACGGCGTTTCAGATCGTGGAGCCCCGCTTCGCACCGCATACGCGCGAGACGTTCGAAAGCCGCCTGAATGACGCGAACGCCACCCGTGCAAAGACCGCCCGCGCCATGCTCAACGCGTATGACGAGGGCCGCCCGGTGCGCCGCATCCCGTACCCCGTCCAGGCGATTCGGTTCGGTAAGGACCTGACGCTGGTCACCCTGGGCGGCGAGGTCGTGGTGGACTACGCGCTGCGCACCAAGCGCGAGTTCGGCGCAGCGAAGGAACCTGTCATCGTGGCGGGCTATTCGAACGACGTCATGTGCTACATCCCCTCTCTCCGTGTGTTGAAAGAGGGCGGGTATGAGGCCGACGAGAGCATGATTTACTACGGCCAGCCGGGGCCCTTCGACGAGAACATTGAAGAAGTAATCTTCGGCGGCGTGCGCAGCGTGATGAAGAGGGTGGGCCGAAAATAGAGGACTTGACGGCTGCGCGCAGTGAGAGTATCTCTGTCCTGAGGAGGCATCGGATGGTCAAAGCGGATTCCGCGACGGTCTCCTGGGATGCCGGCAAGAAAGCCTGGCGCGTGCGCATCCAGGTGGGCGAGGAAGTCATCAAGCGGCCGTGCAAAAAGGTGAAGCACGACGCAGACGACGCTTCACTGCGGACAGTCGCGCTCGAAACCGCGCGCGACGAAGGATACGAAGTGGAGCCGGCGGCGGTGACGATTGCGCGGTAGTCAGTATGTTGCCGGCGTTACCGCGCGCTTGTTCTGGCCGAACCCGTCCCATTCGATCCGGCCGCTTGCGCCCGAGTAGGATGGCAGCGCGCGCAGATGCTCGCGGATGCGCTCGCGGTTGAGGCCTGCCTCGCGAATCGCAGCGCCCAGCATTTGGACGGAGTCGTACGCGCACGCCGCGGCGTAATCCGGAAAACGGCTGCCGTCAGCGAGTGCCGGGTAGTGTGAGCCCGCAGCAGCGGCGTCGGCCGCCTCGCGAAACTCCGCTCTCCCGAACTGCGGCCCTCCCGCGATGGGTCCCGTGTAGCCCGAAGCGCGCAGCTCTTTCACCGCCAGACCGCTGTCTCTCGGGCCCGCCACCACGAGCACCGCTGCCGTGCCCGGTCCCACGGCCCGCGCCGCTTCCCCTGCATGGCCCCCTTCGAACTCGATCTGCCTCGCGATTTTCACCAGCGGCATCAGCTTCGAGAGGAATGCCCGCGCGTCGTGATCCGTCGAGGAGAGCACCACTGGCGCGCGACCTTCCAATTGCTTCGCCACCAGGCGCGCAATGGCGTCGTCTCCCTGGGCGCAGGAGAACATCCAGGGGACTCCCGCAGTGTGCAGGCTGAGGTCGGTCGCAACGGGGTTCATCAGCGGGATCAGTGCCTTCATCGCCACCTGCTGCGCTAAGTGCGCCGCCGAACCGTCGTGCGCCGCGATCACTGCCCACACGTTTTCGCCATAGGCCATCCGGATCACGTGCTGCGCTCCGGATTTCCACGGGTTCTCCGACCACCGCTGGATGAGCCGGAACGGGAGCCTCCTGTAGCCGCCCTGTGCGTTGAGTTCCTCGATTGCCTGGCGGGCCGCCTCCCACATCGGGCCTTCCGCGGGTCCGAACCACCCCAGGCGCACTTCGGTGAGGTCTGCCGGTTCAGGGGCATCGCTACCGGGGCCGGAGAACGAGGGAGGGTTCTTTCGGGCGTCCTTGTACGGCTCCTGGCAAAGTACGGCGAATGCGAAGGCGCACAGCGCGCAGGAAATGCGATACAGCATCTTCAAACCTCCTGCGCGCCTCGCGTCATCTGCTACTCGGCCTTTGGCATCTGCAACTGGATGCCTTCGGGTTGCCGGCGCGGAAGCTTGGGCTTCGGGATTGCGAGATCCTCACGGGACAGGTACTTCCACGCGCCGCCTTCGTACTTGGCCAGGAACACCTCGCCCAGATCGTCCAGCACCGCGCTGAACGGGATATCGCCCGTAACGCCCGGGAACGGCGTGGTGCGGAACGCCAGCAAATCCCGGAGCTTCGCCCGGTTCAGGCCGCCTGCCTGAAGGCCCCAGATCAGCATGTTCATGCCGTCGTACCCGTGGGACGCGTACGTGTCCGGCTCATTTCCGAAGCGCTTCTTGAACCGCTCACGGAAGGCCAGGTATTTGGGGTCCTTGCGGTCCGGGTTCCAGGGAAAGCCGGCGATTACGCCTTCAGCGTTCTTTCCGGCCGCCTTCACGAACTCAGGGGAGACCGTCCGGTCGCAGCCGTAGTACGGTTGCGTCATGCCCATTTCGCGCATCTGGTTCAGAACGATTGCGCCTTCCTCCGCATCGCCCCAGTGCACTACGGCGTCGAGTTTCGCGGCCTTCATGCGCTCCAGTTGCAGCGAGAAGTCCGTCGCCCCCACTTTGTAGGCCATCTCCATCAGAACCGGATACTTCAGCCGCCGCGCCGAATCGCGTACCTCGCGCACGCCGAAACGGCCGTACCGGTTTGACGAGCGGATAATGCCGATGCGCTTGTGGCCGAGCTTGCGGACCATGTAGTCGATCAGCAGGTAGCCCATCTGGCGATCGTCACCGATGCAGCGCATTGTCCAGGGGATGTTCGTTTCGATGAACGTAGGATCCGTATCGCCGGAGTTCATCATTACAATCTCCGCCTTGAGCGCCACGCGAATCGCGATGTGGCTGTTCGCGCCGTCGATGGTGCCAAGCATGGCCCACACCTTCTCCTTGTACGCCTGCTTGATCACCTCATTGCCGGACGATCCCCAGAGGCCGTTGTCATTGCTCACCACGAGTTCGAAGGGTATCTTCCGCTTCACGTAGCCGCCGCGCGCATTCGCCTCTTCGGTCGCGAGCCGCGCGCCCTGCAGCATCCGCACTCCGAGCCCTTCCTCGTGGCTCTTGCCGCCGGTCGCGACCGAAACCGTGGACATGATCGGCCCGATAAAGCCGAGCTTGACGCTCTTCAGGTCTGGTCCCGGCTCAGGTGCTGCGCGGCCCGCGCCGGTGTACTCCATCTGCGTAAGGAAGTGCCGCCGGTACGGCTGCACGCCACCGTATGGCTCCACGTCCTCGGGCGTGCTGCCGTAGTTCGTATCGATTTTGAGCGGCAGCTTCGGTGTCTGATACGCCGAAAGACCATCGATCTCTTTAAGCATCTTGCCGGTCTCGGGATCGTTCGTCACGATCCACGGCTCGAGCTTCCGGTCCGGCTGGTATTGCCCGAGCGCCAGTGCGGCCGCCGCCAGGAGGATTGCCGCTGCTCTCATTTCGCACCCCCCTGTTTGCTCGTCGCTTTCGCTACCATCTTCGGGCGCTCGCGCAGCCCTCGGTAGTAGCCGTCGCCAATCCCCCAACCCAGACCCTTTACAGTTCCGATCCAGACGTCATTGCCGTCGATCTCCGCCGCAACGATGTGGTTCTGCGGAATGCCGGCCGGCAGTTCCACAGTCTCGATGACATCCTTATTCCGACTGACCACCGCCTTGCCGCCTTTGCCCTGAGCGTCGCGCGTGTACGCGACCCAGGTGTTCGTGGCGACATCGGTGATCACGCCCACGCCTTTGTCGGTGCAGTACCAGGCCTCGTCGGCGGTCCGTGCGCGCAGGTTGTTCTGGAAATCGCTGGGAATGCCGGAATCCATGTTGTAGTACGCCCGCCAGTTGCGGCCGTCATAGCGGCCCGCCGCGAAGTAGGAAGACATCCATAGCGTGTTCTCCACCTGCTGCGCCGCCGTCGTGATGACGTGCGGGATGCCATCGTCACGATAAAGGTCGATCTCCATCTCGCCGTCCGGATCCAGGTAGTCCTTCCAGCGGTTGGTCTTAATGTCGTATTCAAGGACGCCGCTGCCCCACACTGCCAGGAAAACCTTGTCGCTGCCGTTATAGGAGACCGAGTAATTCCAGATCTCCTCCATGGGCGCGTTCTTCTCGGTGAAGATCGTCCACTCACCGGTCTTGATGTTGTACCGGCTCGCGCCGGCGGTGGTGGCTGCCCAGACGTTGTCGTTTTCGACCGCGATGCCGTACACCACGTCATTCACCAAGCCGCTGTTGAGTTGATGCCAGTGGTCGAATCGGCCACCGGAAAAGCGCGCCATGCCGCCGCCGAACAGGCCAAGCCACACATCACCGGTCTTCTGATCCACGTCGATCGCGGTTACCACACGCCAGGGCAGGCCGTCCTTCTCTTGCCAGCTCTTGATTTTCCCCGTGCGCTTGTCGAGCATCGCGAGGCCGTCTTCCGTGCCGATCCAAACGCGCGGGCCGTCAGCCTTCACGGCGAAGATATGGTCATTCGGAAGCCCGTCCGCGACGGTGAATTGCTTCCACTTGGTGTAAACGTAGGGCAGCTTGATTGGTTCGGCCGCCACACCGCCAAGCGCGATTAAGAGCACGCCTGCGATCAGCCTCATCGGGCCTCCTTGGGTCCGCTCCCGCGCTGTGCGGGCCGGCTCATAGCGTTTTGACAAACTCGATCAGATCGTTAAGCTGATCCTTCGTCATGTCGTTCGTTACGCCGTGCGTGTCGTCCGGGTTATAGACGGTCCAGATCTCCTCGAGCGTGGCCGCCATGCCGTTGTGCAGATACGGCGCGGAATCGTAGATGTTGTTCAGGTGCGGAGTGTCGAACTTTCCCGTGCGATCCATCGGCTGCCGGGTTCCGACATCATGCAGGTTGCGGTCCGTAAAGTACGGCGGGAAGTGGCACGTCACGCAGCGGTTCTCCACCGGGATCATGCGCCCGTCGTTCGTCATGGTTCGTTCAAACGCCGCCTTGCCCCTCCGCTGCGCGGGCGTGAGTTGCGCGCCCAGTGCCCGGTACCGGTTTGGCGGACGTTCGATGGTGGTGATGTAAGAATCGAGCGCGGAGAGCTCTTCGGGCGAAAACGGCGTCAGCCGCGTGAAGAAGACGGAGAGGCGCGCGCCGCACTGCCGCTGCAGGCTCGGGTTCGTTCCCTCCCACTTGAAGGGCGCCGTATCCAGGATGCCGCGCAGCGTGCGGTTGTCTACCGGGCTCACGCCGATTCCATCGCCTTCGATGTCGTATGTAATGGCGTCGACATTCCCGTCCGGATGGCAAGAGTGGCACGCATGCTGCTTGCGAAAGGTGATGTTCGCGCTATTGAACAGCCGCTCTCCCGTGCGCCTCTTCGTGATGACCGCCGGTCCGCCCAGATCGATGCGGCCGTCGGCCTCCATCTTCGTGAGGTCGATCACGCTGAGCGAATCGTCGAGAGAGTTGGCAACGTAAGCCGTCTTTCCGTTCGGTGAAACCAGTACGCCGCGCGGGCTGTTCTTGACGTCGATGTGCTTCATGACGAACTCGGTGGGATAGCCCTGGTGATTCGGTATCACGCGTTCGCGATCGTGCTTCGTCGCCCGCCGCAGCAACCCGATGACCTTCGCCACATCAACCACCGCCACACGGTTCGTGCCTGCACTCGTCACCAGCGCGTAGCGCCCATCCGGCGTGAACGCGACATCCGTGGCGTCGGCGAAACCCATATTCGGCTCATCCAGCAGAACTTGATTCACCTCGCCGTCGCGCCAGATGACCGCCAGACCGTTCGTAATCGTCCAGCCCTGCATCAGCCGCGTCATCGGCACCAGGCTCTTGGTGCGGTTCAGCGTCGCGAACGCGAACTTGCCGCTCGGGTGCCAGTCAACGCCCATCATCAAGTTCGCGCCGTCCACGATCCTGCGATCCTCGATGACAGCGCGCTCCGTCTCAATCTGGGTGACCTCGGAAACGAAAGGTCTACGCAATCCGGAGAAGCGCGCGAGCATATTCGTCACCAGGATTTGCAGTCCGTCCGGGGACATCGCAGCCGACCATGGCCCTCGGCTCGCGCTGAGCGTCTTCGTCGATTGCAGTGAAGCTGTATCGACGACGGAGATGTCTTCGGAAGAAGTGTTCAGCACGTAAAGCAGCTTGCCGGCCTTGTCCGTGAGTAGCCCGTGGGGCGAGTCGCCCACCTTCACGGTCGCGATCACTTTGCGGGCCGCCGTGTCCACCACGGAGACGGTGTCCTCATGCCGGTTGCTTACGAAAGCCCGGGCGCCATCCGGAGAGAACGCGACGTCCTGCGGCATGCCCCCCACCGCGACCTCTCCGGCCACCATCCGCGTCGCCGTGTCCACGATCACGACGGTGTCGGACGCCTCGCACGCCACCCATAGCTCCTTGGTGGCCGGCCGCATCGCCATGTTCACCGGGTTCTTGTAACGCGGCTCCTGGGACGCGCCATTCGCGTTTACGGGCAGCTTCGTCGGATGCGCCAGGTGCCGCATCATCCCCGGAGCGTCGAACTTCTTGCCTGCCGCGTCCTGGTGGCACTGCGAGCAGGTCTCCGGCGTCACCGCCTTCAGTCCGGCCTTCGTGGCGGCGCGCTTATCCCGCATCACGGCTTCGTGCATGTACTCGCTGCCCGCGCCGTGGCACGCCTCGCACGTCACGCCCTCATCCACTCGGGCCGCCTCCGCCTGGGCAAAGCCGTACCCGGTGGAGTGGCACTTCAGGCACTCGGGAGCATCGGCCGGCTCCGCCTTGATACCCTTCTGCTTCGCGACCTCATACGCCTTCGGAGTGCTCAGCGCGGCCCACGCGTTCGCGTGCTTCTCCAGCCGCCACTTGCTGTACTGAAAGCCGTGCTGCTCGCCCTTATGGCAGCTCCCGCAAGCGGCCGCGCCGACGAACTTCGGGCCCTCCGCCTTCGCGGCCTTGGGGAACTCGGGCAACCTGCCCGTCACCCCACCGGTCTTCGGCAGCGGATGAGCGATCTGCACACGGCCTTTCTTCAGGTCCACCGGCGCCGTCTTCAGCACCGCCACGTGGGAGCCCTTTTCGACGTGGCAGCCCATGCAGTGCCGCTCGTCCGGCATGCGCAGGCCGGCCTTCATGGCCTCCGCCTTGTCGCGCATAATGCTCTCGGCCATGTATTCACTGCCCGGGCCGTGGCAGGCCTCGCACTGCACGCCGTCTTCCAGGTGGAACGTATCGTCCTTCTCCCAGTCCTCGGCATTGAAAGCTGTCGCATGGCAGCCCAGGCAGATCGGCGCTTCCTGCGGCTTCTGCCGCAATCCGCTGATCTCGGCGATCTGCTTCGATTCCGGCCGCGATAGCGCCGCGTAAGCGCGGCTATGCTTCGAGTGGAGCCAGATACTGTACTGGTTGCCCATTCCGGCGCCCGTGTGGCAACCGGCGCACACTCGCGAGCCGACATAGACCGGCTTCTTCGGAGCGCCGTGCAGCGTCGCGCCAACGACCAGCGCGAATGCCGCCACGGTGATCAGAAAGACGGCAGAGCGTCTCATTGTATGTTCGCTCCCGCTGCCTTCGCTTCGTGGGCGACCTTCAGAAACTGGTTGGCCTTCACCTTTTCGAGCTTGTCCACCCTGCCATCCGGCCAGCGAATCTCGACGTCCGCCGTCGCGTTCTTCCCCAGCCCGAACATCAGCCGGTGGTCGCCCTGTGAGAGATACCCGCGCACCGGGATGACGTCCTCGACCTGCTTGAGATCACCTGTCGTCACGGTGACCCGCGCGCCAAGCGCCGTGCGCGACCCGGTCGGGAACTTCAAACTCGCCTCGACGTTCAGCCAGTTGTTCTTATTGCCGCCGTCATTGCGGAGCAGTTTTGGGGAATCGTTGATGTTGATCACCAGCAGGTCGAGATCGCCATCATTATCGAAGTCGCCCCACGCAGCGCCGCGCCCGACGTACTTCTCGAAGAAGTACTTCCCGGATTGCCGCGACACGTCCTCGAATGTCCCGTTTCCTTTGTTGTGGAGCAGCGTGTCTTCCTGCACGTACTCGTGGTGCGCGTTGCCGTGCGTCACGAAAATGTCCAGCCAGCCGTCGTTGTCGTAATCGATCAGCAGACCGGCCCAGCCCGCGTACTGGCCCATGATCTGAGAGATGCCGAGCTGCGCGCTCCGGTGCTGCCACAATCCCGGTTTCACCTGCACCAGCATGCTGTTGTAGTTCAAGTCCGGAATGAAGATGTCGAGCATCCCGTCGCGGTTGATATCGCCGGCCCAGGGCCCCATGGACGCTACGTTCTGCCCGTTCTCGCCGAATGCCGTGCCCGCTTCGACGGCCCTCTCTACGAACTTCCCGTCCGCCGTGGCCTCGAAGTGGTCGTTTTCCATTGCATCGTTTGTGACGTAGACATCGAGGCGGCCGTCGTTGTTCAAGTCCGCAGCGGTGACGCTCATGCCCCGCCCATCTTCCTTGTACAATCCAGTCTCTTTCGTCACATCCGTGAAGGTGCCGTTGCCATTGTTGCGGTAGAGCGCGTCGGGTTCGCCGTTATAACTGAGCGGTCCGGGATAACCCGCCGCTGGGTAGAAGTCGCGGAACTTGCCGTCGTCGTACTTCAGGTAATTGCAGACGTAGACGTCGAGCCATCCGTCGCCGTTGTAGTCGAACCAGACCGCCGAGAGCCCCCAGCGCTTATCCGCGAGGCCAGCCTGCTCGGCGACCTCGCTGAACGTGCCATCGCCGCTGTTCCGGTACAGCAGGTCCGGACCGTAGTTCAGAACGTGCAGGTCCACGTCGCCGTCGTTGTCAAAATCTGCGGCGGCGCAGCCGGAACTGAAGATGCCTTTGCCTCCGGTGCCTGTCTGCTCCGTAACATCCGTATAGGTCCCGTTCCCGTTGTTCTTATAAAGCCGGTTGGAGAGCTTGCCGCGCAGGTCTCGCCCTTCGTTGTCGCTGACGCCCTTTGTCCACGTGCCGGTAATGAAGTACACATCGAGGAATCCGTCGTTGTTGTAATCGAATACGCACGCCCCGGCGCCTGTGCCCTCCACGATGTTGTCCATGTGGTGGTCGCCGTAGCTGTGTTTGAAGGTGATGCCGGCGTCTTTGGTAATGTCAGTGAATACGGGCAGGCCCGGCTGTTGCGCCCCCAGAAGCGCCGCGGCCACCGCGCCCGCAATGATGCTTGCCTTCATTTGCTTCCTCCGGCCGCCGGCAGTCCCCGGTAATGCGCGCCGAGGTCAATCCACTCGATGATCGTGCGCTTGTCCTCGTCCGTCAGCTTCGCATCGCGTTTCGGCGCTATTGGCTTGATAGCGGGAGCACCCTTCCGGGCTGGCGCGTCCCAGGGCCGCGACGTGTTGCGCCCGAAAATGTGCCACACCAGCGGGCTCGTCCGAGCTTTGCCGGGGGTCGTGTACTTGAACAAGGCGTTGTATGCCGCGCGCCCTCCAGTGAGCTTCGGCGCGGCGCCGTCATGGCAAGCAGCGCACTTCGTGAGCACCGGCGCCACGTCCTGTTCGAAGTCGATGGTCCGCCGTCGCTCAGGCGCCAGCGTCAGCTTCGCGGCCGGGTGCGTCAACGCCTTCGCCATCACGTTCTCCGGCGTTCTCTCGCCATCCTCATGGCACCCGATGCAGCCGCGCTGCTCCTTGTTCTTCGCCCAGATCCATGGCGTCGTGCGCAGCGCCATGCCGTCCCTGTCGAGCGCCTGGATCTGCACCGGGATGTTCGCAGGAATCTCGATATGAAAAGATCCGTCGTCCTCGATATCCACCTCGCCGAGAAAGCGGCGTTGCAGAAGCGGTGAGAGCGTCTCCTGTTTCAGCCTTTCGTTCGATTGCCGCGACAGCCCTTCGAGCACGCGGATACGCTTCACCAGCCCGGGAGCGAATGTCTTCAGCCCGAGATCGGAATCGTACACATTGAGGCAGTACAGCTTGGCCCAATCGGTCTTCTCGTCCACCACCGAAGACCGGCCGTCCGGCACAGCCCACGGCGCCACTGCGCGCGCCTGGATCGCGTGGGCGCCCGGTGCTTCGAGCACCAGTTCGAGCCTCCCCGTCGCTGGTTCGAACCGGTATACGCGGTGCATCGAACCCGCGGTTCGCCGGGATACCAGCACTGCCCCATCCGGCAACGGCGATGGCGAATGGAACAGCCCTTGCGCGGCGGTCGTGAGCGACTTGTACGACTTTAGGTTCCTGCGCAGGCTCAGCGAGGCGAGCGTTCCCGCTCCGTCCCACAGAGATTTATCCGCTTCAACGAACACCACTAACCGGCCGGTCGTCACTGCCGCCATGTGCTGGATTCGCCCGCCCTGCCGTCCCGAAAAAGCGGCCAGATCCGTACCATCCACGTTCATGCCCATCAACTCGATCCGCCCTGTCGCGCCGCGATCGACGTGCGCGCGCTGCCAGGACGAGAACAGGATGCGGCCGTCGGGGAGCGTCGTGGGATCCGTGCTGCTGGAAGCGTTGTACGTCAGCCGGCGCAACCCCGAGCCGTCCAGCCGTACCGTGTACAGATCCTCCGCCAGTCCGCCGCCATACTCGTTGAGGCGGTCCGAGGTGCACACAAAGACAATTTGGAACACCGGCGCGGGGTCATCCAGGTAGAAGATCTTGGAAAGGTAAACCGGGTTGCGGCAGTTGCCGGGATCTTTCGTCAACTGGCGCGCGTTCGAGCCATCGGCGTTCATTTCGAAGACGCCCCAGTGGTCCAGAGCGGTGCGCTTGCCGGCGAACAGAATCCGTTTGCCATCGAACGACACGGCTGGGTCGGCGGCGCTGTGGAACCCCGCTGTCAAAACGCGCTCAGCGCCGTCCGGCGTCCGCAGCACCAGTTTGGCGGTGTCGCCAGAGTCGGAACGCAACAGGGCGCCGCTGGTCTTCGCTACTGCGGTGGTGGAAAGGCGCGTGTAGACGACGGGGTAGGGAAGCTGCGCTCGGGGCGGCGATGCCGGCTGCGGAGAGTGCGCCAGCAACGCCGCCGCCCCGAATGCGAACAGCCATTTCCAATTCACTGGCATCAAGGTAAACCCCTGGCCGAGCGGAGAAGCGGAACGGGTGAGCCGGTTCTAGCGTTCCTGCACGTTCCTCTTAAAGATTGCGATCGCTTCGATCTCGACCAGCAGTTCGGGCCGGCAGAGCTTCGCCTGGATGCCGGTGGATGCGGGCAGGGGATCGAGTTGCTGCTCCGTATAGAACGCCGTGCGCTCTTCGTTGAAGTCGGCGTAGTCGCGGTCGATGTCCCGCAGGTAACACGTCGTCCGGACGATATCTTTCCAGGTGGCGCCTTCGGATTCAAGCAGCTTGGTGATATTCCAGAAGGTGCGGCGGCATTGCGCACGGAAATCCCCGACGTGTACCGTCACGCCGTTCTCGTCGATGCTGGCCGTGCCCGAAATCAGCAGCAGGGTAATATCGCCGAAGTCCAGCCGGAGGCCGCGTGAAAAAGAGCTCGGCTTCGAGTATTCGAAGGCCTCATTCAGGCATTCCGGATTCGTGATCGGCTTCTTCGGAATGCTCGTGACCCCCCCGGCCAGTTCGCTGAGAACCTCATTCATCGTCATCACTTGCAGTCTCCTTGAACTTCCCAGCCGGTAACGCTTCGCACAGACGCAAATCGGGCTTCATCATGACTGCTGTCACCAAGACCCTTGGCAGCGAGACGGCTGAGGCCAACTCCCCTAACCCTATACCGGGGCGAGTATATCATCCGGATCTTCGGGTGTGAATAACCAAAAAATACTACTGGAAAGCCACTAGCCAGACGAACTGAGAGGAAGTTCTGTGGTGAAATCTAGTCCCTGTTGCGGCTACCGGCTTGTGTTTTTGCGGTATGCTGATGAGACTAAAAGCAGTCCATGGCCCCGCATTTCTCCTCGCCGACCAACCGTCTGCTGATCGGTCTGGCGGTCACGCTGGCTGCGGTCTGCGTGTTCTCCGCCTACACCTTGCGCCAGTTGTCGGGACTCAAGGACCTCCAAACCCAAATCATTGACCGCAATCGCAAGGATTCTCTCCAACTCCTCCGCATTCAGAACGATCTCAACTCGCTCGGCCTCACCATGCGGGACATGCTCGATAACACCGAGCCCTACCCGCTGACTGCCTTCCGCCCGCAATTTGCTCGCACACGCGAACGCCTCGATGACGCGCTTCGCCTTGAAGCGCAATACACGCCGATCGGCCGCAGCTCCGGCCGCCAGCAATACGTGTCCGGCGCGCTCACCCAGTTCTGGACCAGCGTGGACCAACTCTTCGCGGTCGCAGGTCACGACCCTGCCGCGGCCCGCGACATCATACGTAACACCCTCCAGGCGCAGCAGGCCGCCCTCACGAATACGCTGGCCCGCCTCCTCGTCGAAAACAACGAGATGGAGGAACAGGCCACTGCTCGCGTGCAGGAGATCTATGACCGCACCGGCAGCCACATCTATTTAATGCTCGCCGCCGTTATCGGCACGATCGCGATCACTACCCTGTACCTCATTCGCGCAAACCGGCGCGTCTTCATGAGCCTCCAGGAACTGTCCGAGCACCGCAGTGAGCTTGCGCGCCGCCTCATCGCCGTTCAAGAAGAAGTGCTGCACTCCATTTCGCGCGAGCTGCATGACGAGTTTGGTCAGATCCTTACCGCCATGGGCGCGATGCTGCGCCGGTCCAAGAAGCGCCTGCCGCCCGATTCGCCGCTACATCAGGAACTCGACGAAATTCGAAGCATCGCCCAATCCACGCTCGAAAAAGTCCGCAGCCTCTCGCAGATGCTGCACCCCACGATCCTCGATGACGGCGGGCTCGAAAAGGCGATCGACTGGTACATTCCGCTTTTCCAGCGGCAGACCGGCATCACGGTCACCTATGACAAGCGCGGCGTCAGCCCCGTCGTGCCCGATCGCGTGGCCATCAATGTCTACCGTGTCCTCCAGGAAGCGCTGAACAACCTCGCCAAGCACTCCCAGACCAACCAGGCGTGGGTGCGCGTTACCTTCGCTCCGGACCGCCTCCAGCTTGAAGTGGAGGATCACGGTGTCGGCCTGCCGGACCAGAACTCCCACGCCGCGCGCGGCACCGGGCTCATCGCCATGCGCGAGCGTGCCGAATCACTGCACGGAAATATCGACTACCTGAAGCCAGCCGGAGAGCGCGGAATGCTTGTCCGGCTTGAGATTCCCCTTACAGAGGCCGCCGCTTATGCCGGATGAGATCACCGTAATTCTCGTGGATGACCACAGCCTGGTTCGCAAGGGTTTCCGCCGCATGCTCGAGGACGAGGCGGATATCAGCGTGGTCGGAGAAGCAGGCAGCGGCCGCGAGGCGCTCGAAGTGGCGGGCCGCCTCAAGCCCCGCGTCGTAGTGATGGATATGTCCATGCCGGAAATGGATGGTGTCGAGGCCACCCGCGAGTTGCGCAAGGTTCTGCCCGGCGCCGCAGTGCTCATCCTCAGCATGTACTCGCAGGAGAACTACGTCCGTAGGGCGTTTGAGGCCGGCGCCCAGGGCTATATTCTCAAGAACGCGGATGAAGTGGATCTCGGCGCCGCCATTCGCGACATCGCCGCGGGCAAGCGCGTAATCGATCCGGGGATTGAAGCCGCCGCGCGCGAAACCGACGCTGACAGCCTGGAACGCCTGACGCCGCGCGAGCGGCAGATCCTCCAACTCATCGCCGAGGGCAACTCGAACAAGGAGATTGCGGCGATGCTGACTCTCAGCGTCAACACCGTCTGCGTGCATCGCGCGAACCTGATGGACCGCCTTGGCGTTCACCGTACCGCCGAGCTTGTGCTGTACGCAATCCGCAAAGGCCTGGTGAGAGTTCCGTGAAACCGGCAGTTCTCATTCCGCTCGCCGCGCTGGTATTTGCGGCGGTGGATACTGCGCCGCGGTTCACCGACGTTACCGCCCAGGCCGGCATCCGCTTCGTGCACAATAACGGCGCCTTCGGCGGTAAGTACCTGCCGGAGACCATGGGCTCGGGCTGCGCCTTCCTCGATTACGATAACGACGGCTGGCAGGATATCCTTCTCGTGCAGGGCATGGATTGGCCCGGCCAGAAGAAACGCCGCACCACCATGCGGCTCTACCGCAACAACCAGGACGGAACGTTCACGGATGTCACCAAACAGGCCGGCCTGGATATTGAGATGTACGGCATGGGCGTTGCAGCAGGCGACTTCAATAATGATGGCTTGGCTGACCTCTACATCACCGCCGTCGGGCAGAGCCGCCTGTTTCAGAACACCGGCAAGGGTTCCTTCAACGACGTTACGAATAAAGCGGGACTCGGCGGGCGCGACGCGTTTTCAAGCTCCGCTCTCTGGTTCGATTTCGACCGCGACGGCCTGCTCGATCTCTTCGTCACGAATTACGTGAAATGGTCCGAGAAGATCGACGTCTTCTGCACCGTTGACGGCAAGCAGAAAGCCTACTGCACACCGGAAGCGTACCGTGGCGCGACCTGCTGGCTGTTCCGCAACAAGGGCGACGGCACGTTCGAGGACGTCACCGCTTCAAGCGGCATCTTCGACAGCACCGCCAAATCGCTCGGCGTCGCCATGTTCGATTACGATCAGGACGGCTGGACCGACCTCTTCGTGGCGAACGATACCGAGCCCAACAAGCTCTACCACAACCTCCGCGACGGGCGTTTCGAGGATGCCGCACTACGCGCCGGTGTGGCGTTCTCCACCGACGGGAAGGCTCGCGGCGGCATGGGCGTGGACGCCGGCGATTACGACAACACCGGCATCACGGCCCTCGTGGTCGCGAACTTCGACAATGAGATGCTCGGCTTCTATACCGCAAACAAGCGCGGCATCTACACTGACCGTGCCCCGCAGACCGAAATCGGCAGGCGCTCCCGGCTGTCGCTCGGCTTCGGAACGTTCTTCTTCGATGCCGATCTCGACGGCCTGCTGGACCTCTTCGTCGTGAACGGCCACATCGACGACGAGTACAGCTTTCGCAAGAACGTCCAGTACGCTCAACCGCCGCACCTTTTCATGAATCAGGGGAAAGGCAGCTTCATAGATGTGGCGGGGAAGATCGGCGGGCCGTTCGCCGAGCCCAAAGTCGGCCGCGGCGCCGCCTTCGCCGACTACGATCGTGACGGCGACCTCGACATCCTCGTCACCACCAATCACGGTCCAGCCTACCTCTACAGGAATGACAGCCCCGCCGCCAATCGGTCTCTGCGCCTGCGCCTCATCGGGACTAAATCCAACCGCGACGCTATCGGCGCGATCGTGAAGCTTTACACCGGCAAGGACGCCGGCTCGCGAATGGTGAAGAGCGGCTCGAGCTACCAGTCACAATCGGAAATGGCGCTGACCTTCGGCCTCGACCAGCGCGATACGGCCGAGCGCATCGTTGTCACCTGGCCTGGCGGCGCGGTGGAGGAGCACCGCAACCTGCGCGCCGGCCGCCTCTACGAGATCACCGAAGGCAAAGGCATCCGCGACACCGGCCGCTTCTAGCCTCGCGCCTCCGGCGCCGGCGCGTTGTGCCGGACATCCACCCCCTGCACGACGAACAGAACATCCTCCGCAATGTTGGTGGCGTGATCGGCAATGCGCTCCAGGTTGCGTGCGACGAAGATCAGGTCGAGCGCGCGCGAGATGGTCGCGGGATCCCGCTCCATGAAGCCGACCAGCTCGTTGTAGATGGCGTCCCGCAGGTCGTCTACGGCATCGTCGGAGAGCAGCACCGAATGCGCCAGTTCCGCATCGCGCCGTACGAACCCGTCCAGGCTCCTCCGCACCATTGATTCCACGAGCTTCGCCATGTGCGGAATATCGATCAGCGGCTTCACCGGAGGTTGCCTCATCAGTGAAAGAGCCCGTTCCACGATGTTCACCGCAAGGTCGCCCATCCGCTCCAGATCACTGTTGATCTTGATAGCCGCCATGACGAACCGCCGGTCCTTGGCCGTTGCCGCGCGGGCCAGCAGGTCGAGCGCGAGATCGTCGATTTGCATCTCGATCTGGTTGATCCTCGCCTCATTGCGCAGCACCTCCTGTGCTTCGCGGTCCTCGCGCTCCGTCAACACGCGAATGCTGCGGTGAATGGCCGCCTCGACAAGACCTGCCATCTCCAGCAGCCGCACCTGCAGAGGTTCGTATTCCGGATTCACCCGTTCCATCACAAAGTCCTGGTTCCAGAGAGCCGGCATGTTCAGCACACCGGCAGTGCGATCGTGAATGTCGAGCCTTTCCCGAGTTGACTCTCGACTGTGATGGAGCCGTCCATGCGCTCGACCGTGTGTTTCACGATCGAGAGCCCCAGCCCCGTGCCGCCCACTTCGCGTGAGCGCGCCTTGTCCACTCGATAAAAGCGTTCGAAGATGCGCGGCAGGTCCTCGGAAGGGATACCGATGCCGGTGTCGGCGACAGTGATCTTCACCGTCGAGCCTTCGCGCTCGATACCAATCGTAACCTCGCCGCCTGTCCGGTTGAACTTCACCGCATTATCGACCAGATTGACCAGCGCCTGCTCCAGACGCGTGCGATGCCCCATCACCTCGGCCGATTCCGCGCCGTCGCAACTCACCGTGATGCCGCGAACGCGCGCCTCGGATTCCATGGTCCGGAGCGCCGCATCCACCGCTGCCCGTACCGAGACAGGCTCCGGAGCCGCGGGCGGCCGCCCCGATTCCAGGTCGGACAGCACCAGCAGATCCGATGCGATGTTGTTCAGCCGGATGGAGTGCGCCCGGATCTTCTCAAGGAAGTTCCGATTGTTTTCGTGATCGTCGATCGCGCCGTCGAGCAGCGTCTCGGCGTAGCCTCGAATCGCCGTAAGCGGCGTGCGCAGCTCGTGCGAGACGTTGGCGACGAAGTCCTTCCTCACGCGCTCCAGGCGCTCCAGGTCGGTGATGTCGTGCAGGATGGCGATGGCGCCGCGACGGGATGCCGGCGCGAGAGGCGCGCATTGCACCTCATACCAGCGGCCATGCGCGGCGGTTAACTGGAGCCGCTGCTTAACGCTTTCCCCGGTCACGAGCACACGGCTCAGCATGTCGAGGAATGCGGGATCGCGGACGAGTTCGAGCACCGGCAGGCGCTCCGGTACCGGGCCGGCAGCCCCTACCGCACGGCCGAACGAGTCATTGCAGAACGTAACCCGCAGGTTGCTGTCCACCGCAAGCACGCCTTCCACCATGCTTGAGAGAATCGCCTCGCGCCGGCCGGATTCGAGACTCAGCTTATCCACCAGGTCCTGAAGCTGCGCGGCCATGCGGCTCAGCGACGCCGCCAGCGCGCCGAGTTCGTCATCTCCATCGGACGGGAGGCTCTCGCCGCCGCGGTTGCCGGGCAGGCTTTCGGCAAATTCCTGAAGTCGCCTCACCCGCCGGGTGAACGAGCGCGAGAAGAAATACGCCAACACGAGCGCGAGCCCGGCGGCGATGGCCGATGCCCCCACAATGCGCCAGCGCACCGCGGAGATGGAATCGTGCAATTCGCGTACAGGCACGGCGAGGCGCAGCACGTGCCCGCCTGCGCCGCGGTAGCGCACCGGAATGGCAAGGTAGCTTAGTTCGGCATCGATGGTGGAGCTGTGGCGGATAGAGAAACCGGTGCGGCCGGCGTACGCGTCCCGGATCTCGGGACGCTCGGCGTGGTTTTCCATTCGCTCCGGCCGACGAGCGGAATCGGCCAGCACCGCACCGCCGGGACCGATCAGGGTCACCCGCGCCTCGGCCCGCCTCTCGGCGTCGATGGCCCAGCTTTCGAGGGCGGCCGGCGCAATGGCTTCCATCTCGCCGGCGAGGATGCGAGCCTCGGTGGCCAATTGGTGCTGAATGCGACGGCGCTCGTGGCGCGCCAGGAAGTCCGTCAGGTAGAAGTCCAGGCCAAGCAGTGTCGCGGCGATCAGGAAGAAGGCGCTGAACAGTAGCTTTCGGAAGATGATGCTGCGGAAGGACATGCGCCCGGCTTCAGCCCTCTTGGGGAGCGTCCCCGATGAAGCGGTAGCCGGCGCCACGGACAGTGCCGATATAGTCGGGGTTCTCCGGCTGCGATTCGATCTTCTCGCGCAGCCTGCGGATATGGACGTCAACCGTGCGCAGCGTCACTGAAGTGTCCCGTCCCCACACCTCATCGAGCAGGCGCTCGCGGCTGAAGATCTGGCGCGGGTGCGAAGCGAGAAAGTAAAGCAGCTTGAACTCCAGGGCGCTTAACTCGACCGCCTGACCCCGAACGTTGACGTCCTGCGTGCGGGAATCCAGCTTGAGCCCGCGGATCTCGACGGACTCGCCCTTCTCTGTGATGGCGCGCGTTTGACGGCGAAGCACGGCTTTCACGCGGGCCACCAGTTCGCGCGGGCTGAACGGCTTGACGACGTAGTCGTCAGCGCCGATCTCCAGGCCCACGATGCGGTCCACCTCTTCACCCTTCGCGGTGAGGAACACCACCGGGAGAGCCTTCAACCGGTCGTCTGCGCGCAGCCGGCGGCAGATCGATAGGCCGTCCTCGTCGGGGAGCATGATGTCGAGCAGCAGCAGATCGGGCGGATTCCGGCGGAGCGCCTCAAAACCCTCCTTGCCGCGCTCGAAACTATCGACAGCGAAGCCGTCCTTACGGAAGTTGTAGCGGACCATCTCCACGATGTCCGCCTCATCTTCAATGATCACAATGCGTTGCCGCACAAACAATTCTAACAGGACACCGTGGGCTAAAATACGGCGTGCAATCCTTTGGGCTGCCCGGCGGCGAGCGCCTGAATGGAGCGGCGGCGTCTGCTACCACGCTCTACACATGGGGCGATAGCCTGCGCGCGTGGGATCTCGCGAGCGGAAAATCGCGCTTGCTCGCCGGAAGCGGCGGGGCGCCGTTCGCCCGCGCCGGCTGTCTCTATGATGGTGGCTTCGTGCTTCAGCAGGGGGACCGGCTGGTGTGGTTGGCCGGCCGCCGCAAGCGCGAATTGGCGCGCGAGATCGAGACGCCCGACATTCTCGGCGTCACGCTGTTCGGCCGCCGCGGTGTGCTCATCATCCAAAAACACGCGCAGGTGCGGTTCTACGAGTTGCCCTCGAGCGAATCGCGCGACATCTATTCCGTCTATACGCCTTCGCGGCAGGCCGGACTGATTCTCCATGAGGTGGACGGCGATGGGCGCCCGGACTTCTTCTGCGGCAATTACTGGGTGCGTGCGCCCGAGCGGTTCGATTTGCCGTGGCGGCTGTTCGCCATCAATACATGGACTGAGACGCCGGATTCAGGGATGGTACGGCTCGCGTTACTCGGCGTCCGCGTTGTAGCGTGCCAGGCTGAAATGCCCCGCGCAAGACTCTCGGTTTTCGAAAGACCGCCGGACCCGCGAGAACTCTGGCGCGAAGCGGCGCTTTCGTCGGACCTGCGATACCCGCGCGGCTTGGCGGTGATCGACGGTGAGATCGCAGTCGCCGAAGATGCGGGCCCGGGCTCGCGCGTGCTCCTTTACGCCGAAACGCCGCGCGTGCTTGCGACCGGCGGCGGACTGCATACGCTGGTCGCCTGCGGCGCGGCGCTGGTTGGAATCGGCGTGGACTCGGTGACTATTTGGGGCCGCGAAGATAGGCGTCGTCACCCGAGCGCCAGTCCTCACGCGCCGGGGAGAACAGGTCCATAGCCAGGCTGTCTTCGAGCGCCTCGACCGAGTGTGGCGCGTTAGGCGGGATATGCAGCACCTGGCCCGCTGCGATCGTGTACTCTTTGCCCTCGGAGAGGAAGCGCAGCCGCCCCTGAAGCAGAACCGAAACCTGTTCGTTCGCGTGGCGGTGCTCCGGCACAATACAGCCGCTGTCCAAGTGGATCATCGCCACTGTCATGTTGGCGCAGTGGATCGCCTGCCGGCCAAGCAGTGGATTCATCTGCTCGAGTTTCACGTCTTCCCAGTTGTAAATGGTCATCCTGGGCTATGATAGCCGACGTAACCGTTCCAGGACTTGCACCAGTCGACTAACGTCATCCGCGAGCCGCAGCTACGAGCCGGGCGACAGTGCCGTTTGACCGAAGACGATTGCGTGCGTTATCCTTAACCAGAGAACCAGTCCGGATTTTTACGTAGATGGCAAACCACATTTCTGCTCTGAAGCGCGTACGCATTGAAGAGAAGCGCACGCTCTTGAATCGCATGCGCAAGACCAGGCTCCGCCACTCCATCCGTGAGTTGCGGCGCGCAATGACCAAGAAGGACGCCGACGCCATTCAGAAGCTGCTTCCGAAGACCTATTCCATGGTCGATCGCGCGGCGAAGTGGGGCGTTATCAAGAAGAACACGGCTGCGCGCTATAAGTCCCGCCTTACCGCCCGCGTAAAGGCCGTACTCACACCCGCCGCGTAGGCTGGCGATCCGCGCAACGCAATCAGCGGATTCGATCAATCCGCTTTTTGCGCGGCGGAGTCCCCGCACAGTCTCCTTCCCTGCTTCGTATCGCTGGGCTTGCGGCCGCTCGCCCCTGGGAACGGGATCCGAGACGAACAGCCGGCGCCCACGATCCGCCCCTGCCCAGGGCTCGCGAATCCATGTCCGCGAAGGGCCCAGCAGCGAGACCCCCCAAATCCCCGGACCGAAAGCCGCCTGCCCCGATCCGCCATTCGCAGTTTGCAGCGATCGATGGACCCGCTTTTCGGGTGCAGTCCGGTCGTCATAGCCTCTGGCGCTGGGGCGGTGAACAGATCGCCCCGCCAGGTCCTCAGGCCGCAGTCCGGCGGGCGAGTACCTGTGGCGCATCTTTTCCGCAACAGCGCTTGTACTTTTGGCCTGACCCGCAAGGGCAGGCGGAGTTGCGGGCTCGCCGGGCGCGCGGTTCGTGGCTTGTAGCGTCTGGCTGTTCGGAGGATTGTACGCCACCGCTTCCTGACGGCCGCGGCACGGTTGGGTTCGTTTCGGCTGCAGGCGCCTTGGGTTCGTATTGTACGTTTTCGCTGCCGCTCCGTGACCGTCGCGGCTCTGTAGCGTCGC
>DATMXS010000165.1:0-2321 GCA_035561355.1 Bryobacteraceae bacterium | reverse complement strand
CCGCCCCACTTCGACGTTGGTGCCCTCCATGCGGACCACGATGGGCGCCTTGACATTCAGCTCGCGAGCCGCGGCAACCACACCGGATGCCAGAGTGTCGCACCGCAGGATCCCGCCAAAAATATTGATCAGGACGGCGCGCACATTCGCGTCGGACATGAGGATGCGGAATGCGTTACGGATCTGCTCGGCGTTGGCGCCACCGCCGACGTCGAGGAAGTTCGCGGGACTGCCGCCGGCGTACTTAATAATGTCCATGGTCGCCATGGCGAGGCCCGCGCCGTTCACCATGCAGCCAACGGAGCCGTCCAGCTTGATGTAATTCAGGTTGTACTGCGAGGCTTCCACCTCAAGCGAGTCCTCTTCGTTTACATCGCGGAGCGCGAGCAACTCCTTGTGGCGGAAGAGGGCGTTGTCGTCGAGGTTGAACTTGGCGTCCAGGGCGATCGCGCGGCCGTCCTTCGTAAGGATGAACGGGTTGATCTCGGCCAGTGAGGCATCCACGGCGTCATACGCTTTCGCGAGAGCCAGCATCGCCGCCCCGGCGCCGCCGGCGCTTGCCTGCGGCACGCCGATTCCGTACGCGAGCTTGCGTGCCTGGTACGGCAGCAGACCGAAGCCGGGTTCGAGCGTTTCTTTGAGAATCAATTCAGGCGTCTTGGCCGCGACCTCTTCGATCTCCATGCCGCCCGCTGAGGAAGCCATAAGGACCGGTTTCGCCTGCACACGGTCGAGCACGATGCCGAGATACAGCTCGCGCTCGATGGGAAGCGTCTCTTCGACCAGAACCTTCTGGACGATGCGGCCTTCCGGACCCGTCTGATGAGTTACGAGCCGCATGCCGAGCATCTTGCTCGCGATCGCAGCAGCTTCGGCAGCATCCTTCGCGATCTTCACGCCGCCGCCTTTACCCCGTCCGCCGGCGTGGATCTGGGCCTTGACGATGACTGCGCCGCCGATCTCGCGTGCCGCTGTTTCGGCTTCATCCGCCGTCGCGGCGACCCGGCCCCGCGGCACAGGAACTCCGTACTGGGCCAGCAGGCCCTTAGCTTGATATTCGTGTATTTTCATTGGAGCGCCAGCCACGCAGGATGTCCCAGCCCACGGTTCACCGGCCGCGCGGTTTTCTGATTGTGTTAGGATTCGGAGAAGTCAGCAGACTTCCCGCTCCCAACTATAGCATGTCGCTTGCGCCCTATCTCCATCGCGTGGTTGGACTTGAAAGCCTTTCTCCTGAGGATGCGCACGCAGCCATGTCGGTGGTCTTGAGCGGCGCCGCTTCCACTCCGCAACTTACTGCTTTCCTCGTGGCTCTGCGGATGAAAGGGGAGACCGCGGGCGAGATTCTGGGGTTCACGCGCGCGATGCGGGAGTTCTCCACTCGGGTAAGACCGCAGATAGAGGGTGAGGCGCTGGTCGATACGTGCGGCATGGGCGGCGACGGCGCGGGCACTTTTAACATCTCGACGATCGCTGCGTTCGTCGCGGCGGGCGCGGGTGTTCGGGTGGCGAAGCACGGCAGCCGGTCGGTTTCGAGCAAGTGCGGCAGCGCTGACGTGCTGGAGCAGTTGGGCGTCAAACTCGCCTCCGATGCCAGGGTTGCGGCGCGTGCAATCGAGGAGATCGGCATCGGCTTCCTGTTCGCCCCCGCGTTTCAGCCTGCCATGAGGCACGCGCAGGCGGCCCGGATGGAACTGCGGATGCGCACCGTATTCAACATGCTCGGGCCGCTGACGAACCCTGCCGGAGCAACCGCGCAGGTGGTAGGCGCGGCCTCTACGGTGGCGGCCGAGTTAATGGCGCAAGCTCTCGCGGAGTTGGGGCTGGAGCGCGGTTTCGTGGTGCACGGCTCTGACGGGTTGGACGAGATCACGCTGTGCGGCGAGACGCTCGTCTACGACATCTGCAACGGCCGCGTGTTCCGCCGTGTGGTGCGCCCCGAGGATTTCGGGCTGAGTCCCGCCGCGCGCGAGCACATGCTGGGCGGAGGCCCCGAAGAGAACGCCGCAATCGCCCGCGAAGTGCTGGACGGAGCCCGAGGCCCACGGCGCGACGTCGTGCTGATGAACGCCGCCGCCGCAATCGTAGTAGCGGGCACGGCAGGGGACCTGGCCGAGGGCGCCGAATTAGCGGCGGAAAGCATCGATTCGGGCCGGGCAAGAGACCGCCTGCAAGCACTAGCCACGTTCAGCACGGCGGCGAGTTCGTAGAGCAGGCGCTGAAAACGCGGGACGCTCTGGCAAGTACAGGCGGGACTTAGGTGCAGAAAGCTGCCACGGGCGATAAACCGCTATTGCGGTCTTTGGCCTGCCAAGTTTCCG
>DATMXS010000164.1:0-27550 GCA_035561355.1 Bryobacteraceae bacterium | reverse complement strand
CGCCTGGATAGCCGTCACGTTGATGACGGGCGTCACCGGCTTACTTCAGCCCCGCTTTGCGCCAAAGCGTGTCCACCCGCCGCACTACGTCCTCATCCATGCGGATTACGTTCGGCCACGGCCGCGTGAACCCTTCCTGCGGCCACTTCCGCGTCGCGTCCACGCCCATCTTCGATCCGTAGTTGGGCAGCCGGCTCGCGTGATCCAGAGAATCAACCGGGCCCATCACCATCTCAATGTCCCGCTCCGGGTCGATGTTGTTCAGCGCCTTCCAGGCGACCTCGGACGCGTTGTGGACGTCCACGTCCTCGTCCACCACGACGATGCACTTGGAAAACATCGCCTGTCCCAACCCCCAGATGGCGTGCATGACCTTGCGCGCGTGTCCCGGGTACGACTTTCGGATCGCCACGATGATCAGGTTGTGGAACACGCCCTCCGCGGGCATCGACATCTCCCGCACCTCGGGCAGCTGCAGCTTCATCAGGGGCAGGAAGATGCGCTCGATCGCCTGCCCCATGTAGAAGTCCTCCATCGGCGGAGGTCCGACAATGGTCGCGACGTACAGCGGGCGCTTGCGCTGGGTCACGCATGTGACGTGAAACACGGGGTACTCGTCTTCGAGTGAGTAAAAGCCCGTGTGATCGCCGAACGGGCCTTCGGTCCGAAGCTCGCCCAGTTCGAGGTAGCCTTCGAGTACGATCTCGGACTCCGCCGGGACTTCCAGGTCCACTGTTTCGCACTTCACCATCTCCACCGGCTTGCGGCGGAGGAAGCCCGCGAAGATCATCTCGTCGATGTCCGGCGGCAGGGGCAGAATGGCGGCGAAGATTACGGCGGGGTCGGCGCCGATCGCCACCGCCACGTCCATCCTGGTCCGCTTCCCCTCGCTGGCGAGCCGGCGGTAGTGTTCCGCGCCCTGCTTATGGGTCTGCCAGTGCATCCCGGTGGTGCGCTCGTCGAAGATCTGCATGCGGTACATGCCGCAGTTCCGTTTGCCCGTATCCGGATTCTTCGAAAACACGAGAGGCAGGGTAACGAACCGTCCGCCATCGTGCGGCCAGCACTTCAGCACCGGATACTCGGCCAGGGAGAAATTGTCGTGACGGATCACGTCTTTGCAGGGGCCGCCGTCCACGATGCGCGGGAAGTACGAGCCCGCTTCCACCAGCTTCGGGACGAACTTCAGCTTGTCCCACATGCCCTGTGGCATCTTCGGGTGCAGCAGTTCCGAGATACGTGCGGCAACGTCATCGAGCGAATCCACCTCCAGCGCCAGTTCCATTCGCCGCCGGCTGGCGAATGCGTTCATGAGCACTGGAATCCGCGAGCCCTTGGGTTTTTCGAAGAAGAGCGCCGGGCCGCCGCTTTTCACGGCGCGGTCGGCGAACTCGGTCATCTCTAGGACCGGGTCCACTTCAAATGGGATTCTCTTGAGCTCGCCTTGCTGTTCCAGGCGGTGTACGAACTCGCGCAGATCGGTGTATGGCAACGTGGTCTCCTGGGGCGGTTTCTGGCTGCTACCGCTCCGTTGGCCGGGCATGCCCGGCCGCTACTCCTGTATTCTGTATTCTTCCATGTCCATTCGAACTGCATTCGTCACGGGTGCGAGCCGCGGTATCGGCCGCTCCATCGCACTGACCCTCGCCAAGGCCGGCACGCACATCGTCGTTGCCTCCAACGAGCGGGAAAATAACGAGAAGGTGGCCGAAGAAGTCCGCGCGCTCGGGTCGGAAGCCTCCACTGTCTACCTGGACCTGACCTCGCCCGATTCGATCAAGGAAGCCGCCGCGACGGCGCTCAAGAGCGGCCGCATCGACATCCTGGTGAACAATGCCGGCGTCACCAAAGACGGTCTCGCCATGCGCATGAAGAAAGACGACTGGGATTTCGTCCTCTCCATCAACCTGACAGGCGCATTCCTGATGTCCCAAGCAGTAATGCCCGCCATGCTGAAGGAACGCTGGGGCCGCATCGTCAACGTCGCGTCCGTCGTGGGCCAGATGGGCAACGCGGGCCAGGTCAACTATGTTTCGTCGAAGGCCGGCATCATCGGCATGACCAAGGCGCTGGCTCGCGAGCTCGCCTCACGCAATGTCACGGTGAACGCAGTCGCCCCCGGCTTCATCGAGACCGATATGACGGCGAAGCTCCCGCAGGAGGTCAAGGACGCCATGGCCGCCCAAATCGCCCTCAAGCGATTCGGCAGCCCCGATGACGTCGCGGCCGCGGTGAAGTTCCTCGTCAGTGAAGAGGCCGGCTACATCACCGGGAACGTGATCAACGTCAACGGCGGCATGTATATGTGAGGTAGCTTTCAGCTGCCAGCGGTCAGCGATAGCTGACCGCTGACGGCTGAGAGCTCCTACACTACAGGCGCCGCCTCCGCGATCCGCGCTCCCACTCCCTGGAAGCGCTCGAAGTTCTTGTTGAAGCGGGCGGCCAGCTCGTGTGCGGCCTTGTCGTACGCCGCCTTGTCCTCCCATTGCCCCCGCGGGTCCAGGAGCTCCGGCGGTACGCCTGGCACGTTCTCCGGCACGCCCACCTGGAACACCGGGTGCGGCGTCATCTTCACGCCCTCCAGCCGTCCGTCGAGCGCTGCGTTCACCATCGCGCGGGTATACGGCAGGTCAATCCGGTGACCCGTGCCGAACGCTCCGCCGATCCAGCCCGTATTCACCAGCCAGCACTTCACGTTGTGCTGCTCCATACGCTGCCCGAGCATCCTCGCGTAGACGTCCGGGTTCCGGGGCAGGAACGGTTCTCCAAAGCACGCGCTGAATGTGGCCTGTGGGGCCTTGCCCAGCCCGCGCTCGGTCCCCGCGACCTTGGAGGTGTACCCGCTCAGGAAGTGGTACATCGCCTGTTCCTTCGTCAGGCTGGAGATCGGCGGCAGCACGCCGAACGCGTCCGCCGTGAGGAAAACAACGTGCGCGGGATGCCCCCCGATGCTCGGTATCACCGCGTTGTTGATGAACGCCAACCGGTACGCCGCGCGCGTATTCTCAGTGTGCTCGTCTGAGTTGAAGTCGAGCAGGCGCGTCGAGGTGTCCAACACGACGTTTTCGAGGATCGTTCCGAATCGGATGGCATTCCAGATCTGCGGCTCTTTCTCTTTGGAGAGCCGGATCGTTTTTGCGTAACAGCCGCCCTCGAAGTTGAAGATGCCCTCTTCGCTCCACCCGTGCTCGTCGTCGCCGATCAGCCGCCGCATGGGATCCGCGGAAAGCGTTGTCTTTCCCGTCCCCGAAAGCCCGAAGAACAGCGCCACCTTCCCGTCCTGGCCCACATTCGCCGAGCAGTGCATCGGAAATACGCCGCGCTCGGGCAGCAAGAAATTCATGATGGTGAAGATCGATTTCTTCATTTCGCCGGCGTAGCTGGTGCCCGCGATGATCACCACCTTCTTCTTGAAGTTGACGACAATCGCCGCCTCGGAGTTGGTGCCGTCATCCTGCGGGTCCGCGTGAAAACCAGGCGCGAACAGTAAGGTAAATTCCGGCACGTGGTCCTCCGTCTTGGCAGGGTCGGGACGGATGAAGAGTTGCCGGGCAAACAGGTTGTGCCACGCGCGCTGCGTGATGATCCGGATCGGCAGAGTGTGCCGCGGGTCGGCGCCCACATAACAGTCCTGCACGAACGCATCCTGGCCCTGCCAGAACGCCATCAACTTGGCGTAAAGGATGTCGAAGGTCTCCTCCGACATCGGCTGGTTCACCGGGCCCCAGTTGATGACGTTCTCGGTCGTCTCCTCGCGCACCACGAACTTGTCCTTCGGTGAGCGTCCCGTGAATTGGCCCGTTCGCACAACGTACGACCCGCCGCTCGCGAATAGCCCTTCGTGCCGTTGCACCGAACGCTCCAGCAATTGCGCGGTGCCGAGATTCCAATAGGCGAGGTTCAGATTCCGGAGGCCATGCTCGCGCAGACCATACCGGCTCGGAAGGACTCCAGCGTTTTGCATAAATAAGAAAAATGCACCTTTCTTCAACCGAAGGTTAGCATGCAGGCAGGCGCATAGAGGGCAAAAAGAGAGTACCTCGACGGCTCTACCGAGCAGGCGGCTGTCATAATGGTTTCATGGTTCGTTGTCTCGTACTGGCTGCCGCGCTCATCGTGTGTTCGTGCGGCCTTTACGGGCAGTCGATCGAGTTCGAATCGGGCGGTCTCAAGTTCCAGACGCTGAGCAAGGAGGGCGTTACGGTGATGTTCGCCCGCCTGCCGGCGCAACTGCGAAACTACGAGATTCTCCAGCTGATGGTGTCGAACGGTTCAGGGTCAGCCGTGACAGTTAAGCCCGATGACATCGTGTTCCGGCGCCAGGATGGGACTGCCGTATGGGCCGCCCCCGCCCGTTTGGTCATCAACAAGTTGCTCGAGAGTGCCAGCCGAAACGACGTCATTCGCCTCACCACCGCCTACGAGGCCAGCCTGTTCGGCATCCCGCGCGTCCGCTCCACCAATGGCTATGAGCAGCGCCGGCAGTCGTTCCTCGCCGAGATGGGTTCCAACAAGCTCCACGCCGCGGCCGCGGCTTCCGCCATCGCCTTCGTCACTACGCGCCTCGCCTCCGGCGAAACGACCGACGGCGCCGTCTTTTTTCCGACCGTCGGCAAACCGCTCGGGGCAGGGAAGCTCACCGTTCGCGCGGCCAACAATACCTTCGAATTTGAGACCGACCCGGAAGCGACCACCAAGCCCCTTCGCCGCCGCCCCGAGTAAGTCAAAGTGTTGCACCGCAGAGGCGCACAGCCGCAGAGACAGACGAGGCCCTGGTCGACCGACCTCGACTTACTCCGGTATTGGGGCCCAGGCTATCTCGTTAGGTGACTGCGGTTAGATATCTTTAATCGTTAAACTTGATTCAGAATGAGATGCACGTGTCCGGTTCGGTTGTAAACTGAAGGCAACTAGTACACATAGCATCCCCGGCGACGGACCCAGCCGTCGCCAGCCCCTCTGAGTGAAGCCCCAGGTCCCCAGCCTGGGGCTTTCAGCCTTTAGGCCTCCCGCGCAATATCCACCAGGTCGCTCAGCAGCCCGTAAGCGGTTTGCTCAACTCCCGGATCGATCGAAACCGTTCCCACCGTACCCATCAGGTCCGTGTGGAACAGCAGCAGGTTTGAGGTTCCCGGGATCGCCGCCAGCAGGTCGGTTGCATCCAGAACCTCCGCCCGCACCCGCAGCTTCACGCCATCCTTGGTCCGCTTCGCCCGGCTCACCACGCGCACCGTCTTACGCCTTGACTTCAGCTCCGTCACCCGTTCCGGCGTCAGGCGCCCGATGCCCCGCGGTTCAATCTGCTGCGGAGTCACCCGCGCGTCCATCAGCACGTTTGCAAGCGCCGCAGTCTTCGCCGCCGAATCCCACCCGTCGATGTCGTAGGAGGCGTCCGCTTCCGTGATGCCCATCTCGCTCGCGCGTGCGACGCCCTCCTCCATCGAGAGCCCTTCCGCCATCGCGTCCACAACAACTTTAGTGGTGGAGTTCAGCACGCCAGTGAACCCGAGGACCTCGCACCCGGGCAGGTTGTTTCGGAGCATGTTATAGATCGGGGCGCCGTCCATGCACGTCGATTCGAACCGGAAGGACACACCGGCGCACCTCGCCTCCTCCTTCAGTTGCGCAAAGGCGTGCGCGATGGGTCCCTTATTCGCCGTGACGACGTGCATTCCGCGGGCGAACGCCGCCCGGACATGCGAGATTGCCGGTTCCCCGGACGACGGGTTCAGCGTTGTGATCTCGATTGCGACCTCGGCCCGCGCCGCGTCCAGGAATTCCTCGATCGAAGCCGCAGCCGGCCCGAACGGTGGCTCCACGGGCAGACCGCGCGACGCATTCACCGCAGTCCCGTGCCGCGCCGTGTGAATGCCGGTAATCCGGAACGGGAACGAGCCCCGCTTCTTCTCGAGCAGGCGCGCGAACGCCTGCCCCACATTGCCGTACCCAATCAGTGCGACATCCATCAGAATTCCATGGTCTCGATCATGTGGTTCAGCGTGGCCTCCGCCGCAGCCAGCCTCTGTCTCAGTTCCTGGGCTTTATCCCGCAGCACAGTCAGTTCTCCTTCTCCACCGCCAAGCCGGCGGGAGTACGCCTGTACTTGGTCCTGCTGCCCCGCCACTCCGCTCAAGCTCCTGATGTTCTCACGCAGCCGCCCCTGCTCGGATACCAGTTCGTTCCGCTGCTGCTCCATGGGCGCGATCTCGTTCCGCATCCGCGCAACTTCCGACTTCTGCGTTGCGACCTTCGCGATCTGATTCCGCGTCAGGTCGCTCAATTCCTTGTTCTGGACGAAAGCCGCCAGGAAGTCCGGGGTAAGGTTCGTAACCATGTGTACTTCGTCGATCGAGCCGTCCGCTGTCACTGCCAACTTCTCCGACGCACGCGGCGCGAGTTTCATCTCGAATCTGTATACGTCTTTCGTCGTCTCGAGCGGCTTGGGATTCACCAGCTTCGTATTGGATACGATCGCGTGCTCGATGATCAGCGTCTTCGGCTTCGCGTCGGCGTTGAAAGCTGTGTACGTCGTCAACGTTCGAACTGCGCGCCGGGCTGTCAGGACGCCGCGGTTCATGTGCACTTCACGAACCACGGAACTGGTCGAATCGATCTCGTCGGAGACGCGCGTACCCAGGTCCACCGCATAGCTGATCAGCCGCTTTTCGTCGGCCTTCAGTGTGTCCATCAGCGCCTCGCCTGCGTACGAGCCGCTATCGAACACCGTCACGGGACCGCCGTCCAGCACCTTAGTCGTGCTGTTCGTTAACTCCACCGCGTTGCGTGGGTGCTCGGAGTCGTCCCCGCCGCTACGGCTGAAGATCAGCAGCTTCCGCGCGCCCACGGGCTGCTGCACGAACGGCAACATCGCCGATTCGCCTTTCCGCACGGTCACCGGAGTATCGAAGCGGTACTCGAAGAGTTCGCCCGCCTCGCGCGCGATCGTTGTCGCTGCGACGCTCGACGTCACATTGACGGCCTCGCTCACGTCGCGCATTTCAGCCAAACGCATCTGCGGCGCCGGCGGGGGCGGGGGAGGAGCAGCCGTCTTAGCCCTGCCCATGATTCCTCCGATCACTCCTCCTGCCATGCCGCCCGGCACACCCCCAACCACGCCGCCGTACATCATTGGTTTCGCGGCCGCCATTTCCTCCAGTTCCGCAGTCTCGCGCTGCGTGTACCGCGGCTCGTACAGGTTGGTGATGAACGAAACAGGCTTGCCCGAGACCACCGCGAGCGTCACCTTCTGCCAATCCTCGCCGGTCGTGTTGTCCACGATGGCCCAGCCTTCGAGCACGGGCTCGCCCGCTTGAGGCTTCAATGAGAGCCGGTAGCTCGACTTCCAGGTCGGCGTGGGCACGACGTAGTACGCGCTGACGCGCCGGGCTTTCGAGTCGGTCGAATCGATGTAGACGGCTCGCTTTTCGCGGCCCCGGCTGCGCGCTATGGTGGCAAGAAAATCGCGGAGCTGGGTTTGGAGCATTGGGTCGGGGAACTTGATCCCGCTGACGCCGGAAAGATCCAACACGCGCAGCTCGCCCGAATCGAGCATCACTGTAATCTCGTCCCGCCGCGGCCGGTTCTGCTCCGCCGCCGTTTCCCTCGCCGAGACGATAATCCCCGCAACGGTCTGCCCGCCCGCGCTCAGTTCAACGCGCGCGCCGCGCAACTGGTCCAGGAAAGCCGAGAGCGGCGCACCCGCGCCGTAGTGGAACGGAAACTCCGCCAGCTTCGCCTCCAACGGTTCGCTCGAATCGTACCGGAGGCCTGTGATTTTTCCGTTGCCCTCTTCGAGCACCGTGAGCGACTTCAGAACGTCATTCATCTGGTCGGCCTTGAACTCCAGCCGCCCGGTTTCGCCCGCGGTGAGTTCCCCCGACCGCTGGAAATATCCAATGCCGTTCTTATACAGGATCACCCGCTTCACGGGAAGATCCGCAGCCATTACCGCCACCGCACCAACCAGAACAAGCAGAAAGCGCATCAGTTTTCTCCTCTTTCCATACCGCACCCCTTCTTAGACACCACCACCCGCGCTGAAAGCCATTGCCGGCGCGGACGCGCCCGATTAGGTTGGGTCAGGGAGATGCCCGGCCGGCACGCTGGGCCGCTACTTGCACACCGTTATATGCCGGCGCCCTGGCAATCCTTTCACTCGCCCATGACTTTGATGATGACCCGCTTCGCCCGTTGGCCATCGAACTCGGCGTAGTACACCTGCTGCCACGGACCGAAGTCGAGCTTTCCGTTCGTTACGGGCACGATGACCTGGTGGTGTACCAGGAGACTCTTCAGGTGCGAATCGCCGTTTGTCTCGCCGGTGCGGTGGTGGCGATAGTCGTCGCGGTAGGGCGCCAGTTTCTCCAGCCACTCGTCGATGTCTGCCAGCAGCCCGTCCTCGGCGTCGTTTACCCAGATTCCGGCCGTGATGTGCATCGCCGAAACCAGGATCATGCCCTCGCGGACGCCGCTCTTTGCAAGCGCAGCCTCAACCTCCGGGGTAATGTTGATGAACTCGCGGTGCTTGCGAGTGTTGAAGGTGTGGTACTCGGTGTGGGACCGCATCACGGGCATCATATCCTGATAGCCCGTGATGCGGGGTTAGGCTACTTCTTTTCTTTCTTCGCAGGTTTCACAGGTTTCGAGCCCTTTGGGGCCGGCTTCTTGCATGCCATAAGGTCACCTCCTCTTCTCCCATTGCAACCGGTAGATCAAGACCGGGTTGGCTGATTGTAGCGTACGGCACACCGCGACGGGCCGCTATTTTGTGGCTTGTGGGATGCTGCCGCTCCGTGGCCGCCGGATGGGTGCGGCCGGACGTTTGCAGCCCGGCCGTACCGTCACCCTTTTTACAGCTTCAAGTCCCAACCTTTGCGGTACTTGGGCTTCACCCACTTGTTCACCTGTTTGTTGTTGGTGAACTCGCCCTTCGCGTTGTCCCACATCAGCTTGCCTTCGGCATGAATGGCGGCGGCGCCGAGCACCAGCCATTCTGTGAAGCGCCCGCCGATGCCGAAGTTCGAGCAGGCCGGGGCTCCACCCTTACAGGCGCGGATCCAGTCATGCGTGTGCGCGGCGTGGTTCCCGCCGATGCTGGCGCCGGGAGACCGCTGCAGATATGCGTTCGGCAATTTGTACTCCGCCCACCGGGAACCGGGCAGGAGGCCTACGCCTTCACCGCGGCCTGTGGTGCCCAGCATGCCATTCGAACCCACGAAAACGCAGTTGTAGCCGATCCCCTGCGGGGGGCGCGCGGGGCGGTCGGCGGCAGGCGCCTGCGGGCGGCGCTGCGCGGCCGCCGCGTTTCCACCGCTGCCCATATAGAACCCGCCCTGCCCCTGCACCGGGCCGACCTGCGGACCGGTACCGGGGATCTTGCGAGCCTCCTCGATGGTCATTCCCTCGGGCTTCCACGGATCGCCGCTGGTGGTGTGATGCCAGTAGATCGATACCGGCGGCATGCTGCCGCGCGCAGCGAAATCGTACCGGATCGTAAGAACATCCGGGAAGGTGAACGCTGGCAGCGAGTCCTTCTTGATGCACTCGACGCTGATGAGGTGCTGAGGATCGAGTTGCAGGCCCCAGTTAGCCGGCCCCAAAATGTGGATGCCCCAATCGCCGATCAGGCCGCTTCCGAAATCGTAGAACCCGCGCCAGTTGAACGGTAGATAGAAGCCGAACTCCTGCCCTCCGCCCGTCGTGCGGCCGCCGTTGCGCTCGGCAACGAACGCCTTGTAGTCGGCGTCTCCGGCGGTGAAAGGCCGGGCCTCTGCGCCACCGAGCCACAGGTCCCAATCCAACGTGTCGGGAACGGGCGTCGGCCCGGGGACCTTCGGCATCCCCTGCGGCCACCCGGGCCTGCCGGTCCAGGCGTGAACTTCGTTGACATCGCCGATCTCGCCCGACCACAGGATCTCGCACGCGACACGCGTAGCGTCGTGCGAGTAGCCCTGATTGCCCATCTGCGTGGCGACCTTGTACTTCTCAGCGGCCTGCACCAGGAAGCGAGCCTCGGAAGCGGTGCGCGTCAGCGGCTTCTCGACATAGACGTGCTTGCCCATTTGCATGCAGGCCAGCGCGCAGGGAGCGTGCATATGATCCGCTGGGCCGATCACAACCGCGTCGATGTCCCTGCCGGATTTGTCCAGCATTTGCCGGAAATCCTTGTACCGGGCGGCTTTGGGGAAGCGCTCGAACGACTCGCGCCCGCGCACCCAATCGACATCGGCGAGAGCGACGACGTTCTCCACGCCGGCATGCGCGGCTCGGAGGTCACTGGCAGGCTGTCCGCCGGCTCCGATCGCCGCCAGATTGAGCTTCTCGTTCGGCGACTTGAAGCCTAACTTGGCCAGCGACTTCGTGGAGCCGAACCCTCCACTGGGTACGGCTCCAGCGAGCAGGCTGCCGTAGAAGAAATACCGTCTCGAAAAACCTGTCTGCGACATCAATAAAACCTCTCCTTGCTTGCAGCGCTCATGCGCGATCTTACGACAGTATCTTGTACAGGTTCTGGCAGGCGATCTTGCAGTCTTCGAGTGCGTCCCTGCCGCCCTGGCCTGCGGTGTCCTGTTCGATGACGAAATGCTTCAGCCCCGCGAGTTTCGCGTTGGCGAAGACAGTCTTGTAGTCGATATCGCCTTCTGCCATCGTGACGATCTGGCTCGCGCGGGCCCGCGCATTGGGCGTGAGCGTAGGATCGGCCTGCTTGTATTTCGCGTCCTTCACGTGCCACAACTCGTAGCGCCCGGGGTTCTTCTTGAACATATCGAGGACATCCTGGCCGGCCATGTAGGCCCAGCCGATATCGAGCTGCAGCGCGACCAGGGCGGCGTCGGTTTCCTTGAGGAACACATCGTACTGCGTAGTCCTGCCATCATCCAGCAGTTCGAACTCGGTGGCGTGATTGTGGATGTAGTACTTCATCCCGAACTTCTGGAGAACCGCGCCGTACTTGTTCATCCGCTCGCATGAGCGCTTCACCGATTCGACGCTCTGGGGAGGCCGCTGCGTCTGAGGGCGTGGACCGCCCGCCGCAGGGCCACCTGCACCCGGACCGCCTGCACCGGGGCCTCGCCCCTGCTGCCCTGTGCCGGCTGGTCCGCCCGGTGCACCGGGTCCACGGCCGGGGCTTGCTCCCGGACCTCCACGCCTCGGAGCGCGAACGGCGGTGTACTTAATGCCCATGAGCGCCTGGCCCTCGAGCTCTTTCTCGAGCTCCGGTCCCTCGGTGGCATCCGCGTGCGTGCTGTACATCTTGAGGCCGTACTTATCGAGCAGCGCCTTGTACTGCGCGGGTTCCATGCGGTTGTAGGGATCCGCGGGCTCGACCTCCTTGTAGCCCATTCCGGCGAGCTTCGCGAGCACTGACTCATACGCCTCCGGCGTGAGGAGGTTGCGAACGGTATACAGCTCGATACCGATCTTGTTCTTCCACTCGGGCGCCATCTGCGCCATCAGTTCCGCAGTGCTGCCTGCAAGCGCAAATCCGCCGGCGGCGGCCGTCACCTGCTTCAAGAAAGTGCGCCGATCCGACGCCCCAGTACCAATCCTCATTTGCAGTTCGCTCCTTGTGCCTTCCCGGCCTTACAGAATAGCGTTTCGAATAAAGAGATGGCGTGTGAAAAGCGTCGGCGGTTTCAGGCGCGAACCGATCTGACGGAGATTTGCGGCTTGAGCCCTGCAAGGCGCCGGAGAAGCTTAACGGGCGATCGTCGCTGCTGCCGGTCGAATGATCCGGGCCGGGTTTCCGGCAGCGGTCACGCCTGGGGGTACCGGTAGCGTGACGACCGCGCCGGCCTGAATCGTAGCTCCGTCGCCGACGTCAGCCATGATGATCGCTGCGGCTCCCACCCAGCAGTCCGCCCCGATTCTGACTTCATCGAACCGTCCCGGCACGAGGCGGCCATCGCCATCACGTTCATGCTGGTGCTGCCCGCTCAGGACCTGAACACCGGAGCCTAGGCGGCAGCGTTCTGCAAGATTCGCGGTGCCGATGACACAGTACGCGCCAATGCCCACGCCACGCGCCACAATGGCCCGCGACTGAGAAAAATAGGTGCCGAAGCCGATCTGGCAATCGATCGAGCACTGCCGCAACGTCATGACATAGTACGCCGCCCGCATGTAGTCGCCCAGGACGCCGGGGATCAGAGAGCACGCGTGCGCGAAGAACGTGTATGCCAATTGCAGGCGGCCGAAACCGGACAGTGCTGCGAACGGGAACAGCACAACAAGACACAGCAGTTGAACGCCAGTCTTGAACGCGGATCTCAAAGCCTCACCTCACGAAAAAAAAGCCTTGCCGGCCACAGCCTCTTGAAAATACCGAAGCAACAGCATACCAACGTACCCGCTGGAGCGTCCGAGACCTGCCGTGGATGAACGCGCGGCGATTACTGCCCCGCTACACGATTTCAAGATTGGTTCGCCCGGAGGCAGGAAAAGCCTCTGGCTGACGGGTGCAAAAATGTCCTGAGAACTGCCCGCCGGTCTTTCGGACGCCGATGCTCCTGAGCGCCAACGGGTCGAAACCGCTCAGATTCGGGCAACTCACGATCCCTGCCGCCACACCGGCGCCCGGCCAAGCGGTGGACGCGAGATTCAAAACGGCGTGCAGAGCGGAAATCGCTTGTTGCGGGAGCAAGACGCTGTCCAAAGTCGTGATCTTGACGAGTCCCTGTGCCGTGCGCAGTTCTGAGAGGACGACGAGTGCCGCGCCTCGGACTCCCGATCCGGCGCACTCGGCCAAAATGAGCCTCCGCGGTCTTGGATCACGGAAATAGTGCTCAGCCTGAGCGAGCGTCGGCACGCTCCAGAGCGCGGATTCATCGGGCACGTACCCGGCCGCAACATCCGCGAGAACGCGCGCATCATCGCAGAAGCAGGCCCGCCATTCGACGTCCGCGGCTTGGCAACGAGGCGCAAAGGCGTAGTTGCTGTAAGACCCCAGCCCAACCATGCGGAAGCCCGCCGCGGAATACGCCCGCAACAGCGCCCTCTCACCACCGGAGCCGGGGATCGAGTACGTGATAACCGGAAGGTTCCGCTCGGCGATGCTGTCCAGCAGAAGACGGTAGAGCCCGCCTGCTATTCCCTGGCCGCGCCAGCCTGGCAGGACGGCGACAAACGATACGACGGCGGCCTCCATTGCCTGTCCTCGGCAGCCAAGGTGGCGTGCCGTGGCAGCCATGAATCCGACCGGCTTGCCGCCATCGAACGCAGCGGCCGCGGGCATCGTCGCGCTCGATGGAAAGCCCATCTGCCAGGAAACGTACTCGGGCGCATACCTGATGACGGGCGGCGACCAGGCAGCCTCGAGGATATCGCTTGCCTCCGCGCAGAAGCTGACGCCGTCCACGAGGCTGAACGATAGTGCCATACCCCGCTCCGTCGAACTCAGCGCATCTCCGGAGCGTTTCGGACCCGCTCAGGCCAGCGGTCCGGATCGGTTCCGTGCTGCTGGATAAAAGCGTGTACCCATCGTTCGAGCCCGAACGCGACACAAACACTGTGCATGGGCCCACCCCCTTCAACACCGATATCGAACGCACGCCCGAAGAAATCGGAGTGATAATTGTGTGACCCGATCGCGAGCCGTTCGCCGCCGGGCAGCAGAGCGGAAACTTCGAACTTGGAATCCGAACTCAGCTGGAAGTACGTCTTGGAAGCGGCATCCGGCGCAACGAAGAACGGGTCGCTCGCGGTCCGGATCTCAGCCGCAATTTCGTGATCGAGAAGGATCCGCGCCATCAGTTCTATGGACTGATCTCGCGCGGACAATACTTCGTCGCGGCCGCCCATGAACACAATCTCGCGCATGGTGAAATCCCAGAGCCTCCGCAAGTCCGAAAGATTGGTGGATTCGTAGCGGAAGCACTTGCCGCAAAGACCGTAAACCGTCGCCGCAGCCGGGATAGTGCAGTTTTCGTACAGGTGATAGACGTGGTAGCAGACCGCCGGAGACAGGCAAGCCTCCGGCGCGTCCATGTCCGCGAGAGCTATCGCATCCACCTCCTTCGCGCTCTGGTGGCGGTTTCGAAAACCATCGATGACGGAGGCGTCCGGCTTCAGATGCGCCGCAAACGTAACGTATTGGGGGAAGGACCGGAAATAATCGCAGCGGGCCAAGATCTTACCGGGGATGAGGGTAGGCGCAATGAGTGGCGTCGCGTTCCAGGCCGCTCCGGCCTCTGCAAAAACCCTATCGAAGTACCGGAAGATGCGGAGCGGCATCCCTTCGAGCGCGACCTGTCCTGCGCCGAGGAAGCGTACCCCCGTCACTGCGGCTGTTTCCTCCCTGAAGTGCGTAATGTCCATTGCGGGACTGCGGAATACGATTTTGCGCTGGAGGCTCCGCAATGCGCGCTGAGTGGACGTTGCGAGTGCCATCACTTCTTCGGCCAACGCCGGGCCGCGCTCGTCCGGCGCCGAGAATTCTATCGTCTGGGCGTCATCGCAGATCCGCAGGCCCCTGATCTCGCCGGACAGGAATGCAGCTTGCTTGAGGATCTCCTCACCTGCCATCTCGCTAACGCGCGCTTTCAACCGGACAGTGAACTTGGCCATCGGAATCTATGCTGGCTTGAGGTCCGTGATCAGGAGTTCGAGAGCCCGTGCCGTTCGGGACGCGATGAAGCGGTCATCAGGAATAGCGACTCCAAAGCAGTCCTCCAGATCAAGAAGAAGCGGGAGAGCCATGACCGATGTCATGCCGGCATCATAGATGTCCTGGTCCGGCTCGATGTCGCTCAGGTTTGCCACGCGGTGGATGATCTCTATAACCGCTGACAAGATGTCTTCATTGTTGGATGCCATGCAACCTTCCCAACCGGCCATAACGATATCACCGGCCCTCAGCGAATCGCGGATCTGCGCCCGTGCCGGGAATGCCGGTGTGGCGAGTCCTCGATTGCGCGGAAAGGACATCGCTTCGAGAGCGTACCGTAACCGGAAGGTCAACGCAACCTCGAGACTGTCCTCAGGGCGCCTGCCACACACACTGATGCCAGGCCCTCTCATCCGCCCCGGCATTTTGTGATGAGCTTTCCTGCCGTCGCCCCTGCTACCATACTGTCCGTATGAAGATCGGCGTATTCGGCCTTGGCTTCATGGGAAGTACTCACCTTAAGGCCTACAAAAACATTCCCGGCGTGGAGCTCGTCGCTGTGGCGAGCGACATCCCCAAACGCCTGACAGGCGATCTCAGCGATATTCAAGGCAACATCGGCGGTCCCGGCGAAAACTGGGATTTTTCCAATGTCGCCAAATACAGCGATCCTTACGAGGGCCTCGGCAACCCTGACATCGAAGCCGTGGACCTGTGCCTTCCCACGAACCTCCACGCGCCGGTCGCGATTGCGGCTCTCAAGGCGGGCAAGCACGTGCTCGTCGAAAAGCCGATGGCGCTGGAGGCAGAGCAGGTGGATGCCATGCTCGCCGCCGCACACGAAAGCGGCTGCATTCTGATGGCCGCCCAAGTGGTCCGGTTCATCCCGGAATACAGCGTGGTCCGCAAGATGGTGAAAACGGGCAAACTCGGCCCCATCCGCTCCGCCATCTTCCGGCGCCGCTGTGCCGCGCCCGCATGGAGCCAGTGGCTCGCCGACAAGAAAACCAGCGGCGGCGGCGTATTTGACCTGCTGATCCACGACCTCGACTTCTGCATTCATTCCTTCGGCATGCCCGAGGCCGTCTCCGCGGTCGGGTATGAGGATCTGCCGCGCGGCATCGATTGGATCACCGCGACTCTGTATTACCCCGAGATCGGCGGCGTGGTCGTATCCGGCGGCTGGCACCATCCAAAGTCGTTCCCGTTCTCGATGGAATACACCGTGGTCGGCGATGCGGGCACGGTGGAGTTCAGCTCCGCTGGAGCGCCACCTACGCTCTACCGGTGCGACGGCGAGAAAGAGCAGTTAACCCTCCCCGTGCGCGACGGCTACCAGGCCGAGCTCGAGTACTTCGTGGAGTGCGTCAACAAAGGCGTAAAGCCGGAATTCTGTCCGCCGGAGGAATCGGCGGCGTCCGTCAAACTCGGCCTTTTGCTGCTTGAAGCGCGCGAACGCAAAGGCGAGAAGATTCCGTTCACGGTCTAAAGGACAACAACACCACTATGGCTTTGGGACAAGTTGGACTCATGTTCTGGGCGGGCCGCGATCCCGCCGAAACTCTTCGCGAGGTGCAGTCCCTCGGGATCAACACCGGCCAGTTGGGCATTCCGGGCGACCTGGTCCTGGACGATGCCGTCAAGCAGGCCTGGAAGAAGGCGCTGGACGAGGCCGGGTTCACCGTCGTGACCGTCTTTGCCGCTTACAACGGCGAGGACTACGCTGACATCCCGACGGTGCAGCGCACCGTCGGCTTCATTCCACCCGCCACACGTGAAGAGCGCGAGAGGCGCACGTGCGAAATCAGCGATATGGCAGCAGCGCTCGAAGTGAAGAGCATTGCGTGTCATATCGGCTTCGTTCCCGAGGATCATGCCGATCCGGATTACATCGCAGTGCGCGAGATGGTTCGGCGCGTAGCGGATTACGCCGCGAAAAACGGCCAGACGTTCGCGCTCGAAACCGGGCAGGAGCCCGCGCCGGTTCTGGTGGCGTTCATGAAGGATGTCCACCGGCCCAACCTGCGCGTAAATTTCGACCCCGCCAACATGATTCTTTACGGCACGGGCGATCCGATCGAAGCGCTGGAAGTGGTGGCGCCCTATGTGGTCAGCGTGCACTGCAAAGATGGCGATTGGCCACCGAAAGACAAACCGGACGCCCTCGGAACGGAGCGCGCGCTCGGTGACGGCGCAGTCGGGATGGATCGCTACGTCGCGAAGCTGAAGGCCGTCGGGTACACGGGCCCTCTGAACATCGAGCGGGAGATTCCCGATCACCAGCAGCGCCTCGAGGATATCCGCAAGGGCGCGGCGATTCTGAACCGGCTCCGGGTGTGAGTTGGAGGAGCAACGAGCGTTAAGCGAGGAGCAACATGAACGTGCTCCTTGCTCGTTGCTCCTTGCTCCTGCCTCCCCGTTCTCTAGAATGGTTGTAGTGGATCTCCTCATTTTTGACCTCGACGGCACCCTGATCGATTCCGCAGCAGACCTGGCGAACGCCGTAAACGCGACCCGCAAGTGGATGGGCATGGCGGAGCTTGAACACGACACCGTTGCGTCTTATGTCGGCAACGGCGCTCCGGTCCTGATGCGGCGCGCGCTCGGCCCGGAGGCGAGCGATGCGGACGTCGAGCGAGCCCTGAAGCACTTCCTCGAGTATTACGAGGAGCACAAGCTCGATTTCACGCGCGCCTATGACGGCATTCCGGAACTGCTGGCGGCGCTGAAGCGCGACGATGTACGAATGGCCGTGTTGACGAACAAGCCGGTGCGCATCAGCGGCCGCATCCTCGAAGGCCTGGGACTGCGCGACTACTTCGTGCGCGTGTACGGCGGCAACAGCTTCGAACAGAAGAAGCCGGACCCGATCGGCGTCCAGACGCTCCTGCACGAGCTTCAGGTGGATCCCGAGTACACGACGCTCGTTGGCGACAGCGCCGTCGACATCCGGACCGCCCGAAACGCGGGCATCCGCTCCATCGGAGTGACGTGGGGCCTTCAGCCGGAGAGCTTTGATGCCGATCCACCGGATATGATGGTAGACCGGCCCGAGGAGATCATGCGGGCCGTTACGGAAGAACGAACCAAACGAGGTGTACGCCAGGCATGACTTATAAGCCGGGGACCCAAGCCCCCTCCAACGGAATCTACTGGTGCAGCGTCTGCAAGCTGCCTGCACGATTCGACAAGGACCAGGAACTGCCCGAGTGCCGCAACAAGTGCGGGCGCGGCCGTTGGGAACTGGTGAAGAACGAGGCGGAACAGCAGGAGCCTGCACCGCAGGCATAATTCCCGGAAGGCAGGAGACACACTCCCTCTCCTGCCCTCACCCACTTCGCAGTGCTGCGGGCCTTCCGTTCCCCGCAAAAGCGGTACACTTGACCCGGAAAGGGGACCCGGCATTTATGGCGATACGCAAGGAAGATGCCCTTGAGTACCACGCTTTTCCCACCCCGGGGAAAGTGTCTGTTACATCGACAAAACCCTGCCGCACGCAGCGCGACCTGAGCCTGGCCTATACGCCGGGTGTTGCGGTGCCGTGCAAGGAGATTGAGCGCGATCCCTCGCTGGCTTACCGCTATACGAGCAAGGGCAACCTGGTCGCGGTGGTCTCGAACGGGACTGCGGTGCTCGGGTTAGGCAATATCGGCGCGCTTGCGGGCAAGCCGGTGATGGAAGGCAAGGCGGTGCTGTTCAAGCGCTTCGCCGATATCGATGTGTTCGACATCGAGCTTGCCACCGAGGATCCGAAGGAAGTGATCCGCGCTTGCCAGTTGCTGGAACCCACGTTCGGCGGCATCAACCTGGAAGACATTAAGGCGCCCGAGTGCTTCGAGATCGAAGAAGAGCTCAAGCGCACCATGAAGATCCCCGTCTTCCACGACGATCAGCACGGCACGGCGATCATCTCGGGAGCGGCGCTGCTCAATGGGATTGAGCTCGTAGGCAAGAAGATCGAGAACGTCCGGATGGTGATCAACGGCGCCGGTGCGAGCGCGATTTCCTGCGCCGAGCACTACATCCGCCTCGGCTTGAAGCGTGAGCACATCATGATGTGCGACACCAAGGGCGTCCTCTACGCCGGCCGCAAGGAAGGCATGAACGCGTATAAGGCGCGCTTCGTGCGTGAGACGGACGCGCGTTCGCTCGCGGACGCCGTGCGTGGCGCGGACATCCTGCTGGGCCTTTCCTGTGCAAACTGCTTCACGCCTGAAATGCTGCTCTCAATGGCGCCGGATCCTATCGTGCTTGCGATGGCGAATCCTGACCCCGAGATTCCGTATGACGTCGCGGTGGCCACGCGCCCAGACCTGATCATGTGCACGGGCCGGTCCGATTTCCCGAATCAGGTGAACAACGTGCTCGGCTTCCCGTTCATTTTCCGGGGAGCGTTGGATGTCCGGGCTACGGCGATCAACGATGAGATGAAGCTCGCGGCTACCCGGGCCTTAGCAGCGCTCGCCAAGGAGGACGTGCCTGATTCTGTGCGCGCCGCCTACGGCATCGAGCGCATGGAGTTCGGCCGCCAGTACATCATCCCGAAGCCATTCGATCCGCGCGTGCTCATCTGGGAGGCGGCGGCCGTCGCGCAGGCTGCGATGGACACCGGAGTCGCGCAGACCACTATCGACATTGAGGAGTACAAGGAGCAACTCGAACGGCGGCTGGGCAAGTCGCGCGAGGTGATGCGCGTGGTGATCCAGAAAGCCCGGCACGCGCCGAAGCGGCTGGTCTTCCCCGAAGGCGAGGAGAGCAAGATCCTGCGCGCGTGCCAGATCCTGCTCGATGAGAACATCGCCGAGCCGATCCTGCTCGGTGACGCAAGTGTCATCACGAAGAAGATAGCCGATCTGCACCTGCATCTGGACGGAATCCGCATCATTGATCCGTCCACGTCGTCCGATCTTGGGCGCTACGCCGGTGAACTCTATAAGCACCGCCAGCGCAAGGGCATGACGCAGGCCGAGGCGGACCTGCAGATCCAGAACAAAACGCTGTTCGCATCGGTAATGGTGCATGGCGGCGATGCCGATGCGCTGGTCGCGGGCCTGACGCAGCACTACCCCGACACGATCCGGCCGGCGCTCCAGATGATTTCGGTTCGCGAGGGGCTGCACCGGGTTTCCGGCGTGTACATGCTGATCACGCCCAAGGGCCACATTTACTTCCTGGCCGATTGCACCGTCAATATCGAACCCACCGCCGAAGACCTGGCCGAGATCGCATTGACGACTGCGGAGATGGCGCGGCGGTTCAACGTGGAGCCGCGGGTCGCGATGCTCTCGTTCTCGAATTTCGGTTCAACAAGGCATCCGCTGAGCGAAAAAGTGCGCCGGGCGGTCGAGATTGCACGCAGCCGGGAACCCGGCCTGTTGATCGATGGCGAGATGCAGGCGGATACGGCTGTGGTCCCAGAAATCCTCGAGGAGACGTACCCGTTCAGCACGCTGAAGGGCGGCGCGAACGTGCTGATCTTCCCAAATCTGGAATCCGCGAACATCGCCTATAAGCTGCTCGCCCGTCTTGGCGGCGCGGAAGTGATTGGGCCGATTCTGACAGGAACCTCGAAGCCGGTCCACGTATTGCAGCGCGGCGCCGAAGTAAACGACATCGTCAATGTCGCGGCTATCGCCGTAGTGGACGCGCAGGAGACGGCTAAGCGCGCGAAGGCGGATGTTAGCAAAGCGCTGGAGCAGGAAGCAGGGTGTAGGCGGTAGCAAAGAATAAGGAGCAAGGAGGCAGGAGCAACGAGCAAGGGGAACAGGCGCTGCGTTTCGAGAGCACCTGTCCTGCTCGGAGCTTCTTGCTCCAAGCTCCTTCCCTACCACTCCACGGCTTTGCCCGGCTTGAGTTCCCACACATCCGTGCGGTCGCCGACAAGTTTCTGGAGCTCGGACGGCGTGCCCGTGAGCGCCGGAAACGTACCGAAGTGCATCGGGATCACTTTCTTCGGCTTGACGAGACAGCACGCCAGGGCGGCTTCGTGCGGGCTCATCGTGAAGAGGTCGCCGATGGGGAGGAATGCCAACTCAGGGTGATAAAGCTGCTCGATGAGTTCCATGTCCGAGAAGACGTTGGTATCGCCGGCGAAGTAGAGTGAGCGCCCGTCCGGGAAGCGCAGAACGTAGCCGGACGCCTCGCCGCCGTAGATGATCTTGCCGTCGTCGTCGGTGATACCGCAACTATGCACAGCGTGCGTCATCGTCACCTTCACCGGACCGATCTGCTGCGAGCCGCCCTTGTTCATCGGCGAGAGGTTCTCGACTCCCTTCGAGCCGAGCCAGTTGCAAGTCTCGTAGATCGCCACCACCTTCGGCTTGTGCTGCTTCGCGAGAGTGCGGGCGTCCTGAATGTGATCGTAATGTCCGTGCGTAACGATAACGGAATCCACGCGGTCGAAGCTGTGGCCTTTTGGGAAATTGGCGTTTTCAAGCCACGGGTCCATCACGATGACTTCGCCGGATTCGAGTCGAAACTGAAACGTGCCGTGACCGAGCCAGGTAATCTCCAGCATGATAGCGTTCGAGCCTCCTCTGTTTCGAGAATACAGGACGGAGGAGGCTGGAGGATCGACTGCCGGCGGGCGTGCGTGCCCGTCGAATCGCGAGCGCCTTCACCTGGCGTCTTTGGCGTCCAACTTCGGCAGCTGAATTCCGTCGCCGTACTTCGCGATGCCTGGAATCGTCACCGGCAAGCGGCCGTTGATCGGGATATCCCCGAAAAGTGCTTTTGCTGCTGCGATCTCTGAGGGCGCCACGGTGCTGTAGGTCGTCATGTACGCGCTCACGCTCGGGAAACTGCGGACCAGGTACGGATTGCCGAGCGCGATCAGCGCGACGGGGCGGCCGCTCGCCAGCAGCGCCTCCATGAGCTTCGGATAGCCGCCGGCGAGCGCGACGCTGCCACGATACGCCGTGACAGAGGCGAACGCGGCCACCGCGATTACGGAGCAGCCTTTGGCCTTCTCAGCCGCGGCGTTGAGGTCCGCTTCGGTCGCCTGCGGATCGAGCACCGCCAGAGCGGCTGACGGGGCACGTTTCCGCACCTCCGCCGCAAACGCGCGGCCGGCTTGAGACCCGCGGCTCTCGGTTAGCACGAGGAAGCACGCCTGGGCCGCGTCGCGCAGCGGAAGAGCATCGTTCTCATTCTTCACGAGGGTCACCGACGCGTCCGCGATCTCCTGGACGCGCGCGAGGTCCTCAGGCTTATCGAGCGCATCCGTGAGCGCTTCAATGTCCACCGTGCGCTTGCGATGCACTCCCACCTGCACTTTTGCAGCCAGGAACTTCTCCACGCTCGCGTCGAGGCGTTCGCGCGTGATGCGACCGCTCTGCACCGCGGCGACCACGGCACTCACAGCGGCTTCCGGATCGGGTGGCATCAACAAGACGTCTGCGCCGGCTTCGAGCGCCCGCACCGCGGCCTCGCCGGACGGCCACTGCTTGGCCACGCCCTGCATCTCCAGGGCATCCGTCACGACGAGCCCATCGAATGCCATCTCGCGCTTCAGCAATCCTCCCAGAACGGCCGCTGAGAGTGTAGACGGCAACTTGTCCGGGTCAATCGCGGGGACAGCGATGTGCGCAGTCATGACAGCGTCTACTCCGGCCGCAATGGCCGCACGGAACGGCACGAGTTCCACTTCGTTCAGCCGCTCGCGGCCCACTGTGATCACGGGCAACGCCATGTGGCTGTCCGTCGCGGTGTCGCCGTGCCCGGGGAAGTGCTTGACGGTTACGAGCACCGGATTGCCCGCGGCATCCTTAAAGCTGTGCGCGCCCGCGATGTACGCGCGCACGTGCTCAGCCACCTCCTCGGGATTTTCCGAGTAGGATCGGATGTTGATAATCGGGTTGTCAGGGTTGTTGTTGACGTCCGCAACGGGTGCGAAGATCCACGGGACCCCAAGCGCCCTGCCTTGTCTCGCTGTTACGGCGCCCTGGAAGCGGCTGAACTCGGGGTTCCGCGTCGCCGCGAACGCCATGTTATGCGGGAAAAGTGTATCCGATTCCACGCGCATCGAGATGGCGCGCTCGAAGTCGCCGGCCACCAGCAGCGGAAGCGTCGCAGCGCGCTGCATGCGATTCAGAAACGCGGCGAGCGCGTACGGCTCGGACCGGTTAATGAGGAGCATGCCCCCGACCTTGAGCTCGTGCGCGAGCCCGTAGTACTTGCGGTACAGGTCGGACTCGGAGTTCGTCAGTTTGCCGTAGAACGGTACGACGACGAGTTGCGCCACTTTCTCCCGTAGCGTGAGCGAGCGCATCCAGGTCCGCACGAGAGCGTCTGACGCCTTGGGAGAGGCGCTCGGGCGCGCTGCCCTCTTCTGCGGTGCGGCAAATACGGCCACCGCGATGGCGGCGGCAACAAGGGTTATTCGGGCGGCGGTCACAGACTCATAGTACGCGTTTAGAACACGCCGGCGAAACCGCGGAGCGAATCACCGCAGAAGAGGAGCAACAAGGAGCAGAGCGCTATTTAGCTTGGGAAATCTTGCTGCGGCGGGAAAGCTGTGAGCGCACAGGCTTCTTCGCCGGTAATTGCAGCAAGCGCCTGATCGCACGGATCAAATGAGCCACCTCATTTGCGTTCTTCGCGATCACCGCATTTGCGCCGGTATGCTCTTCGTTCCAACCGAGCGCATCGGCATAGCCCGAGATGAGCACGATCGGCGTGGCTGGCGCGAGCTGGCGCAGGTGGCCGATGAGCTCAAGCCCGTTCATCCGCGGCATCTTGTAATCGGTGATGACGATATCGTACCTGGTTTCGGCAAAACGCTCGAGCGCTTCGATCCCTTCCATCGCCGTCGTCACTTCGTAACCCTGCTCTTCAAGCAGGGCTTTCCGCGCGCCAAGCCCGAGTTTGTTGTCATCAACGAGAAGAATACGCGCGGCGGCGGAAGGCGTGACGGCGGAGGAACGAGTGATCATGTGGGAAGAGGCGAAATTATCAGACCGCGCGAGATGCTGTCAACGCTCTTGTAACAAGCTGTGAACGCGAAAGATGATTTGCTTGACACGGAACGTTGCGCAGTGGTCCGCCCGCTCCGCCCGCCTCACTCGACTTCACGCGGCGCGGTGTAACCGGCCTTCGCAATGATCTGGTACTTCAGCGGTTTGCCTTTTTCATCGGTGATTTTCAACGGCTCGCCGTTCGCGGGATTGACCAATTCGACTTTGATCTTGCGGAACTTGCCATCGCGCGTCTGGTTGGTAGGCTGATACGCCAAGCTGTACTGGTTGCGGAGAGAATCGGAAATTGACCTGAAAATCGAAGGGTATTCTCCCTGGAATCGTGGCAAAAAACACATGCCGCCGGTCTCCTTCGCAAACGTGCGCAGCGTGTTGTCCGCTTGCAGCCCGTCGAGCCTCGCGATCGGCCCCATCATGCCGCGCGCGTCCATGTACTCGCGCATCATCTGAGCGATGCCGATGGAATAGATCGGCACGCCGCCGTTCTGGAGAGCCTTGCGCGTTTTGTCGAACGTGAGCTTACTGAAGGTGTCCCAACCGGACGCGATGAGCACAATCGCCTTGCGGCCTTCAATCTCCTGCATCCGATCGATGGTGTACACCAGCGCGTCATACATATTCGATTCGGAATACGAGGCAATCTGGAGCCGGCGCATCGCGTCGTACGCCACTCGCTTATCGGTCGTGAAGTCGGTCAGCACCTCGGGACGCATGTCATACGCGACAACGGCTACGTAATCCTCGGGCTTCAGCGATTCCATGAAGCCATAGGCCGCCGTAAGCGTCTCGTACCACGTATAGCTGTAGTAGCTCTGCCAAAGGTTGCTGAACTCGACGACGAGCACGACCGTCATGGGCGCTTCGCCTGTGCCGAACTGGCTGACCGTCTGTGGAACATTATCTTCGAGGACGCGGAAATTGCCGCGCGGAATCCCGGGGATGAAGCGCCCCTTGTTGTCGAGCACTGCCACGTCCACGTTGACCGTGGTGGCGTCACTGCGGAAAGTTGTGCCTTCCTGCTGTGTTTCGCCTTCTTTCTTCTTGCCGAACTTCGAGGGGATCTTCTCGCCCTGCGACTCATCGGGCTTCGCGGTTTCGCTCGGATTCCGGCGTGGCTTGGCGACGGTCTCGCTTCCTTCACGGGTCGGCCCCTGCTGTGCTTCCACCACCGTCAAGCCGGCGATCAGGCACGCCAGTCCCAAAATCTGCAAGGTCCGTTTCATGGCTTGGTTCCTAAACGTAAGTATATCCGCGATTTGGGGATACCCACTCCGGTTAGACGAATTCAGGCGCGCGGCTGTTTCGCGTTTTTAGTGGACCCAGCGGTCGCGGTCGTCATCGTGCCGGCGCATGTACACCTGGAACTTGCGGCGCGCGCGATCCAGCTTCCAGCGCTCGTACCGCTGGCGGAGGGAGACTGAGGGAACCGTCTTCCGGATCGGCTTGCGACCCTTCGCAAGTTTCAAATAGATGTAGCCGAACACCATGCCGCCCAGGTGCGCAACGTGGCTGACCTGTCCGCCTGGTTGCAGCGAGTTGAGGAAAACGATGACACCGGTGATCAGCACGAACCACTTCGCCTTCATCGGGAACAGAAAGCTGAACAGGACGATCCGGTCCGGGTACAGCATCCCGAATGCGAGCAGGATGCCGTAAATGGCGCCGGAAGCGCCGATGGTCCGATACTGCGCGCCGCCAAACAGCAGTGTGGCGAGGATCACGGTGACGCCCGCGCCAATCCCGCAAAGGAAGTAGTAGCGCAGAAAACGCCGCGTACCCCAATCCCGCTCCAGGTCCGCCCCGAACATCCACAGCGCGAGCAGGTTGAAGAGGATGTGGCCGATGCCCCCGTGGAGGAACATGTACGTAAAGAGCTGCCATACCGCCAGTTGCGCCACCGCCTGGTACGGAACCAGGCCGAGCGCACGGAACGGATCCCAGTTCAGGAAGTAAATCGCGAAGAACTGGAGCAGGAAAATGGCCGCGTTCGCGATGAGCAGCCACTTCACACCCGGCGGGAAATAGCTGGAGAAAGAACTCGTGCTATAGCGTCGGCTGTATTGCATGGGGAGGGAACCGTCCCTCCGAGGATACCAGAGGAAGCGGCCGGATCAGAAGCTGAAACCGCGCACGAGACCGTTTATGCGGAGGCTTCGTCTACGCGGAGGCTTCGTCGCTGCCGCCGCGGCCGAATCGGTTCAGGGCGGAGGCGCAGGTTTGGAGTAGCCCGGCCATGGCAATCCATACCTGCCAGTGTGAGAACAAGCCGTGGGAGATAACAAACGCGCCGGCCCACTCGAGGTCGGACGCGAGTCGCCACACCCCGAGTACGAATGCCGCTACCGCTGCGGGGGTCATCAGAGCCGCCGCAAAAGAAGCCAATTCCCGGTTGCGCCTCAGGCTGTAGACGAACGCCGGCCCCAACCGCAGCCGAATCCGCACAATCATGCTTTCTCGATCTGCTTATCCTACCATGCAGGTTGCGGATGCCGCGTTTTGCTAGAGTGGCTGGTGGCGCGCAACGGCCGCGCTTCGCGGCCCGCGGCGGCTCCCATAGGCGCCGCGCGCATACACACGAAAGGACTTGAAGCTATGGCGAAAATCAAAACTGCCGTCATCGGCACCGGTTTCATGGGTCGCGTGCACACCGAAGCGATCCGCCGGTTGGGCAACGTCGAAATCGCCGCGATCGCCGGCGAAACCCCCGAACTCGCCGCCGATTTCGGGAAGCAGGTGGGCATAGAACGCACCACCGCCGACTATCGCGAAGTGCTGAACGACCCCAGTATCCAGGCCGTCCACATCTGCACGCCCAACGCCCTGCATTACCCCATTTCCAAGGACGCGATGCTGGCGGGCAAGGCGGTGCTTTGCGAGAAGCCGCTGGCCATCAGCACTGAAGAAGCGCGTGACCTGGTTGCGGTCGCGAAGAAGACGGGCCGCGCGAACTGCCTGAACCACAACCTGCGCTGCTACCCGATGGTCCAGCAGATGCGCCGCATGATCGAGAGCGGCGAAATCGGCGAAGTGCTCGTCGTTCAGGGTACCTACTCACAGGACTGGCTGCTCTACGATACCGACTGGAACTGGCGTATCGTCAGCAAGGACAACGGCCCGCTGCGCGTGATGGGCGACATCGGCTCGCACTGGATGGACATGGTGCAGCATATCACCGGGCAGCGCATCACCGCCGTCTGCGCGGACCTCGAGACATTCCACAAGACGCGCAAGCGCCCGAAGAAGGCTGTTGAGACCTTCGCGGGCAAGACGCTGCGTCCGGAAGACTACGAAGAGGTCAAGATCGACACGGAGGATTTCGGCTCCGTCCTGCTCCGGTTGGGCGACCGCGCCCGCGGCGCGTTTACGGCCAGCCAGGTCAACTGCGGCTGTAAGAACCGCTTCCAGATGGAAGTGTTCGGCACTAAGGCCGGCCTGACGTGGAACCAGGAGCGTCAGGATGAACTCTGGATCGGCCATCGCAATTCGGCGAACCAGATCATGCTCAAGGATCCGTCGCTCCTGGCCGACGAGGCGAAACCTTATGCCGACCTTCCGGGCGGCCACAGCGAAGGTTACGACGACGCCCACAAGATGAACTTCCGGCGCTTCTATGCGAAGGTCGCCGACCCGAACGCCCCGGTGGAATACGCCACGTTCGAAGACGGCCTGCGTATGATGACGATCCTCGACACCGTTCTGGAGAGCTCGAAAACGCGGAGCTGGCAGGACGTTCCGCAGGTCGCGGACGGCGCGAAAGCATAAGTTGCTATTGTGCGTGGGGCAGGCGGTTCCCTGTCCCACACCAGTCTCCTGACAGTGCTCCGTCCACGCTGCCGCTAAGCCCGCAACCTCTCTGTTTACTTGACACCGTTCCCCCCCATCGCCTAATCTCTACTTAGGTAGCGGTGATTATCTCACAGAAAACCGAATATGCCCTCCTGGCGATCTTCGATCTTGCTTCCCAACCGCC
>DATMXS010000163.1:0-9918 GCA_035561355.1 Bryobacteraceae bacterium | reverse complement strand
GTCCTGGTGGACGGCTGGTTATATGTGAGCGGCCAGGGGCCGCTGGATATGCGTACCGGCGAGGTGCTTGCCGGTACCATCGAGCAGGAAACACGCCTCACGATGGAACACGTGGGCAAAGTGCTCGCGGCGGCGGGCTGCACGTTCGATGACGTCGTGAAGTGCACCTGCCACTTGGCGGACCTTAATGAGTTCGAGCGTTTCGACAGCGTCTACGCGGGCTTCTTTCCCGGCGTCAAGCCCGCCCGGACCACGGTTCAGTCCGTACTCAGCGGCATCAAAGTGGAGATCGACGCTATCGCGCGCGTCCCTTCTGGAGTCCAAAAGTAATCCGCCGCACATAAAGAAGGCCCGGACCGAAGCCCGGGCCTTTGCGGAAAGAGAGTTACTGCCTACCACTCCATGCGGAGCCGAAGGTACATGCTGCGTGCCGCGGCGCGGTCGCCTGGGTTGCTGCTGTTCGGCCCGCCAACTCCGGTGATCTTCGCCACGCTGGTCGCGGTGGATAGAGTCAGGCCGGGGTTGCTGTAATTCGTGTGGTTTCGCGGACGTCCTTCGGAAGATTCGGGTTTGAAAGCAGGTCCGGACGGAGGGTCACGGTCGCACGGCCGCTGGACGTGTACTTCGTGCCGGTCGGATCCGGCATCGAAATTCCAGGTGTCAGGTGCTGTCCCGTCTGCATGTAAGCCGTCACTGCCAAATCCCAGTCATTGATGATTTTGTCGAGCGCCTTAGGGGCGTTCGCAAAGAGACTCTTGCCATGTCCGAACGGAAGCTGCTACATCACCATGCCGACGAACCGCTGGTTCGGGGTAATGTTCTCGGGCGCCCGCTCGCGGCTGCGGTTGAATGGGTTCTCAGGATCGACATTAATAGAGGCTTTGGGCGCTTATCGGCAGCTTGTTCAGTTCCTGTTGCGAACGCGTCGTTGAAACGGTGGCGCGCTCCGTTTTGATCGCCGTAACCTCGGCAGTCACTTCGACCTTCTCCGTCAGAGTGCCCAGTGCCATGCGGATGTCCACGCGGCGTAACGCGCGCGACACCAGGTTGATCTCGGCGGCGATGAACTCCTTGAAGCCGGCCTTCGTCGCACGGACCGTGTATTCGCCCTCGCGCAGTTCCGGCAAGGTGAAAACACCCACCTCGTTTGAAACAGTCTTATAGTCCAGCCCGAGGGTCTTGTGGAGAGCTCTTATTTCGACACCCGGCAACACGGCGCCGGTCGCGTCATTCACCGTGCCGGTGATCGTCGCGAACGTGGATTGTGCATGAGCCAGCCATGGAAGGATGGTCAGCGTCAGCAGAACGATGGTGAACCTTACGCGTGGCATAACCGGATGGAGACAGTGAGGCTGGTGGCCCCGCCCTGTTATCTCCTGCCTCCTCCGTCCTGCCCCAGCACCGCTGTCCGCGCCGCCCGCAGCGTGCTTTCCAGAGACTCGCGCGGTAGGTTTCGGATTACCGGAGTCACCACCCACCCCAGGCCGGTGGGTACATCGCGCGTCAGGGAGAGTGCCTCGCATTCCACGAAAACGCCCCCGTCACGCTCTTCGAAGCGCCAATACGAGTACAGACGCCAGAGGAAACCGTGGTCGTCACCCGGCGGCAACTCGCGTTCGTCCGGTTCCCCGGCATTGTCCACCTCCGCGATTCGTGTGCTGTAGGACCGGCTCTGCCACCGCGTTTTGTCTACCGGAGCGTAATGGACGCGATGCTCCGTGTTCAGCACTACGGTAATCACTTTCTTCTTGCGCAGCTTGAGAAAGATACGAAAGTCGTTGCCGTCGCGCGCGAGCAGTTTAGAATCGATCACCTCGGGCTTGTGGGTGTACTTGTTCCGGTCATAATCCTGAACGGACGCCAGCACCCGGTCCAACTTCGTGCCCGGAATGAACACTGCACCGATCCAGTCGTGGATGAGGCCGTGTGGCACGTCCATCGCCCCGCCTTCCAGCCTCGGATGGATCGCCACCTGCCCTGCCCGCACGTCCTTCAGTGTCTGCGCCGAATCGTCAACCCACAGGAAATCGCCGGATGCAACGCGCGCGTCCAATCGTGCTTCCGTCTTGCGCACGTACTCCTCAAACGCCTGGACCGTCTCCTTCCGGAGTTCGGCCGCCGGCGCAATTGTGCCCACTGAAACCAGGGTTGCCACTATCAGTAATGCTGCGTTCATGTAGTGAACTCCCACCGTGACACTGTGAAGCCGCCGCCTTCGGCTGCCACCGCCGCCGCCCAACCTTCGCCTGCATCCAAATTCTGGACCGTCCAGCCTGCGCGCATGGGTTGCTGCAGTTCCGCGAAGCCGCAGCCAAGCGCCTTCAGGTAGGCCTCCCGCCTTGTCCATACGCGGAAGAAGTCCTCAGCCGTTCCCGCCTGTGCAGCCTCTTCGGGCGGAAAGAACCGCTCCGTAATGGCCCGGAAATCCACGGTAAGCTTCACCCGCTCGATGTCGATTCCCACTTCACGTCCGTTCGCAACCGCGATCAGCGCGCGCTCACCCGAGTGCGACGCGTTGAACCGCGGCGCGGTTGCCCCGCTTAGAAACGGTTTACCGAACCCGTTGTACTCGAATCGAATCGCATCCGCCGCGCCGCCCGTATAATGCGCCAGGATCAATCGCAGCGCCGTTCGGCCCGCGGCGAATCGCCTCCGGTGCTCGGGGAATTGAATGCGCGAGGCCCTCTGCGCCTCGTCCGCCGAGAGCACCGGCGGGCACCCGGTGTCCAAAGGCACATCCCAAATGTGAATCTCGCCGGGCCGCGGCAGTTGGTCAGGCGCGGAGTTCATCTAGGTCGCGGCCGAGTGCGTCCAGAAACTCGGACTGGTGCGTGCGCAGGTAGAAGTGACCGCCGGGGAATATACGCATCGCGAACGATCCGCAGGTCTGCTCCCGCCATGCTTCCAGATGCTCCCGCGCGACGTTTTCGTCTTCGGCCCCGCCGTAGGCGCGAATCGGGCAGGGAAGCGGTGGCTCCTCCGTGTACGACCAGTTCCGGTAAAGGAACGTGTCCGCCTTCAGCGGCGGCAGCAACAGGCGCATCAATTCGGGATCGTCCAGCACCTCCGAAGGCATGCCGTCTCGCTTCCGCAATTCGCTTACGATCTCTTCGTCGGACGGCTCCTGGGGAGGCGTCCAGTTCCTCCGGTATTGCGGCGCCCGCGCGCCCGACACGCACAGTGCAACCGGTATAGGCAGCGACTTCCGTCGCAGCCACCGCGCCACTCCGAACGCCACCCCCGCGCCCATGCTGTGCCCGAAAAAAGCGAACGGCGTACCGGTATGCTGCTCGATTGCACTGCCGATGGCTTCCACCAGCGCGCACATTTCCCGATGCGGCGCCTCGCTGCTGCGGCTCTCCCGTCCCGGTAGGCGGACGGGGCAAACCGAAAAAGCGCCCGGCAACTTCTCGTTCCAGCCATGAAACGCAGCCGCCCCCGCGCCCGCGTGGGGAAATGCGAACAGCCGGATGGACGCCCCCGGCCGCAACTCGAGCGCTGGAAACCACGCATTCATTCCCGCCTGCGAGGCGGGAGCTTTCTTCAGCCGCAGCGCGAGGAGTCTCCGCTTCTCGGGCGAGAGTTTCTCGAGTGCGCTGCGCGGCGGTTCCTGCGCGGGCGCCGCTTTCATCGCTTCCCGATCCCGCCGTCGCGGACGCGCCAGCGCATCCCGCAGATAGCTTTCGAACGGCCGGATGCTCAATACGTTTCGTACGTAATCGAGCGCCGCCGCTCGCGAGGCGCGGGACACATCCTCATAGTGCGCAGCGTCCGTCAGCACGCGCCGGAGCGCCGCTTCCCACGGCCCCAGATCCTGCTCCGGCACATCCGCCACCGGCACCATGTGCTCGTCCACGTCACCGCGGTAATGCTCGATCTGCCGCACCGGAAGCAGGTACGGCACGCCCATTTTCGCCTCCGGGATCCCGCCTGCGTCCGAGGCCAAGACCGGCACGCCGCGCAGCATTGCTTCCACGATAATCCGCGACCGCGCCTCCGCCCAGAGCGAGGGGACCAACAGCACGCGCGTCCGCGAAAGCAGGTCGTCGATATCGTCCACCGGCGGCAGCACGCGTATGTTCGGCCGCGCACTCAGAGCCGCGAAATCGGTTGCATTCGTGCCCCAGGTGGGCACCGCCGCGAACGTCACATCCGGCATGCGGTCCGCGAGCGCCAGCAGGATCGTGATGCCCTTCACCGCGCAAGGATTGACCAGCGTCACGAATTCGTTCTCGATGCGCCCGAGCGCCGCCGGCTCCGGCCCCGGTTCCATCAGCGAAATCGGTACGTGTACGGCATCCATGCCGCCGTACTTCCTCATATAATCGGCGACGTACTGGCTCACTCCCACCGCGCCGTCCACCAGCTGAAGCGTTGCCGTCTTGCTCGCACTCGGAAACGCGCAGTCCGGTCCAAACGGCAGGGCCAGCGTCGCCCTTGCAAGGTACACCACTCTCGCGGGGCTCTCGAGAGCGGCCTCCAGCATCAACTGCGCCGGGTCATCCGTTGAGCTGATGATGACATCCGGCGCGAACTCCTGAATCTGCTTCGCGAAGTACGCCCTCAGCCGGGGATGGTTCGTCAGCACGTGGGCTTCGACGCCGTTCAGCCGGAGCGCCACAATCCCGTCATCGGCGGAAACGATCGTCACTCCGCGCGCGGAGAGGTCTTTCACATACTGCGCGTGCTCTTCCTCGCCGAAGTTTCCAAGTCGCGCCACCACCCGGCACGTGTGCCCGCCCGCCGCCAGCGCTTCCACCAGCAGGCGGTTTGACCGGTCGCCTCCTCCGTGTGCGGGATAGTAAAGCGAGTTGTGCGCCAGCAGAATGCGCATAGGCTGCGCAGCCCGCTCCAGGGATCGTTCTAGCGCCCGCGGATCCAGCGCCGCCACGAATGCAGCCGCTGCCTCACGCGACCGCTTCGATTCCTCATCGTACAGCGCGCGGTTTCCCGTAAGCGCGGCCAGCGCCGCTACCCATGGCTCAACGTCCTGCGGCGGCGTAACTGCCCGCGGCATTGCCCGCTCGTCGTAGACCGGCTCGTAGGATTCAATCGGCCGGACAGGGATGACGTAACCCGTCCCGGCCTTCGCCTCGAGCAGGCCGCCTGAATCACTCGCAACCACCGGGATGCCGCGCAGCATCGCCTCCATGACGATCAGCCCGAATCCTTCGTACCACAGCGACGGCATCAACAGGATCTGCGTCTCACGGAGGATGTCTGAGATGTCCCTACGATTCGCCAGCAGCGTGATATTCGGCAAGGCTTCGAGCGCGCGCCGGTCTGCCGCGGTCGTGCCCCATCCGGGGAGCGCCCCGAAGCGGACGTGCGGCATTCGCCGCGCCACCTCCAGGAAGATCGGCAGCCCCTTGATCGCCGAAGGGTTGATCATCGTCACCAGTCCCTGGCCGAAGCGCGCCAGGTTCGGCCACGGTCCCGAGCCGTAGATCGGTGGATGTACGATCTCCGCCTTCCTGCCTAGGTGCCGCTCGACGTACCCCGCCATGTGCTTGCCGATCACGATGACTCGCGCCGCTTCTCTCGCGAGCGCCGCTCCCTGTGGGTTAGGGCTCCAGCTTTCTGGTCCGAATGGCAAGAACTGAGGCGTGTGCGCCAGGTACACCACCCGGCCCGGCGCGAACCGCGAGGCCTCCGCCAGCAGCACTTGGCCCACATCCTCTGATGACACCAGTACCCAGTCCGGCTGAAACGTGCGGATCTGTTCCCTCAGGATCTCGTTGCGCCGCGCCGGTTCGCTCGCCGCATGTACCTCGAGCTTTCCGTGCCGCATCACCTCATACCCGTCCTCTGCGTGCAGCACCTCGACGTGCAGTTCTTCCTTGTCGAGTTGCCGCTTGCGCTCAGCGGGGTTGCGCCCGAGCAGCGCCGAAACGACGCGGCACTCGTGCCCGTGCGCCGCAAGCGCTTCGAGCCACACCAAATTGCTGCGCGTTGCCCCGCCGCGAGGCGGGACGTATGAGGCGTTAGCGGCTAAAAGGATGCGCATCAGTTGCCGGCGGCGTGGTCCTGCTCCTGGGCGAGTAGGGCCCGCACTTCATCGTCGGACAGCGTTTCGAGTTCGGCCAGCAGCGAGGCGTACTGATCCGCGCCGGCCTGTTCAATCTGGGCCACCTCGATCGCCTGCGCCAAGGCCTCGATAGTGAACGCTCCGCTGTACACCAGTTCCAGCGAAAGGTCTACCTCGTGCGCCTGGCGCACCCGCGAGATGAGTTGCACCGCGAGCAGCGAGTGTCCCCCCAGATCGAAGAAGTTGTCGTGTACGCCCACGCTCGTGACGCCGAGCAGTTCCATCCACAGCGCCACAAGCGCGCGCTCGAGATCCGTGCGTGGCGCGCCGTTCGCCTTCCGTTTCGGCGCCGCCGCTTCACGCCGCTCGCGCACACGCTCCACAATGGCCGCCGGGTCCCACAGTGCTAACGCAATGGCTGTGTAATCCGTGCCGCGCCGCTCTTCCGGCATGGCCGCCGGCTTCTTCTCGTCCGCCGCAACCGAGGGCCGCACTGCCCCGTTCGGCTTGTACGCCACTGCCGCGAGCGCGGCCGCAGGGAAGCGGAACAGCAGGCCGCCCTCGCGTGGCGTCTGGTACGCAGCCCCGATCGTCCTCAACAGGTCCAGCGCCGGCCGGTTCCGCGCCGATTGCGCGAACGGCGCATCTACATAGGCTAATCCACGCTCCCGCGCGATCTCGCCGAGCCGCGCCATCATCCTGTGTTCCACGCCCTTGCCGAGCGCCCGGCAACTCAGCAGGAACGTATCGAGTGACAGCGTATCCGCCCGCGTCCCGAACAGCATCACGCCAACCAGCCCGTAGCTCCCGAACCGGTCGCTCAAGTGCACAACCAGGCATTCCGCCTTCCCGCTCCTCAGCAGGTCACGCAGGTCCATCTCTGTCCGGCGCACGGTAGTGAAGTTCATCTGGTTCGTGCGCTGCGTGAGTTGCGCGACTCTGGCCAGTTCTTCCGCCTGTACCGGCTGGATGCGGATGTCCAGTTCGAGCGCTCCCAGGAAGTCCTGGAGGCTGAGCGCCTTCTTCTCAAGTCGCGTGCGCTCCAGGTTCTGCGCGTACATCGCCGATCGTTCGCGATCTTCCCGGGTCGCCTTCAAGCGATCGAACGCCCACACGTGCCTCAGGAATCGCGCGATGTCTTCCTTTGGAAGGGCGAGCGCCAACACCTCGGGGCAGTGCGCCTGCACCTCCGCGATCTCGGTCGGGTTATCGTCCACGAAGATGAAACTGTCCAGTCCGAGGGACAGTTCCTCCGCGAGCGAAATCAGGTTCGCCGACTTCGGCTGCCAGTTCACTCGCCGCGCTGTGAAATCCTCGAGTTGTAGCGGCATCTCCGGATTGGCCCGGAACGCATCCGCCACATCGTCGTCTTCGTTCTTGCTGACCATTGACAGCAGAACGCCGGCTTCTTTCTGGGCGCGCATGAACTCCTGGAGCGCACGCCGATCCGGGTCCAGGCAAATTCCCGAGGGGCCGTCTTCCGCGCACACGCCGTGCCATAAGGTGTAATCGGCGTCCAGAGCGATCACCTTGTACGCTGGTCTCCGCATCGCATCCAGCTTGCGCGCCACCATGGTTCCGAGCGCCGCGAAGTACTCCGGCGTGTACGGAACGTGCCCCAGCTCGTCCGCGTGCGGATCATGATAGTCCGTTACGGGGTAGTAAAGGTCCAAATCCGCGGGCGTGATCAGATGAACCGCGCTTAGCGGTTCGATTGCCGCCCGTAACACTTGGCTCATCTTCTGGGCCGCCTCGAGCCGCTCGGGATCGGCCAGGAACCCGGGCGAGCACGGGCATTGTGCAACGATCACGGGCGTGCGCCAGCTTGCCACCGCCGCGGTCAGCCCGGAAGCGAACTGCTCCACGGTCTGATACAGATGCTCGATTCCGCCTCCATTGGTCCAATCCTCGAACCGGAGCAGGATGACGTTCGCGGCTCCGTTGTTGGTAGCCAGCAGGCTGGATGGATCGAGAAGCTGCTGGAACACCTGGTTGTAAGGAGCGAACTCCACCCGGTAAGGCAGCCCAAGCTCGTCGAACCAGAAGGTAAGTGTCTCCTGGATCGGCTCAGCCGTAAACGTGGCACTGACGGCGACAGCGGCGGCGACGGCCGGTTCAGGTTTGATTTGCGCGACGGAAGGCATCCAATTTGAGGTTCCGGTATCCGTTTTCATTATCGTTCGCCTCCACTCCCGCAAACAACTCAAAGCGCGAGGGCTCCGCACCGAATATCATGGGTGTTCGCCCTCGTCTCATGTCCGAATTCCTTTCATTGGTACGGCGCAACCGGAATTACCGTTTCACATGGCTGGGGCAAGTGGTCAGTGAGATCGGCGATCACTTCAATAACGTAGCGGTCTACGCACTCGTCATCCAGACCACCTCGTCCGGACTCGCTGTAAGCGGCGTTCTCCTGGCCCGTGCGATCCCCGCTGTACTCGCCGGCCCCGTCGCCGGAGTCGTGCTCGACCGGCTTGATCGCCGCCGCACCATGATCGCGAGCGATCTGGTCCGTGCCGTTGTTGCCGCGCTGTTCGTTCTGACCGTCACCCATCCGCGCCTGTGGCTGCTGTACGTTCTGAGTGCGATCCTGATGTTCGCATCCCCGTTCTTCACGGCAGGGCGGGCTGCCATCCTCCCCTCGATCACCTCCGAGGGCGAACTGCACGCCGCGAACTCCCTTACCCAGACCACCCAGTGGGCTACCCAGGTAGTGGGCGCGATCGTCGCCGGGTACGCCGTCGCTTGGTTCGGCTACTCGGCCGCTTTCCTGCTAAACGCAGTGTCGTTTCTGCTTTCCGCCGGCGCGATCTGGGCCCTCCGGCGTGACGGCGGGTTCCGCACGGTCCGTGCCCAAGCCGGCCCCGCCCTGCGACCGTGGAGCGATTACCGCGACGGGCTGCTCTACATCTGGCGCACTCCGCTCATCCTCGGTATCGGACTGATCTCAGTCGGCTGGGCTGCCGGCGGCGGCGCGGCGCAGATCTTGTTCGTGCTCTTCGCCGAGCAGGTGTTCCACCGCGGCGCCCAAGGCATCGGAGCACTGTCAGGCTTCGCCGGCATCGGTCTTCTGATCGGCGGTGTTGCGGGCCACCTGATGGGCCGCCGGGTCGGGTTCGCGGGCTACAAGCACACCGTCTCGGCCGCCTATGTTTCTCACGGCCTCGCTTACGTGCTCTTCAGCCTCACTCCGAACTACGGTCTGGCGCTCGCCATGATGGCCGTCTCCCGCGTCGGGATGGCCGTTACTTCGGTCCTGAACTACTTCCAACTGCTCAAGCACACTCCGGACGAGTACCGCGGGCGCGTCTTCGCAACCATGGAATCCCTACGCTGGTCGACCATGATGCTGAGTTTCGCGGTTGCCGGGATCGCCTCAAACCGATTCACACCCCGCGAGATCGGCGTAGTAGCCGGTCTCCTGGGTGGTGTTACCGGCGTTCTCTGGGCTGTCGCCAACTGGCGCGGCAGACTGCCGGAGCCGAACGAACGCTGAATCGGGCAGAAGGCTAGAAGGCTAGAAGGCTAGAAGGCAGAAGGCTAGCGCATCCAATGTTCGCGGTCGGCCGCTCCTACCTTCTGCCTCCTACCTCCTACCTTCTACGTTCTTGCCCTAGTATGCCCACCGCCACAGGCTGGCACCCGCTGTAAATCCAGCGCCAACTGCCGCGAAGACGACGTAATCGCCCTTCTTGACCATGCCGCGATCGAGCGCCTCACGCGCTGCGATCGGGAGCGTGCCTGAAGTCGTGTTGCCGTACCGGTCTATGTTGATGATGACCTTACTGCAATCGATACCCAGGCGCTCAGCCGTGGACTGGATGATGCGGCGGTTAGCCTGGTGCGGGATCAGGCACGCGATCTCGTTCGGCTTGATGCCGTTGCGGTCT
>DATMXS010000162.1:0-21498 GCA_035561355.1 Bryobacteraceae bacterium | reverse complement strand
TCGCGGGCTGACGGAGTGCTTCACCCAGGCTCCCTCTTTCACCTCGTACCAGGAGAGCGGCTGCTTGTCGTCGCCCGATTGGGGTAGAAACTCGCGGGCTTTGCCGTCGTTATCGATGTCCACGAGAAAGGCGAACTCGATCGAGAAACCCGAGTCGATGCGCGCTTCCTTCCAGACCCCGCCGGCTTTGCCCGGATTCTTCCACCACGCAGCTTTCCGGTCGAACCATGAGACGGATATCACGTCGGGGTAGCCATCGCCATCCACATCGAGCGGAAGGTCGCTGAAGTCGTCCACGTAGTTATTGCTGAAGTTCAGTTCCCGGAATTTGTGCTTCGTCCAGGCCGGGCCGGCGTACCAGTTTTCACCGGAGATGATGTCCGGCTTACCGTCGCGGTTCACGTCGGCAATGGCGCAGGCTTCATTGGCGCCCCCGTCGAGCATCTGGATCCGAAACGGAATCTCCGGCGGCCTGCCTGTGGCGGCGACGAGGAGAGCGAGTGCGGCGATTTGCAGCATTTGTGCATTTTAGCGCCTTGAATTCATTGCACGCGGCCATTCGACATGGCACTGCAATGCTCGCGTTGAGGCTCCTTCTCAAGGGTGCTGTTCAGAACCTTGCCCTCGCGGCGGCGCTGCCGTTTGCGGGCTTTGGGCGTTTTCGCGGCTAATTTCCACGTTCGCGCATCTGTTCGAGGCGCCGGGCAGCGTTTTGCGCGCCGCGTTTTACCGGCTGACGCTCGCTGAATCTTCGCCCGACGTGGCGATCGCGTTCGGAAGCGGTGGAGCAGAAAAGGGGGCCGCCGAAGCAGGCCCCCTTGCTGTGTCAAAAGGATTTGACCCCGAATCTGTGACTTCTCAGTCCCCTTCGTACCGGGGCGTTTCATATCCTATCACAGCACCGGGCGTGTATCCTGACTACTTATGCGCATTGCAGCACTCCTTGCAGCCGTGGTGTCTCTTTACGCCGCTGAGCCCAAGTTCGAATTCTGGCCGGGCGCGCAGTACGACCCCAAGGTACCGACGTTCCGACAGGTTCTCGGGTACGACGCGGGCGAGCGGATCAGCCCTTACACCGACATTCTGCGGTACCTGGACGCACTCGCGAAGGCGTCACCCCGGTTGAAGGTGTTCGAGTACGGCAAGAGCTGGGAGGGCCGCAAGCTGGTGTATGCCGCCGTCGCATCCGAGGCGAACATCGCGCGGCTTAAGGAATTCCAGTCTTCCATGCAGCGCCTGGCGGACCCGCGCAAGACGCCGCCCGCTGAAGCGCAGAAGCTGATCGCGTCGCTGCCGGCAATCGTCTGGCTGGCCTACGGAGTGCATGGAAACGAAGTATCGTCACCGGACGCCGCGCTGCTCACCGCGTATCACCTGATCGCCTCGCGCGATAAGGCGACGGCGGACATCCTGGCGAACACGCTGGTCATTTTGATTCCTTCGCAGAACCCCGACGGCCGCGACCGGTTCGTGAACCACTTCGAACAGAATGCCGGCCTGGAGCCGGACGCAAGCCCGGTTGCCGCGGAGCATATCGAGCCCTGGCCGGGCGGACGCGGCAACCACTACCTGTTCGACCTCAACCGCGATTGGGTGCCGCTCACGCAGCCCGAGATCCGCAGCCAGGTCAAGGCGCTGCTCCAGTGGTTCCCGCTGGTTTACGTGGATCTGCACGAAATGGGTTCGAATAGCACTTACTACTTCGCGCCTGAAGCCGTGCCGTACAATCCGCACCTGACCAAGGACCAGAAAGACAGCCTGGAGTGGTTCGGCCGAAATAATGCGAAGTGGTTCGACAAGTTCGGCTTCGACTATTTCACGCGCGAAGTCTTCGATGCGTTCTACCCGGGATACGGCGCAAGCTGGCCGTGTTACTACGGCGGTGTAGCGATGACATACGAGCAGGCCTCCTCGCGCGGCCTGAAAATGCGCCGGCTGGACGATTCGGAGTTTCATTTTCGCGATACCGTTCGGCAGCACTTCACGGCGTCCATCTCCACCATCGAGACTACCTCGCATTACCGGAGCGAGTTGCTGAAGCGGTTCTACGATTACCGCAAGAGCGCCATCGACGAGGGCGGACGCGAGGCCGTGAAGGAGTACATCCTGCCCCGCAAGGGCGATACGGCCACGGTGGACAAGCTGGCCGCCCTGCTTTCCGAGCATGGCATCGAGGTGAAGCGCGCGGCCACTGCCTTCAGGAACGGCACAAGCGAGTTTCCCGCAGGCAGCTACATTGTGCCGATGGCGCAGCCAGCAAAGCGTTTAGTGCGCGTGCTGCTCGATCCGGATGTGCCGATGGAAGCCGGCTTCCTCAAGGAGCAGGAGCGGTTGCGGAAGAAGAAGCTGCCGGACGAGATCTACGACGTGACTGCGTGGTCGCTGCCGCTTTCCTTCAACGTGGAGTGCGTAGGGGTGGCCGAGCCCTCGCCGGGAAGCTTCGAATCCGTTAGACCCGAGCGGATCCCGGCCGGCCGCATCAACGCGAAGCAGAACGCGATTGCGTACATCGCGGCGTGGGGAACGCAGGCTGCGGGCCGGCTCCTGACCGGCGCGCTGCGCAAGAACCTCAACGTCCTCAGCACGGACAAGCCGTTCGTGAACAACGGCAAGAGATACCCGGCGGGCAGCCTGGTGTTCAAAGTGACCGGGAACCAGGCGGGACTTGCGGCCACGCTGGAACAGCTAACGGAAGAGACCGGGGCGGATTTGGACGCCACGGACAGCGGCTGGATGGACGAGGGCGTGAACTTCGGAAGCCGCCGAGTGGTGCGACTGCGGAAGCCGGCGATTGCGCTCGCCTGGGATCGCCCGACGTCTTCCTCAGCGGCCGGTTGGACGCGATTCGTGATCGAGCGGCAATTCGGATACCCGGTAACGGCCGTGCGCTCCCAGATGCTCGCAACGGCCGATCTGAGTAAGTTCCACGTCATCGTGCTGCCGGACACCTACGGTGACTACGGCCTGGGCGCGGCCGGCGCGCGGCGGTTGAAGGATTGGGTCGCGAGCGGCGGCACGCTGGTCGCGATTGGAGGGGCGGTGTCGTGGCTCGCGCAGCCATCGGTAGGGCTCCTGGCTGTCTCACAGGAGAACGCGGCACGGCCCAAGGCTGAACCGGCCAAGCCACCGGAAGGCGCGAAACCGATCGAGGGTGACAAGGCTGCGGAGGCTTCCAAGACGGCGGAAGCGGCGAAACCGGACGCCGCCTCGGGTCGCGTGGCAGGCAAGCTGTTCGCAACGGAGGAGGAGTACCTGAAAGCGGTGCAGGCCGCGACCGAACTGCCGGATTCCGTTGTGGGCGCGATTGCGCGCGCGAAGCTCGATCCGGACAATTGGGTTACGGCAGGCATCGCGGACACGGTTACGGCGCTCGTGAGCGGCCGGTCCATTTTCACGCCGATCAAGCTCGACAAGGGCGTGAATGCGGCGGTGTTCGCAGGCCCGAACGACTTACTCGCGAGCGGCTATATGTGGGAGGAGAACCGGAAACAGTTCGCCTACAAGCCGCTGGTGATCGTACAGAAGGAAGGCCGGGGCAACATCATAGCCTTCACGGCCGACCCGAATTACCGCGCCATGATGGATGGCATGAACCTGTTGCTGCTGAACGCGGTGTTCCGCGGACCGGGAAGGGCACAGTCGGAAGCGGAGGCGGAGGAGTAGTAGGCTGACGGACCTGGCTCGACTAGCGGCGGCTTATCACTAACCACTCGAGCATCGCTTTCAGCGCCGCGCCGCGGTGGCTCACACCTAGTTTCCGCTCTCCCGGCACTTCACCGAAGGTGCAGCCGAAGGGTTCGTAGTAGAACAGCGGATCGTAACCGAACCCGTTCGGGCCTCGGGGTTCGTCGATGATGCGGCCTTCCACGGCGCCGCGGAACGTGTGGACGAGGCGGCCCGATTCGGCGAGGGCGATGACGCAGACGAACCGGGCTTTGCGGTCAGGTACGTTGCTGAGCTGCTCCACCAGGAGGCGGTTGTTCGCTTCGTCGGTCGAGCCCTCTCCCGCGAATCGCGCCGAAAGCACGCCGGGGGCGCCACCGAGGGAGTCCACCTCCAGCCCCGAATCGTCGGCGAACAGAAGTCCCGGGGCGTGCGTGCTGTAGAATACCGCCTTCTCGGCAGCGTTGGCTTCGAACGTATCACCGGTCTCCTCGGGCGCTTCGATGGCCTTCAGATCCGGCAAAGAGATGATCTCGAAGCGGCCGGGCGCATACGTCTCAGCCGCAAGCCGAAATTCCCGGAGCTTGCCCGGATTGGTGGTCGCGCAATAGAGCGTCACGCGCCGATTGCCGCCCTTTGCGCCTGGAGCAGCTCCGTAATACCGGTGCGCGCGAGCGCCAGCATCGACGAGAGCGCAGCATCCTCGAACGGCGTCTGCTCGGCCGTGGCCTGCACCTCGACGAAGCGGCCGTTCCCCGTCATCACCACATTCATGTCCACTTCGGCGCGCGAATCCTCGCCGTAGCAGAGATCGAGCAGCGCCTCGCCGTTGTAGATGCCGACGCTCACGGCGGCCACCGCATCGCGGATGGGGCTGATCTTCAATGCGCGATACTGCACCAGATGGCCAACCGCGATCGCGAGCGCGACGTAGCCTCCCGTGATCGCGGCCGTGCGGGTGCCGCCATCAGCCTGGAGAACGTCACAATCGACGATGACGGTACGCTCGCCGAGAGCGGTTAGATCGCACGCCGCGCGCAAGGAGCGCCCGATGAGGCGCTGGATCTCGTGAGTGCGCCCCGTGGGCCGGCCGCGGGTCACTTCGCGGGCCGTGCGCGTCTGGGTGGAGCGCGGCAGCATGCCGTACTCGGCCGTCACCCATCCCTTACCGCTGCCACGCAGGAACTGCGGCACGGTGTCTTCAATGGAGGCGGTACACAATACGCGAGTATTGCCGACCTCGATGAGCGCCGAGCCTTCCGCAGTCACCAGAAATCCAGGTTCAATGCGGACCGGCCGCAGGCAGTCCGGAGCACGTCCGTCACTTCGAATGATCATTTGGAGGATAGGATTGAATAGAAGAGGAGCATCAGGAGGCCGAAGATCGCGAGGATGACGATCAGGCAGGGCACACTCTTGGACCAGTTCGCCTTGCTCTTCTTCGACTTGCCCTTTGCCAGCTTTACCTTCGCCATTGATTAGACCCGCGCCTTGAGGCAGGCCGCCGTACGGTGGAAAAAATCGTCGAGCGCCGCCAGGCTCTCCTCTCCCAGATTCTTCAGTGTAACCGCCACGACGGGTCGGCCGCGTCCGGCGAGCATGCCGTAGGCAGCCAGAAACTGCGCCATATGGTGATCGGGTGCATACCGCGCGGCCGGGAACTGCTCGGGCTTTTCATTCACGATCAGGGTGGAAAGACACCGCGCACCGCCAGCCAGCTCGTGTGAAGGCAAGTGCATTGCGGGTGCCTCGAGCACGTCCACGGGCATTTTGAGGCGCGCCCGAAATATTCGTTCGGCCGCACGCTCGATCACCTTGCGCACTGCAACGCCCGCGGGGGAATAGCGCGTATCCCCGAAAAATGCCAACTCGGCGGCATCCATGGCGCGCTCGCCACCGAGTTTCCGCAGAACAGCTGCGTACATTTCGGGCGCGCTTGTGTGCCGGACGTCAACTTCGACGCACAAGCGGTCACAGTGGAGCGTCACTATACCGCAGTGCCTCGCCTGCCGCGGGGACTTCAGCATCGTCTGCCACTGGGCCGTCCGTTCCACACCGCCTGCGGCCTGTGACTGGGAGTGCAGACAGTTCGCCGTGGCCTGGAACGCGTCCACACTGGGCTGCGTGCCGAAGTTCACGCCCCGCAGGTAGGCCAGTCCGAACGCTGTGTAGTGTATGAACTGCATGTAGCGTGAGAGCGTTGCCCCGGTCGCGAAGCCGGCCACCGCGACAGGGTAACCCGCGCGCCGGAGCGCCGCGATCTTCTGTGCGTCCGGCCCGTCGAGCCCTTTTACCTGAACGGCAAGGAACACGCGATCTTGCGTGGCGTCCTTCGGGGAGTGGTAATTCGCGAGCTTGGGCTTAGTCGCGAGCGCCACCCTGAAACCAACTTCCGCGCACTTCGCAACGCTCTCTTCCAACCCGTGCTTCGTCCAGGGGCCAGCGCCGGCCCACGCCCTCGGCAGCAGGAGCGTCAGCTTGTCACGGCCGGCCATTCCGTGCGCGTGGATGAAGGCGCCTAGCCTCCAAGCGGTCTGGATGTCGTCTTCCTCCAGAAACGCGCCGGCAATCCACGAACTGAGGTCCGCCTTGGCGAGCGCGAGGGGGTACAGGCTCGCTCGCGTGAGCGGGCCGGAATGCCGCGCGGCTACGGAATCGGCGTTGTCAAGTTGAAGTTCCGCACGCATCCAGCCGCGCTCAAGGCCGGCTGCCGCGAGCGGAGAGGCGTCTCGCGCCATGTACAGAAAATTCGGGCGGGGATCGACGGCGTAGCGCTCATAGAGGTTTGCGATCTTTTCGAGGTTCATCACCGGCGTCTGGGAGGCGCCGTCGCCCACACCGATCACGAGCATGCTGCGAAGTACGGCGGTGATCGAGAGGCCGTGCCGCCTCTCGATGTCCTCAAAAGCGGTCCGGAGTTTGACCGGATCAGTGGAATCGATGATGTAAAGGCGGGGGCCGCGGCGTAGCAGTCCGGCCGCCTGATACATCGCCTTATCCTCAGCGCCACTCGCACACCACAAAAGGAAGCGCAACGGCGTCTTGTGCGCCGCACGGATCGCCGTCCTGATCCCGTTCACCTCGGCTTCCACAACGGCGGGCCACTCCGGGTGCTGCTCAGCTTGCCACGCCAGGTTGAACACGCCGTAGGCGCTTCGGGTGACGCAGCCGGCAGCGTCTGTTTCCATGCCGATCGGGATGAGCGGATCGTCCTCTTTCCGCAGTGTCGTGATTCCCTGGACCCGGGCGCGTGAATCGAGCGCCCGCAAGCGTGCATACACGCGCTCCTTTACAAATCGCGCGCAGTATGAATCAGATTGGCCCTCCGGTGAATCATTAGACAGCGTTAAGTGCACCTACTCGTTTTAACATAGAAGCCGTGAAACGAAGCCGTCGCTGGTTCCTCCTAGCCACCGCCTTTTTGGCCGGGTGCACCTCGAGTTCTCAGCTGCTGATCGAGCTGCTTCCCAACCATCTGGATGGTGGGTGGGCGCTGACCGCATCAGAGCCCGTCAAGACCGAAACGCTAGCGCCCGAGATACGCGAACGCGGACCGGCGAGCGCCGCCCGCGCGGTGTACGATGGGCCGGCGCGGATTGTCGTGACAATCTGTGAAATGAAGACCTCCACGAGCGCGTTCGCGGTATTTCAATCCTGGAAGGCTCGCGACGGTGCGCAGGCGTTCTATCATGGCCGCCTCTTCGGAATAGCCGAAGGCGCGTCCGCAGCGGCCCGCATCCAACTGATTCGCGCGCTCCAGCCGAAACTGCCGGCTTAGGACCTTCCCGGGGGGTGCAGCGAAGCGTTCAGGCAATGGCCTTCATTCGAATTCGCAGGAACTCACGGCCGGGAGACGGCGTCGTATCGGGTATGCGATTCCTGCTGGGCCTCACGCTCGTTCTTCCATTGTGCTGTGACGCCCTGCAAGCGCAGGATGCTCCTCCGCAGGACGTGCGGGAGATCGTGCTCCGTTCCCTGCAGCGCGACGACGCGAACGGAAAGATCGCGCGCCAGTACACGTTCGTCGAGCGCAACGAACAACGCCAGATCGGGGGCGACGGCAAAGTGCGCAAGCGGGAATCCAAGACCTGGGACGTCACGATTCTCGAGGGCACGCCGTATCGCCGTCTCATCGCACGCAATGACCAGCCGCTGGCGGCGGATGAGGAGAAGAAGGAGGCCGAGAACCTCCAGCGCAGCATCGAGCAGCGCAGGAACGAGACGCCGGCGCAGCGCGAGCGCAGGCTGGCCGATTCGGACGCAAAGCGTACGAAGCAGCTCAACGAGATGCGCCAGATTCCGGATGCGTTCGACTTGAAGATTGTGGGGGACGACACCGTGGCCGGCGCGCCGGCTTGGGTCATCGCGGCATACCCACGCAAAGGCTACCGGCCCCGCGGCGGTATCACGCGCTTCTTTCCCAAGGTGAAAGGAAAAGTCTGGATCACGAAGACGGATTACCAGTGGGTCCGCGCCGAAGCGGAAGCGATAGAGACGATCAGTTTTGGTTTGTTCATCGCCAGGATCCACAAGGGCACCAGGGCATCTTTCGAGCAGACCCGCGTGAATAGCGAAGTCTGGCTGCCAAGGCAGGTTGCCGTTCAGTTTGCCGGCCGCATCGCGCTTTTTAAGATGATGCGCGGCGAAGTGGACATCAGCTTCCGCGATTACCGCAAATTTCAGGCGGAGTCGCGTATCACCGACATCACCGAGGTTCCGAAGGAGCCGTAGGCGGACGCGGTTTGTTATCGTTAAGCTCGTGGTGAACGCTTCCGACCGGCTCATCCTTGCACTCGACATCCCGAACGATCCCGAGCGTCCCGACCGTCCCGACCGTCCCATCGAAGTAACAGACGCCGAGCGCCTGGTGGAGAGACTGGGCGACCTCGTGACCTTTTACAAGATCGGCTGGCCGCTTTACCTCGCCGAAGGCGGGCACGCTTATCCTGCAGCGCTGGTCCGCGCTGGCAAGCACGTATTTCTCGATTTGAAGTACGGCGATATTCCGCATACGGTGCGCAAACTGGTGACGGCTCTGGCTCCCACGGGCATCGAGCTGCTTACGATTCACGGGGCGACCGAAGCTGTCCGGCAAGCGGTCGCGGGCCGCGACGCCGCGATGCCGACCAGGCTGAAGCTTCTCCGCGTAACGTTGCTGACGAGCATGGACGCCGCCGATCTCGACGAGATGGGTTTCACGCTGCCGGTGAATGAATACGTGGCGCGCATGGCTAAATCGGCGCAAGCGGCGGGCTGCGATGGAATTGTCTGCTCGGGCGCGGACGCGGCACACGTGCGGAGCGTAGTCGGCCCGGAGCTGACTATAGTGACCCCGGGCATCCGTCCGGCCGGCGCCGGCGCCGACGACCACAAGCGCCTTTCGACGGCGGGCGATTCCATACGCGCCGGTGCGGACTACCTGGTAGTAGGCCGGCCGGTGCTGCGCGCACGCGATCCGAAAGCCGCGGTCTCAGCGCTGCTCGAGGAGATACAAGCCGCATTTGACTCACGGCGAGCCGGGTAATCTGGCACACCTTACCCGCACTTCCGCCATAATGAGAGAGCTTTCGCTTTTCGGATCCGCCGCGCGAGGTGAAATGCGACCGGACAGCGACATCGACTTGCTGGTGGAGTTCCTGCCCGGCACAGAGATTGACCTTGTGGATTACGCCGGCCTCATGTTGGACCTCTCGGGACTCCTCGGGCGCAAAGTAGATCTCGTCTCGAAGAAGGGATTGAGGCCGCTGATTCGCGAGTCGGTGCTAGAAGAGGCACGGCTGCTGTATGCGGCTTGAGACGCTGTACCTCAACGATATCGTTGAGGTGGCGGATCACATCGCCGAGTTCATCGAAGGAACGGATTTCGAAGCGTTCTGCAAGTCAGAAATTCTCCGTAGCGCGTGGTTCACAAACTCGCGATCATCGGCGAGGCTGCCGGGAGGATCTCCGAGGAGCTCAAGCCCGCCACCCCGAGGTGCCCTGGCCTCAGATCGTAGCGTTTCGTAACATTTTGGTCCACGGGTACTTCGGCATTGATTGGGACATCGTCTGGCGCGCCTGCCGAAGGCGGTGCCCGATCCTTCGGAGCCAGATAGCCGATATCCTCGGCCAGATGAACCGCCGGACCGAACGCCAAATCTGACTCACCGCCACACCCAGTACGTCCTATGCCGTCACCTCGGGCGGCTCCTGATTGAGCAATCTTAATCAACGTTGGTACAATGGGAGCATCCACAAAACCGCGTGGGGCGGAGTGGCTCACTAGGGGGGCATGGGTGCCGTACATCTCTGTCGTGATCCCTGCGTATAACGCTGCCGGGTATCTGAAAACTTGTTTGGCAAGCCTGTCCGCTTCCAGTTATCGCGATTACGAGTGCATCGTGGTGGATGACGGCTCGACCGATGACTCGTCGGAAGTCGCGCGCCGGTTCGGCGCCCGGGTGGTGCGCACCGAAGGGCGGCGCGGACCTGCGTACGCCCGTAACCTGGGTGCTTATCAGGCGTCTGGTGAAGTCCTGTTCTTCATCGATTCCGACGTTGCGGTCTACGAAGGCACGCTCAGCCGGGTGGCCTCGCACTTCATGAAAGAGCAGGACCTGACTGCGGTCATCGGTTCCTACGACGACTCCCCCGGCAGTGCCGATTTCATGTCCCAGTACCGGAACCTGATGCATTGCTACGTACACCAGACCAGCCACGCCAAGGCGTGCACGTTCTGGAGCGGGTGCGGGGCCATCCGCCGCGACGCCTTCCTGGAGTTTGGCGGGTTCGACGCCGGCGGATACAACCGCCCTGCAATCGAAGACATCGAACTTGGCTACCGGCTCTCAGGCGCCGGCCGGCAGTTGCGACTGGACCGCAACCTGCTTGTGAAACACCTGAAGAAGTGGACCGTCTGGAGCGTCGTGCGGACCGACGTGCGGGATCGCGGAATTCCCTGGACCGAACTGATATTGCGGGATCAGAATCTCCCGAACGACCTGAACGTGCAGCGCAGCCAGCGGATCAGCGTAGCGCTCGTGTTCCTGATGCTCGGCCTGGCCGGGCTGACGTCAATCGTTTGGGGCGCCCATTTTCTGGTGCCGCTGTTCGGCCTCATGTTCTTCCTGCTCGCGCGCTATTGGGTGGATTCGCGGCGAAAGACCCGGCGCGAACTGCTCTGCCTGACTGCAGCCGTCGCCGGCGTCAGCGCGACAGGTTACGCGGCCGGCCTCATGCCCGTGGTGTACGCAGTGCTGCTCGGGTACGCCCTCGTGTTCCTGCGTGACCGATACGCATATCAAGCGTATTCCCGGCGCCGCCTGACGGGGGTGCTGCTGGGCTGCTACATGGCCTTTGCCGCTGTGTTCATCCTGCGCTACCTGCCAAACAGCCCCATGGTGTTCGGGTTTTTTGCGCTTCTGGCGGCTCTGATCGCGCTCAACCACAAGTTCTACTTGTTCCTGGCGGTGAAACGCGGCCGTCTTTTCGCCCTCACGGCGATTCCGTTCCATTTGCTCTACCACTTCTACAACGGCCTCTCGTTCGGGGTCGGCCTCACGCGCCACTTATTGCGCGTGCGCACTCTGAAGGGGGCGAGATCCGCGACGGGACAGGCTAAACCCCGCGTCGCCGCCTGACGCGCACGCCGGGATGAGCGTGAGAACCCCGGGCACTGATTGTCAGATCGATGTCCTCCTCGGGCGTCATTCTCCCGGCGACTCTCCCATGTGATCTGCTTTGCAGTGAAAAGTGCTTGACAACAATCCGTAGAAGAGGCGAAGATGCAGATATGCCTGCCGCCGAACCGTTTCGCCGTCCTTCCCCGGACCCAGCCGGGCTGCACACGCGGGCAATGGACAACCTCAGCTTCATCCGCCAGGCGATGGAGCGGGCGGGGTCGTTCACTGCCATTTCCGGGTGGGGCATCTTCGTAGTCGGGATCACCGCGATCTGCGCGGCGGTTCTGGCACGGCGGGGCGGCCGGGACCTCTGGCTCGCTGTGTGGATGACGGAGGCTGTGGTCGCGCTCCTGGTCGCCGGGGGAGCCACGCTCCGCAAGGCGCGCGTGCTACACATCCCCCTGCTCGACGCTCCGGCGAAGCGTTTTGCCCTGAGTTTCGCACCGCCGATGCTGGCCGGCGCGCTGCTCACGCTCGCGCTCTGGGGTGCGGGCATCGACAGCGTGCTGCCGGGACTCTGGCTGCTGTTATACGGCGCCGGCATCGTCACGGGGGGGACGTTCTCCGTGCCCGTGGTTCCGGTGATGGGCGTCTCATTCATGGGCGTGGGCGCAGCCGCCCTGTTTGCGCCCACCGGGTGGAGCGATTGGTTGATGGCGGCGGGTTTCGGCGGCATTCACCTGGTGTGTGGGTTTGTGATCGCGAGGAGGCATGGTGGCTAGGAGTAACGCGGCGCGCAAGCAGACGGAAGCGGCGGAGTTGGAAGCAGTGCCGGGCGTAGCCAGCGCTCCGGCGCTCGACCGGTTGATTCATGAGCGCATCCGGCTCGGCATCGTGAGCGCGCTCGCCGTGCGCGATTCGCTCAGTTTCAATGACATGAAGAAGCTGCTGAACACGACAGACGGCAACCTCAGCGTGCACGCACGCAAGCTCGAACAGGCAGGGTACATCGACTGCAAGAAGTACTTCGAGGGACGGCTGCCGAAGACCGAGTACCGGCTAACGGCACAAGGCCGTAACGCGCTCGAGCAGTACGTGAACCACATGGAAGCACTCATCCGTGCGATGCGGGACGGAGCACCGGCGCAGGCGGAGGACTAGTGAACACCACTTCGCTTTCCAGAACTGAAGCGTGCTCCGGAATGCACGTGGCCATCATCATGGATGGCAACGGCCGCTGGGCGCAAGCGCGCGGCCTGCCTCGCGTGGCGGGACACCGCCGTGGAGCAATCGCGGTCCGCCGCACCGTCGAAGCCGCGCTGAAACACGGCGTCCGCACCCTCACGCTCTATGCCTTTTCGGCGGACAACTGGCGTCGCCCGGCTGCGGAAGTCTCCACGCTGATGCGGCTGTTTCGCGATTACCTTCGGAAACGCACCGACGAGTGCATCGAGCACGGCATCCGCATCGCCGTGATCGGCCGCCGCGACCGCCTGTCTGCCGAGGTTTGCCGCGCCATCGAAGCCGCTGAAGACGCCACCCGTGATTGCGGGAAGCTGCTGCTGCGGATCGCAGTGGACTACTCCTCGCGCGATGCCATCCTTGGCGCCGCGGCGCGCCTGAATGGCCGCGGAGCCGGCCGCGACGAGTTCGCGCGCGTTCTTGCCGAGGCGATGCACGCGCCCGGACCCGCTCCCGATGTGGACCTCCTTGTCCGCACCAGCGGCGAGCAGCGCCTAAGCGACTTCCTCCTGTGGGAGTGCGCTTACGCCGAACTGCACTTCACGCGCCGGCTCTGGCCCGATTTCGGCGAGCAGGACCTTGCTTCCGCACTCGAAGAGTTCGCTTCGCGTGAGCGCCGCTTCGGAGCGGTGCCGCAGGCCAAGGCTGGGTAAGCGAGAAGCCGGCAACGATCAGCCCTTTCAACTTCGCCTCTTCGTGCGCTCCCGACTGTAGACTGTAAGACGTATGTTGTGGCTCGCCGCGCTCGCATTAGTGGCGCTCCAAGATCCGTTTCCGATCACTACCCTTCGGGTGCAGGGCAACTCGCGTTTTCCCGCCGAGGCGATCGCCCGCGCTTCGGGCCTGGCGGTGGATCGAATCGCGACGCCGAAGGACTTCGAAACGGCATGCACACGCCTGGTCGAAACCGGGCTGATCGCTTCCGCGCGCTACGAGTACAAGCCATCCGCGACGAACGGCTACGAGGTTGTACTGACGGTGGCCGAGGCGGACGATCTCTACGACATCCGGATCGACATCCCCGGCGTGGACCCGGCGCGCGTGTGGACGTGGCTCGCGCAGAATGAACCTCTGGTCCAGCCTCGCGGCCCTACGAGCAATGCCGCGCTCGCCTTCTATCAACGCGCCATCGAGCGCTTCCTCGCTGAACAGGGCGCACCGAAGCAGGTCACCGCGCGCCTCAGGACAGATCCGGAAACAGGCGCGGTGGTCGCGGTCTTTCGCCCGGCCACACTCGACCGTGTGACGGGTGTGAAGTTCGAGGGCAACTCCATCATTGGTGCGCGGGCGCTCGAGAAGGCCATCGAGCCGGCTCTCGACATGGAATACACGGGCGCGGACTTTCGCGAGATGCTCGATTTCAACGTGCGCCCGCTTTACGAGGAGCAGGGGCGGTACGCGCTGAACTACACGCGTGTGGAGATGACGGCGGGCGTGGTGACAGTTGCGCTCGAAGAAGGGCGTGCGTTCCAGCTCGGGGGGATCGATGTGGCAGGCGAGAAATTGCCTATTGCGCCGGAGGTGCTGGCCAAGCTGGTGCGCGTGCCGGAAGGCGAGCCGCCGAATTGGAAGAAGATTGCGCAAGGAGCGGTGGCCGTCGAAGCGGCGCTCGGCCGGCTCGGGTACCTGGACGCGAACGTCCAACTCGACCGCCGCATTGACGATCAGGCCGGGCGCATCGACATCGTGCTGTCCGTAGAGAAGGGTCAGCAGTACGCGTTCGGCAGTCTGCGGCTCGACGGCTTGGATCCCCAGAGCGAGGCGCGCGCACGTAGCCTCTGGAAATTGACGCCGGGCTCGGTGATGCGCCTCGACTACCTCGATCAGTACGAAAGGCTGCTCATGCGCGACGACGCGATTCGCTTCAAGCGCATCAGCCGGAGGCACATGGCGCGCGCAGGGACGGGCGGCGTAGCAGACGTGACGTTCACGTTCCGCCCGTAGCTTTGTGCTTAAGTGAAAGCATGGCGCAGGAGCCCCGGCTATCCGACACCGCGCTGCTCGAACACATCGCGGCGCTCCCTCACGGGCGCGCGAATTTCAAGCAACTCGTGCGCGAACTCGGCGTGCGCGGAGGAGACCGCGAGGAACTGGAACAGGCGCTCGGCAGGCTGGCTGCTCGCGGCGACGTGATTGAGGTCCGGCCAGGGCACTATTTCGCGACGCGGCAGAGCCGCGAGTTCGCCATCGGCCGCTTGCAGATGCACCGCGATGGCTACGGCTTCCTGATCGCGGACAATCCTATCGAGGGCGTCACCGGCGATGTGTTCCTGCCGCCCGAAACCGCCGGAAAAGCGATGCACGGCGATCGTGTGATCGTCCGGGTTTCGCGAATCGATCCCGACGGCAGGGCAGACGGCGAGATCGTCCGCATCATCCGCCGGGCGCATCCGACCGTGGTCGGCGAGTTCTCGGTGAGGCAGCGCGGCAATTTCGTGATCCCTCACGATAACCGCGTCCAGCAATGGATCGAGATTCCCGAAGGGCTCGAACTGCCCCCGCAGCAGCAGCCGAACGTCGATCGCGTCGGCGTCAAACCGGTGGAGGTGCGCGAGCTTGCCGACCTCGACGGCATGATCGTCAATGTCGAGCTGATCGATTATCCGGAGAATGGCGCGAACGCGGTGGGGCGGGTCATCGAACTGCTCGGCTATCCCGACGACTTCGGCGTGGACGTCGAGATCATCATCCGCAAGCATCACCTGCCGCATCGCTTTCCGGCGGAGGTGATTCAAGAGGCGCAGGCGCTGTCCTCAGCGATCCGCGCTGACGAGATCGCAGGCCGGACGGATTTTCGTGGCATGGATGTGGTGACCATCGACGGCGAAACAGCCCGCGATTTCGACGATGCCGTGTGGGTGGACCGCACTCCGCAAGGAAACTGGATTCTCCACGTCCACATTGCCGACGTGAGCCATTACGTACATCCGGGCAGTCCGATCGACACGGAGGCACGGCTGCGCGGAACCAGCGTCTACTTCCCGGACCGTGCCATCCCGATGCTGCCGCTCGAGCTTTCAACGGGCCTGTGCTCGCTGAACCCGAAGGTGGACCGGCTGTGCGTATCGGCATTGTTGGAGATCGACAACCGCGGCGACATCGTCAAACAGGAGTTCGTGCGCGGCGTGATGCGCAGTGTGGAGCGCATGACATACACGAACGTCCACCTGCTGCTCGAAGGAGATGCGGGCCAGCGCGAGCGGTATGCGGGGCTGGTGGATCGGTTTGAGTTGATGCGTGAACTGGCACAGATCCTGACGCGGAAACGCGTGCGCCGCGGCTCCATCGACTTCGATTTGCCCGAGCCGCTGATCGAGTTCAACGAATGGGGAGAGATGACCGGGGTGCAGCGCGCGCCGCGCAACATCGCGCACCGCATCATCGAGGAATTCATGCTGGCCGCGAATGAGGCGGTGGCGGCCCACCTGGAGCGACTTGAGATCCCGTCGATCTACCGGATCCACGAGACGCCCGACCCGGCGCGCGTGATGGAGTTTGAGGACGTCGCGGCGCACTTTGGCTACTCGCTTGGCATGGGCGCCATCCCCGTCAAGCGCTTTTCCTACACGAGCCGCCACCGGGACGGCACAAAGAGCAGGCGGGACATCGTCGTGCCGGACCCCGGCCTCTCCGTTACGTCGCGCAATTACCAGAAGCTGGTTGCCCGCATCGAGGGCAAGCCCGAGGAACGCATCCTGAGTTACCTGATGCTGCGCTCGCTCAAGCAGGCCCGCTACAGCGAGCGCAATCAGGGCCACTTCGCACTGGCTGCGGATACCTACACGCACTTCACATCGCCGATCCGGCGGTACCCTGACCTCGCGCTTCACCGCGTGCTGGTCTCGACGATTCTGCAAGGTGCGCCTCCGTACACGATCAGCGAGGTTCACGCCGTTGCGGAAGAGTCCTCATACTCCGAACGCAGGGCAGCCGAGGCCGAGCGCGAGCTGGTCGAGTGGAAGAAGGTGAAGTTCATGGAGGAGCGGCTCGGGGATGAGTTCCAGGCGCTGATCATCAGCACCACGCGCTTCGGGTTCTTTGTGGAGCTACAAGAGCTGTTCGTGGAAGGTTTGGTGCCGATCGAAACGCTGCCGGGCGACCGTTACGGTTACCAGGAGAGCGTCCGGAAGATCATCGGCGAGAGAAGCCGGAGGGAGTTTTCGATCGGAGACCAAATCAAGGTCCGGCTGGACCGTGTGGACGCCGTTGACCGGAAGTTGCAGGTTTCGCTCATCGATGCGGAGCGGAAGCCGAAAGCGGGGCGCGCTCATCACGCACCCCGCCGCCGTCCGTAGGCTGCCTTACTCAGAGATTACCGGCGCCGCTGCCGGCGCCGCGGGGAGCGCGCATCTTGCCGCCGCCCCGGCCTTCAAAACCCATCGGCCCGAAGCCGCGGCCTCCGAAGGAATCGCGCATTGCCTGCGCCTTCTCACGCTGCTCCGGCGTCAGAATAGAGAACATCTTGGCTGCCGTCCAGGCCCGGATCCCGGCTAGCTTCTGGACCGCGTTCGCGTTGGCCGCGGCGAGCTCTTCGGCGCGCCTCGAGACAGCTTCCGGCGCTTCGCCTGCCTTCACCAGCTTTTCCACTTCGGCACGCGCCGTCTGGATCTGCTGAGTAAACGGCTCCGCCTGCGTGCGAGCCTGCTCCCGGATGTCCTTTATCTGTTGTTTCTGGGTATCCGTCAGTCCCAGATGGTTAGCCATCCGTCCGGCCATGTGCCCCTTGCCCATCCGGCCTTTGCGACCATCGGCGGGTACCTGAGCGAACACCATGCTTGTCGTGAGCGCCAGAACCGCTGCCAGGCCGACCACATTCCTCTTTGTCATCCTGTCTCGGTGACCTCCTGTATTGTTTAAACCCGGCCATTGTCAACGAGTTTTGGCCGTTACTGTAAAGAAGTGTAAAGGCCAAGAATGGACCTGCCGGGGCATTCTTACATACCTGGGATGGCGTAAGTCTCTGCATTCCCGCGATTCGGCTTGGCACACCGCTTGCATGGTAATCGCGAGGGGTTGGTATGCTCGGCTGGGCGCTCGTTTTTTTACTCATCGCACTGATCGCCGCAATCTTCGGTTTCGCGGGAATTTCCGCGGCTGTGGCAGGTATCGCCAAGTTCCTGTTTTTCGTATTCCTCGTGGTGTTCGTAGTAACGCTGTTCATGGGTTACGCCCGCCGGACGTAAGCGTCCCCGGGTTGTCCGGCGCGGCTCCGTTCTGGAGTAGTCTGGACGTTATGTTCCGCACCGGACTGCTCCTGCTGCTCGTTCTGGCTGCCTTCCTCGGCGCCCAGAATGTTTACGATCGCAACGATGGCGAGGCGCACGGCGACGCTCCGTACCTCATCGAACCGGCTTGGCGTGCACTGTTCAACGGCAAAGATTACACCGGCTGGCACGGGCAGGATCCCAAGCAGGCATTCGGCTGGATAACCGCCCGCGCGATCGCGTATGAGAGATTGCTCGGCCCCACGCGCCTGGAGGCCGTGGGCGGTCCGGGTGATCGCATGCTGAACGGGCCCGGCCGCACAGTAAACCTCGTCACCGACGAGAAGTTCGGCGATTCCGAACTTTACCTGGAGTTCATGCTCTCAAAGGGCTCGAACTCCGGCGTGTACCTGCACGGGCTTTATGAAGTGCAGGTGTTCGACAGCTTCGGGACCCCGGAGTACATGGTGAAGACCTCCGATTGCGGCGCCATCTATCACCGCTGGATCAACGAGCAGGGTGTGGGCGGCTCGAGGCCGATCGTGAACGCGTCGCGCGCCCCGGGCCAGTGGCAGTCCTTCCACATCTGGTTCCAGGGACCGCGGTTTGACGATGCAGGCAAGAAGACGCAGAACGCGAAGTTCGTCCGTGTGCTGCACAACGGCGTGCTGATCCAGCAGAACGTCGAGGTGGACGGCGGCACCCGCGCCCACATGCCTATTCCCGAGGCAGCCACGAACCCGATCATGCTCCAGGGCGACCACGGGCCGGTAGCCTTCCGCAACATCTATATCCGCCCGCTGCGCCCGATCGTGAACCGTTAGCCGTGAGCAACTGGATCGATGTTTCCATTCCCCTGCGCATGGGGATGCCGCAGTGGCCGGATGACACTCCGGCACGGTTTCACCAGATCATGGACGTTGCGAAAGGTGATCGCTTCAGCCTGACGATCGCCTCGATGACGGTGCATACCGGCACGCACATCGATGCGCCCGCCCACTTCATTCCCGGCGGCGCCTCGATGGACGCAATGCCGCTCGATTTGATGGCGGGCGAGGCGCGCGTCATCGCAATCGAAGACGCGGCGTCGATCCGTCCCGAGGAACTCGCGCGGCACGGGATCGCGCGCGGCGAGCGCGTGCTCTTCAAGACGCGCAACTCGGCGCACTGCTGGAAGACGAACGAGTTCGTGACGGACGCGGTGGAACTGACAGACGACGCAGCGAGGTATCTGGCGGATGCCGGAGTGCGGTGCGTGGGTATCGATTACATGTCCGTGGGGAGCGATGAGGCGCATCGCATCCTGCTGGGCGCGGGCGTTTGGTGCATCGAGTGGCTGAACCTTGAAAACGTGCCTTCGGGTAGATGCGAATTCCTATGCCTGCCGCTGCGCGTCGCAGGGGCGGAGGGCGCTCCGGCGCGAGCCATTCTTCGTCCACTATGAAGAGAGTGGCGGTACTGGTGGGACTCCTGGCTGCGCCAACTTACGGGCAGTTCCTCCGCGGCGTGAATCTCGCTGGGGCGGAGTTCGGCGAGAAGGTGCTGCCCGGCACTCCCGGTACACACTATACCTGGAACAGCGAGGCTTCGTTCGCCTATTTCGCGAGCAAGGGGCTGAACCTTTTCCGGATCCCGTTTCGTTGGGAGCGGCTTCAGCCGGTCCCGCGCGGACCGCTTGACGCGGCATACCTCGCGGGCCTCAAGCAGAATGTCGCGTGGGCGAATAAGAACGGCGTGCGGGTCGTCATTGAGCCGCACAACTTCGGCCGCTATGTCCTCGATGGGCGCGAGCACATCCTCGACAACGGCGTCATTTCCACGCTCGACCTGATCGACCTCTGGGAGCGTATCTCGGACGAGTTCCGCGACGAACTCGCTGTGTACGCCTACGACCTGATGAACGAGCCGCACCAGATGGGCTCGGGGAACTGGAAGCTGACGTCGCAAACGGTGCTGAGTGCGCTACGCAATCGCGGCGACACGAAACGGATCATGATCCCCGGCGATGACTGGTCCAGCGCGAACCGCTGGGTGCGCAACCACGGTACGCAGGGCTGGATCGTGGACCCCGCCGACAACTTCGCCTACGAAGCGCACCAGTATTTCGACCGTGACGAGAGTGGTGGTTACACCAAACCGCTCTGGTACAACGGGACGAGTTATGAGTACCAGGCAAGCCAGATTGCGAACCTGCCCGAAATCGGCGTGAAGCGCGTTTCCGGTTTCCTGGAGTGGTGCCGCAATAACGGGGTGAAAGGCTACCTCGGCGAGTACGGAGTGCCGAACGACGACCCGCGCTGGATGAGCGTCCTCGACCGCTTCATGGTCGCACTGGATGAAGCGAAGATGGATGCGACCTACTGGGCGGCGGGGGAGTGGTGGAACGACTACAAACTCTCCGTGCAGCCACGCAACGGCGAGGATCGTGTCCAGCTTTCATGGCTCCAGGCGCACTCTGGGGCGGCTGTGATGACAACAGTGTCGGCGGCCGCCGGCGCGATCGCGTCCGTTGCGCCGGATTCGCTCGCCTCCGGTTACGGTTTCAACCTCTTCGAAGGCGCCGACGTCCGGGTGGATGTGAAAGACGCTACGGGCGCAATTCTACCGGCCGAGGTGTTCTACGCCTCGCCGCTGCAGATCAACTTTCTGGTGCCGGCCGGCTTAACGACCGGCATTGGGGAGGTCACCGTCCGGTCCCCTGGGCGCGTATCGGCCATCGGCGCGGTTCGGATCGAAAACGAAGCGCCCGCGCTGTTTAATTTCGCTGAGTTCGTTGCGGATGGCCAACAGATTTACATGGTGCTCTACGGCACCGGCTTGCGGCGGGGCAGCGGGGCGACGCTCAGGGTTGGCGATTACGTTCTGATCCCCGAGTACGCCGGCCCGCAGTTGCAGTACGCCGGGCTCGACCAGGTGAATGTGCTCATCCCGGAGCCGCTGGTGGGCGCCGGCGAGGTTCCCGTAATGCTGAACGTCGCCGGCAAGAACAGCAACGAACTGCGCGTTACGATCCGGCGGCCACTTCCGCCAGCGCAGTAGCGGCACGCTGACACGCCTCGCGATTGACGTCCATGTGCGTCACCAGCCGCATGCGCGTGCCGCCGACGCCGTTGATCAGCACGCCGCGCTGCTTGAGCCTGCGGCTGAATTCGCCGATGGCGATTCCGGTTCCCGCAACATCGAACATCACGATGTTCGTCTGCACGGTGTGCGGCACCGTGATGCCCGGCATCCCGGATAGCTCATCGGCCAGGAAACGCGCGTTCTCGTGATCTTCGCAGAGCCGGTCCGGCATTTCCTCCAGCGCGATCAGGCCCGCCGCCGCCAGAATCCCGACTTGTCGCATGCCACCGCCGAGCCGTTTGCGGTAGAGTCGCGCCTCCGCGATTGCCTCCTCCCTGCCCACAAGCATCGATCCCGCCGGAGCGCCCAGCCCTTTTGAGAGGCAGAACATCACGGTGTCGAACTTCGCCGTGATCTGGCTGACGGGCTTGCGGAGATACGTGGCCGCATTGAAGATGCGTGCGCCGTCCAAGTGGACCTTAAGCCCGGCCTCGTGCGCGCCGTCGCAGATCTCGTCCGTCACTTCGGTGGGGTACACCGAGCCGCCGGCCATGTTGTGCGTGTTCTCGATCTCGATGAGGCCGGTCGGCGCCCAGTGGGGACCCAGGGGACGGATCTCTTTCCGGATCTGCTCCCACGTGAGTATGCCGTTCTCGGTCGCGATGGGCCGCGCGACGCAGCCCGCGAACCACGCCATCATCGAAAGCTCGTAGTTGAGGATGTGG
>DATMXS010000161.1:0-4446 GCA_035561355.1 Bryobacteraceae bacterium | reverse complement strand
CTCTGATGGCTTCCGCAGAGCCGGGCCGCTAGCGGCATCTTCGAAGTCGACCGCCACTGCGCGGTTTTCAAACACGATATGGTTCGCGCGCGCCTCGGTCGCGGCAATCTGGGCGGCATCGAGGCCGTTCACCGCGAGGTCGATTGTGGCGTACTCCGCGCTGAGGTGAAACCCCACCGTCTGGGCGTCATACAAATCCACAAGCACAGCCGAGAGCAGGTGCTGGCCCGTGTGCTGCTGCATGTGATCGAACCGGCGTGCCCAATCGACGGCGCCATGGACCTCTGTCTTGCCCTCGGCGAGGTCAGCAAGCGGAGCGGCAAGCACGTGCGCAATGCGGCCGTCCTCCTCCTCGATCACCTCAATGACGTGAATGCCGTTCAGCGTGCCTGTATCGTGCGGCTGGCCGCCGGACGCCGGGTAAAACGCGGTCCGATCAAGATACACACGGCGTCCACCGTCGGAGGAGCCGGTGACGGATGCGGTGAATTCGATCAGACGCGAATCGCGGTAGTAGAGACGCGCGGTGCTCATTCAATCGCGAGGCAGGCTGTCGCTGATGCAGGGCTCAGACCCACTCCAAAGCGCCCTTCTTATAGGCCCAGAAATACCCGACTACGAGGATCGCGAGGAAAACCGCGACTTCCGCCACGCCAAACCAGCCGAGCGTCTTGTAGCGCACTGCCCAGGGATAGAGGAAGATGGTTTCCACGTCGAAGATGACAAACAGAATGGCGATGATATAGAAGCGAACCGTGTAACGCCCGCGGGAATCGGAAGCCGCCCGAATGCCGCACTCATAGGCCTCGAGTTTAACTGCGCTTGGAACCCAGGGGCGAACGAACTTGGCTGCCACCAGAAGCACGATCGGGAAAGCAAGTGCGAGGATGGCGTACAGAAAGATCGGGATGTAACCACTCGGCATAGAAACAACACTATAGCACGCGTCAGGCCGGCTCACGGATGACGTGGAAAGTCAATTTTCTTAACAACTTCCGATCGTGGGAACGCGAGCGCGCTGAGGCTGGCCGGCGCAGCTGGCGGAGCGGCGGCACGTGGCGAATCGGCGATCTGGCCGGTTGACGATTCGGCAGGCAACGCTTGCCTGCTACAATGCGTACTTCCCACCATGGAGCGCGCCGGAAAACTCCTTCACAAACTCAAACTCGCGGGCGAGAGCCTGTCGCCGGAGGAAGTTGTGCGCGCAGCCTGGGCCGAAGCGGTCGGACCGCAAATCGCGCGGAACACGCGCGTGGGCTCCCTTAAAGGGACGCACCTCGTAATCGAGGCGAGCGATCCGCTGTTCCGGCAGAACCTTTTCTCCTTCCGGCCGGTGATCCTGAAGAACCTTGCGGCGATCGCGGGGCCGGGGCTGGTGACGTCTATACGCATCATCGTGGGCGCGGTTCGCATGCCGCCGCGGCGGGCCGGCTCCACCCGCGCCGTAGCGGACGAGGCCGAGCAGATCCAGGATTCAGGGCTCAGGATGATCTACCGCCATTCGAGGAAGCGCGTTTCCTGATGAAGTTCACCCCAGAGCAGGTCCGGCAGGTGGCCGAACTGGCCAATCTCACGCTCAGCGACGAAGAAGTGCGGCGGCTCTCGGCCGATCTCGGCGAGATCCTGACCCACATGGAAAAGCTGAACGAATTGGATACCGGCGCAGTAGAGCCCATGGCTCAGGTGCTGTATGACGCCGAAGAGACGGCGACACTGCGCGACGACGTCCCAGGGCCGGTGCTGGGCCAGAAAGAAGCGCTGGCCAATGCGCCGATGTCAGGCGCGGGCTGCTTTAAGGTTCCCAAGGTGATCGAACGGTGAGCGAGATCCCGAGTCTGACGATCCAAGCGGTCCGCGAAGGCCTGCTGGCGAGGCGGTTCAGTGCGGCTGAGCTGGCAGCCGATGCGCTGCGGTTCGCCGAGGCGGAGAACCCCAAGACCAACGCCTACCTGCACCTCTCGCCGGAGCGCGCGATGGCGGTCGCGCGCGCGGTTGACGACAAGCTGGCCCGGGGTGAAGAGCCGGGTGCGCTGGCGGGCGTGCCCGTAGCCGTTAAAGACGTGATCCTCACGCGCGGCATTCGGACTACAGCCGGTTCGAAGCTGCTCGAAAACTACGTGGCTCCCTACGATGCCACAGCTGTGGTCCGCATTGAGGAGCAGGGCGGCGTCATCATCGGCAAAACCAATTGCGACGAGTTCGCGATGGGCTCGTCGAACGAGAACTCGGCCTTCGGGCCGGTGCGCAATCCCGTGGCGCCGGACCGCGTGCCGGGAGGGTCGTCGGGCGGATCAGCGGCAGTGGTGGCCCAGGGAACGGCAGTGGTGTCGCTCGGTTCCGACACGGGCGGCTCCGTGCGGCTGCCGGCTTCGTTCTGCGGATGCGCCGGCGTGACGCCCACATACGGCCGGGTGTCGCGCTACGGGCTGATCGCGTTCGCGAGTTCGCTCGATCACATCGGACCGTTCGCCCGCAACGTACGCGATGCGGCGACCCTGCTCGAAGTGATGGCCGGCCGCGACCCGGCGGATTCGACCTCGGCGTTCGCGCCGGTGCCCCACTACGCGGACGCGATGGACGGCAACGTGCGCGGCCTGAAGATCGGGCTGCCGCGGGAGTATTTCAAGGATCTCGGCGGCGACACGGGCGCGCTACTCGGGCGTGCCGTGGAGCAGCTGACGGCATTGGGCTGCGAAGTGCGCGAGATTAGCATGCCCCATACGGACTACGCCGTCGGGACCTATTACATCATCGCGACAGCCGAAGCGAGTTCCAATCTCGCACGCTACGATGGCGTCCGGTACGGATTCCGTTCGGCGAATAGCGAGACGCTAAGCGATATGTACCGCAACACCCGCGGCGAGGGTTTCGGTGAAGAGTGCAAGCGGCGCATCATGCTGGGCACGTACGTGCTAAGCGCTGGCTACTACGACGCTTACTACCTGAAGGCTCAGAAGGTCAGGTCGCTGATCGCGCGCGACTTCGCACGGGCGTTCGAGGAAGTGGACGCTATCGTGACTCCCGTCTCGCCGTTCCCGGCATTCCGGTTGGGCGAGAAGATGGCCGACCCGCTCGAGATGTACCTCTCGGACATCTACACGCTTACGGGCAGCCTCGCTGGAGTGCCGTGCATGAGCGTCCCCTGCGGCCTCACGCAAGAAGGGCTGCCCGTAGGAATGCAGATCCTCACGCGGCATTTCGACGAAAGCGGCATGTTCCGCCTGGCCGAAGCCTACGAACGCTGCACAAGCTGAGTTGACCGCAGAGGCGCAGGGACGCAGAGAAAAGCAATAAGAGAGACTGGCGAAAGGAGATGAGCCACTGTCCCCTCGGGTCTCGCCAGCGTCTTCCAACGTCCGCACCACAATCTGCCATCCTGTTTCTCCGCATGCTGTTTTTCTCTGCGTCTCGGCGTCTCTGCGGTAAAGCAGCTTTCGCCTTTTGGGCGATTGATTCGCAGCGTCCAGTCCCCTCGGTCTCGCCAGCGTCTTCCAAGGTCCGCACCACAATCTGCCATCCTGTTTCTCCGCATGCTGTTTTTCTCTGCGTCTCGGCGTCTCTGCGGTAAAGCAGTTTTCGCCTTTTCCTGCAACCTTTTCCCCGTTCCTGAATCTGTGAAGTGAAGGACCTACGGAAAAGGGATGCCACACAAAATCGAAGCGAAGAAGTACGACAACATCATGCGGGACCTGGACGGAATCTCCGCCCGGACCATGACCGAGCACTACAAGCTGTATCAGGGCTACGTCAATAAGTACAACGAGATCATGGGCAAGCTCGACGCGGCAGACCGCGCGGCGGCCAACCAGACTTTCAGCGACATACGCTCCCTGAAGGTGGATCTGACGTTCGCTATCGGCGGCGTCAAGAACCACGAACTGTACTTCGGCCACCTCGGCGGCAAGGGTGGCGAGCCGCCGGCCGAAATCAAGAAGCAACTCGAGAAGGACTTCGGTTCCGTCGAGAAGTGGATGGCCGATCTGAAGGCGACCGGCATCGCGTCTCGCGGGTGGGCCTGGACGGGCTACGACCGTGACTGGGGTTACCTGTTCAACTACGCCGGCGACGCGCAGAACTCGTTCCCGGTATGGAACGCCGTGCCGATCGTCGGCCTCGATGTCTACGAGCACGCGTACTACATCGATTACGGCGTGGCACGCGCGAGCTACATCGACACGTTCTTCAAGAACCTGAACTGGGAAGCGATCGGCGCAAATTGGGAACGCGCCCGGACGACTCCCCGGACCGCGGGCGCGTAAGCGTCAAGTACCGGGCACGGCGCGCTTCCCGAGCGGAATCGTGAGCGAGCCGAGCGCACCGGTAACAGGGTTCCGAACCACGACACGTAACGTATAGGCTTGGGGCTGTATGCGCAGTTTCTTTCTGTGCGTCAGCCCCGCCTTCTCGAACGCGGCAGCCTGGTCCTGCTTCAGAGGATATTCGAGG
>DATMXS010000160.1:0-2945 GCA_035561355.1 Bryobacteraceae bacterium | reverse complement strand
GTTCAGCCTTCGATGTATTCGCTTTATAACCATAACGGCTATGCACCGAGCGCGGTCAAGGACGTGCAGTCCGGCGTTAACCTTGCGTATTACGGTAAAGGTCACAACTCGACTTTCCCCGATATCTGGGATCCAAACTTCTACGCATGGCTCGACGGTACATTGCGGAATGATGCCAGCTTAAAACCGGCGCAGAACTCTCCCTGGGTAGTCGGATGGGTGTCCGACGAATGCGATGCGCTCAATGGGCTGTGTGGCCCGGGACCAGAGATGGCGACAAATCCTCCGGGATACAACCAGCGGCACCAGGCATTGATGGCGTTGGTTACCTCACCTGTGCAGAATGCAAATCCAGGACGAGCGATGGTCGGCAAGCCCCAGGTGTATGCAAATCAGGAAGTCGCCACTAAGACTCAATTGAAGGCTTTCCTTCAAAAGCGCTATTCCAGTCTTGAGGCCCTAAATACTGCATGGGGCAGCAACTACACCCAGTGGGACTCCACGGGAATGCAAACCATCGCTGAGCCGCTTGGCGTTGGAGACGGCTCGACTGCCACATTTAGAAAGACGCTGTCCAACAAGGACATCTCTCCGCTTAGCGTCGCGGTGAAAGTGTCTGGCGTCAAAGTCGGGGGCGATTGTCCAAGATGGTTGTGCACGGCTGCTGCGACAGGCCACGGCGGATTTACTGGTCTGAGCGCCGGGGCCGACGTGACAGTATCGGCTGGAGACATTGACTATGCGAAGGGTGTGCTCACAATCACCTTCAACCGGGCGCCCGTGCGCGGTGACGCGATCACCATCGATTACATCCGCGATGGCTGGGGTTATGGCGCAGGGCTGATGGACGAGGACGGGCGACATGCGTGGATTCCGACCGACAAAGTTCATCTTGGCTCAAACGTCGCGTTCAATAACGATATGAACGAGTTCCTCAGAGAGCTTGCAACACAATACTTTTCGGTGACCCGCGAGCGAATCAAGCATTACTCGCCGCACAGTTTGTATTTCGGGCCGGGAGTGCTGGGAACCTGGGGAGGCGTCGGGAACCGCAATGTCTTACAGGCAGCCGCAACGTACGTAGATGTGCTCACATGGCAGCCCGATTACCGCCGGCTTCAGTCCGAACTTGATTACGTAGCCACGCATGCAGGCGACAAGCCCATCATTCTTTGGCACGGCGCGAAAGCCACCGCCGATTCGGCAATGTGGAGGTATGCAAACCCTGTCAGTACGCAATGCGATCCCTGTAACACGCAGGAGGAGCGCGGCAGGTTCTACGCAGATTCCATGAACGTGTTCGTCAATACCAGGAACACGGTCTATAACACACGAACGATTATCGGTATGCGCTGGTGGGAGTTCCACGACAACTGGGTGGAAGGGAACTGGGGTGTCGTTTCTCTGCATGACAACGCATACGACGGAGTTGAGGCCTGCCAGGGATCTCACAAGACTAGCTTAGGAGTCGTGACATACGCCGAAGAATCCATTCCGGGCTGGCAGCCGAACCATGCTTATTCCGTCCCAAACGCTACACCAAGAGCAGGGTCAAGAATCCAAGTTGTTGTTAATGGGACGCGCTATACGTATGAAGTGGTCAGACCCGGTGTCTCAGGTAATTCACAGCCGCCCTGGCCGCCAAGAGAAGGGGCATTTGCAGGCGACGGATCCGTGGTGTGGAAGAATGTTGGCGTGAAAACTTCGCAGTTCTGCTATGGCGACTTTTTGACGCCGGTGATGGAAGCCAACAGCCTTTGGCTAGCTAAGTAGTACAAATCAGGAAGATTCCTGGTTCCGGCAGTCATCTATTAGGGCGAATACGCGTTCGAAAAACCTCTCCGGGGTGTGGTTCACAGAGGCAGCAAGAGCGTTGCTGCTGATGTTGTCCGCCAGGCGCTCATCCTCGAACAAACGCTGGATGGCTTGCCTTAATGCACCAGGATTTTGTGACGGCACCAACAATGCTGTCTCCCCGTCAGTAACATAATTCCTGGCGTGTCCATCATCAGTCATGATTACCGGCTTCCCGTACGCAAGCGAGTTAAGAAGTACGGACTGACCTGCTCCGTGCACCAGTCCGGCAATCACTGGAATAACGACAATGCGGGACTCAGCGATAAGCTTGTCGAAGTCCTTTGCACCTACGCGGACGAATTCAACATTCTTTGGCGCCGTTGATTGCTGAATCAGTTCTTTCCGATTTGTTGCAATGATTACCCGGTATGGCAACGTCTTCATTGCTTCGATGAGTGGCCTGTAGTCCCTGAATGAATCTCCTCCCGCGAAGATATAGTCGCCGCGCGAAACGGGGTGGCTGAACTTAGTCGTGTGATATGGCACGAAGATAAACTTATCTGGAGGCATGCGAAGCGCAGTTGCGAATGTAGATTGTTCCTCAGGGCCCCCATGGACAACGATTCTGTTGATTGCTCGCGACTCGAGTCGAAATTGCATTCGCTTCAAGATAAGGCGGAATCCACCAGAAGGAGGGTTCCAAGGAAAATCGATCAGCACGTGCGGAATCCTTTGTTTTTTCGGCAGCGCGGCTTGCATCAGTGCAAAGACGTGCGCCACGGTCTCAGAGCCAGTGAGTACTCCTGAATACCTCTTTCTCGCTCTGAACATTCTCCATGCCCAACGCACTGCCGTTAGTGGGCGCACTGAAGCGCCCAGATTATTTAGGACCAACTCGTGCCACCCCGGGATCATTTCCGTGCGCAACACCCACGCCGGATGGTCCCGTTTGTGGTGAGTGGTCAATATTTTTAATTCTGGGGCCCGAGTTGCGGTAGCACTGCGGGTCTCTGTTTCAAGCACTGTGCTCTCCAACTGATCCTCCCTGGAATAAATTAGTACGGATCTCGTCCTAACTCGTAGCTCGGCATCGGAATAATTGTCTTGCATCGTTCACACCTGCCCGGAATGCACGCCACGGCTCCAGG
>DATMXS010000159.1:0-15139 GCA_035561355.1 Bryobacteraceae bacterium | reverse complement strand
TGCCCAACAGCCGCATGGTCCAGGCGACGTTCGATGATGCGAACCCTGCCACAGTGGCCAACTGGAACTACCCCGGTGGCGCCTGGGATCCGTCGAGGAACACCGAGGAGTTCGTGCAGGCGCTTCCGTCCTATCGGGCTCGCGGCCTGCTTGCCGTCACGCTCAACTTTCAGGGCGGCGGTCCGAAACCTGGCCAGTTCAGCGCGGATCAGGCGTGGGACAACTCGGCCTTCGATGCCGCCGGAAACCTCAAGCCGGCATACCTGGCACGCATGGATCGCGCCATCAAGGCGCTGGACGCGAATGGCATGGTCGCGATCGTCGGCTATTTTTACTTCGGTCAGGTCCATCGCCTGTCGTCCGCCGGCGCCAGTGAGACGGACGATCCCGCCGTCCTCAACGCCGTAGATCAGGCGACGGACTGGCTGGTCAGCCAGAACTACCGTAACGTTCTGGTCGAGATCGCAAACGAAAGCGACAATGGCTACTACAGTCACCCGATGATCAGACCGCCTGCGGTCCGTACCTTGATTGAACGTGTGCGGTCCCGGTCGAACGGGCGGCTGCTCGTCAGCACCAGCTTCACGGGCGGATACGACGTGCCTGATGCGGTTCTCAATGCTGCCGACTTCATCCTGATCCACGGCAACAATCTGAATGCGTCTCAACTGACGTCCTACATTCGCGCCGTCCGAAGCCGGACGGACAAGCCCATCGTGATCAACGAGGACTCGGCGAGCATCGAGAACTTCAAAGCCGCGACGGCGGAGCGCGTGTCCTGGGGCTACTACGACCAGGGAGCAAACGATCACGTGAACGGTTTCCAGTCGCCGCCCATAAACTGGGCCATCAACACGCCCGCGAAGATGGCGTTCTTCGATCAGATCGCAGCCTACACCGGCGCGGGCGCGCCGCGGACCACCGGTCTCACGCTGATCAATGCAGACACGAACTTGCCTCTCGAGATCCCGGGCACGAGCTCGGCCGCGATTACGGACAACACCACGATAGACCTCGGCGCTTTGCCTACACGGAACCTCAGCATTCGCGCGGAGGCAAGCGCCGCGGCAAGCGTCAGGTTCGACTACGATGCAACTGCCGCGCTGAGCGTGCAAAACACGCCGCCCTTTGCGCTCGCGGGCCACAAGGAAGGCGCTTACAATCCGTGGACGCCGGTTCCGGGGCCGCACGTCCTCACGGCAGCGCCTTATTCCGAACCAGCCGCCGGCGGCACGCTGGGCGAAGCGGTCACGGTGCGTTTCAGGGTGGTTGACAGCGCAGGCGTCAGCAGAGACGTCGGAGACGTCGCGCCTGGCCGCCCTGGACTCAGCCCTGCCCGCTGACGAATTTTCACTGGCGCGGTTTGCAGCCGAGCTATACCATAGAGGCCGAATGCACAAGGGGCCGAACGCACAAGGCAGGCTGCGACCTAAGCTACATTCTGCCTCCTGCATTCTGCCTCCTGCATTCTGCTTTCCCAGCCTTCGCAAAGGAGCGTCATGCCGTCTACCAGCCGCCGCGATTTCTGCCGGACCCTAAGCGTTGCCGCCGCGCTCACCACCGGGCGGGCCGCAGCCCCGAAGAAGGTTACCGTTGCCGCTCACGCGTGGGTGTATGCCGCGCCGCTGCCCGGGTACGACTTCACGCCCGTCCTTGACCAGATCTTCTCTGACCTGAGCTGGGCTGGTCTCGACGCCCTCGAGCTGATGGACCGCACGCTGCGGCACAACGATGCCGTCGATCGTATCGGCGAGCTGTCGCGTAAATACAAGCTGCCAGTCATCGGCACGTCTTTCGACGCCCCCATGTGGAACCGCGAGAAGCACAGCGAGATCGTTGAAGATGCATCGCTCGTAATCGAGCGTCTTGCGAAACTCGGAGGGCATACGTTCGGGATTTCCGTAGGCGATGCAGGCCGGAAGAAAACCGCCGCGGAGTTGGACGCCCAGGCCGAACTCGTTCGGAAGCTGATGGGCATCTGCGGCCGAAACGGAATCGTCCTCAACCTCCACAATCACATCTATGAGGTCAAGGACGACGAGTACGATCTGCGCGCCACCTTGAAGCGGATCCCCGACGCAAAGCTCGGGCCGGACCTCGATTGGCTGACCGGAGCGGGTGTGGACCCGGTCGGGTTCATCCGGCGGCACGCCCGGCGCCTGATATACCTCCACTTACGCGACCGCGGCCCCAGTGGTGTTTGGACCGAAGCCATGGGCGAGGGCGTAATTGACTACCCCGCGATCGGCCGGGCATTGCGCGATATCGGCTACGCGGGAGACGTCGCGATCGAACTCGCACATCCACCCGGCTTCAAGCTCACACGCCCCTTGCGCGAAAGCTGGCGAATCAGCCGCGAGTACGTCCGCAAAACCCTCGGCTATTGACGCAGGCAGGCGCCTTAATACCCTCCGCCTGCCGGCGCTGTTCGCAGATACAGGCGGATTCTTCACTCTGGACGTCACGATCGGGCACTTCTTTCTTAGTACCGAAGTACCAACGGCGGCCGCCCACACCTGCCAAGTGGTTCCGATGATTACGGCGCACACGCAAACATTGCGGTGGCCTCACAAATGCTAAGTACCCGCGCTACAGCGGGTCGCGAAGATCCCTGTGCATATGATGATCGAAATACTCGCACAAGACTGGGCCAGCCTGGCCATGCCACTCGGCGTCCTGGTAGCGACGCTCGGAGCCGGTTATCTCATCAAACGTGTGATGTTTGGATTCCTGCAACGCTGGTCCGCGGTACCGAGGTCTGGCGTCGCCGGCATCGCATTCGATGTCGTCCGTGACCGCTTCATGTTCTGGGTGCTCATTCTCGCACTGCACCTCGCCACCCGGTTCTTGCAGCTTCCAGCGCAGTCCCTTGGGCATGCCGCGCCGTTATTGCTAGCCCTGTGGATTCTGTCGCTCGCGATCCCCTGCTCACGGCTCGCGGCACGCCTGTTCCACGACAGGTCTTGCGTTTTCGGACACACCTGGAACTGGCCGCGCCGTCGTGCCGGTACGGACACTCAGGTCTGCACAGCGTGCGGATTCGAACGGCCTTCACCCGTTCAATTTGCCAGGGTGAAGCCATAACACCACGGAGCGCCCGGCAGCGAGCACGCTATCGCTTGGCCGCGTAGCCCACGATCTCGAAAGCGTAGTCCGTGTATGCGCGCATCTTGCCGCGCAGCCACAGCAGCGCGAACTGCTTACCCGTCCAGATCGGCACGATCGGGCGGATATTGTCCATGCTCGAATCGCGCGTGACCGGCGTCCACGTCCAACGCGCGGCGCGGCGCCTGCCCTTGAAAATCTCCCAGTGCCGCTGCCCGTCGGCGCGGCTGATGAGAGCCTTTCCGGTCACCGGATCGGCATTGGTCGAGATGTACACAGTGTCGGGATCGTGAGGGTCGAGTGCGACGTTGCCCGTGTAATCGTCTTCACCTGGATAGAGCTTGCTGCCGGCGTACGCGATTTCCTCGGACTCCCAAGCCTTGCCGGTCCAGCGTGCATACCGATACCGATGGTCCTCGCCTGCCTGCCGGTCCGGCAATCCTCCCGAGTCCTTCTGAACAGAAAACGCCATATACGGGCGGCCCTGGCCATCGATATGCAGATCGCTCGTCCATGCAACGTTGTTCGCGTCGCCCCGAAAGACGAGTGTGCCCTCATCGGGCGATTTCAGACCTTCCGGCATCGCACGAATCGGCGTGCCATCCGAACGGCGCAATTCGCCGTCACGGTAGAAAACGTGGTACACGCTGTTATCGAAATTCCTCGGATGCCCCTCGGTATAGGCAATGTGAACCGTGTCCCGCGCGTTCGATGCATACTTCACATACGGACGGTGGCGGATTCTCGCGGGCACGTTGATAAATACATTGCCCGCTTGCCACGTCTCTCCGAAATCGTCGGACCACGCGTAGGACGGCTTGAAACTGTTGTTCAGCCCGCGGAAGAAATCGTAGATCCTTCCTCGCCCCCCGTTCTCGTTCGCGAGCAGGTGCAGGTTGCTGTAAGTCACGCGCGACGACGGTGACGGAACGAAAATCTTTTCTTCGCCCCAGGAGGCCGCGTCGTGCACGCCCGAAACGCGGTAGTAGATCTTCTCCTCCGGGCCGTGCATGGCATACATCGCGAGGATTCGCCCGTCTGGCCGCGCGACGAGTGCAGGCGAGTTGTGGTCGTCGGCCCATCGTTTCCGTTCCACATCCGAAGCGGGCCGGTTCAGAACGTGAACGGATGTTACGCCCGACGCAATGTCGTGAACCGTCACCTCGATATTGCCCCTGCGGGCGGGGTCCTTCGTGCCCATCGCAACGGAGCCGATGATTAGCTTGCCGCGATCGACGACAACCCGCTCGTCCTCGAACCAACACCAGCCGCCGTCATCATTGAGTACGACCTTGCGTCCGGCATCCGCGGCCGAAGCGGCCAGCGCGGCCGCAGCGAAACATGCGAGCAATATCGATTTAGCCACGGTTAAAAGCTTACCAGCACGTGCCGGATCTATCGATGCGCGAGCCCTTCGGATGTATCACCTGGATGCCGCGGGGTTAGCCGGGGTGAGGGCACGGCCCCTGCTTATAACCAGTCCTCAGGACACCTTCACCAGCAGCTTGCCGAAATTGCGCCCGCGAAGCAGGCCGATGAGGGCCTCGGGCGCATTTTTCAGGCCCTCGACCACGTCCTCCCGGTACTTGATTCGGCCTTCGCGCAGCCAGCCGGAAACATCCCTCAGGAATTCCGGCTGTTGTGCCGCATAGTCGCTCACAATAAATCCGCGGAATGTGAGGCGCTTCACCAGGATCGCGGACATCACCGCCGGCACGCGGTCCGGTCCGGGCGGCAGTTCCGTGGCGTTGTAGTGGGCCACCAGGCCGCAAACGGGCACGCGCGCGAACGGGTTTAGCAGCGGCAGTACCGCTTGAAACACGGCGCCGCCGACGTTTTCGAAGTAGATGTCGATGCCCTGCGGGCAGGCGGCCTGCAAATCCGCCGCAAAGCCCGGGCTACGGTGATCCACGCAGGCATCGAAGCCGAGCGTGTCGCGCACGAACCCGCATTTCTCCGGGCCGCCGGCGATCCCCACCGCCCGGCACCCTCTGATTCTGGCGATCTGTCCGACGACTGATCCCACGGCTCCTGAAGCTGCCGACACTACTACGGTCTCACCCGGCTTCGGCTGTCCAATGTTCAGCAGTCCGGTGTACGCGGTCATCCCCGGCATTCCGAGAACGCCCAGGGCGGTCGTCACTGGGGCGAGGGCAGGGTCCAGTTTGCGGAGCGCCTTGGCGTCCGCCGCGGCATATTCCTGCCAGCCGGTGTAGCCCAGCACTACCTCACCCGGGCGCAGTTCCGGCGCGTGCGATTCCACCACCTCGCTCACCGTTCCGCCTTCCATCACCTGTCCGACTTCGACCGGCGGCGCATAGGAAGGACCCGCGTTCATCCGTCCGCGCATGTACGGATCGAGTGAAAGGTAGAGCGTCCGCAACAACGCCTGCCCTGCGCCTGGCTGCGGCACATCCGTTTCCTCCAGGCGGAAGTTCTCCGGCCGCGGTTCGCCTGTCGGCCGCGACGCCAGCACGATGCGGCGATTCCTTAGCGCCATCACATCCTCCCCTCAGTCAAAATTATTTAAGTATCGGAACGCCCCGCGACCGTGACGGAACGGACGGTGCCTGCCGAAGTTCCTACCTCCTACCTCCTGCCCTCCTTCTTCCTTGACTTTGCCTCCCGGGAGGCGTACTAATCGCCACAAGGAGGGTTTCGATGGTGGACGCCAGCAGGGGGCAGAAACCGGAGGTCGAGGAGCGAAAGGTCGTCGTCCTCGAGTTCGTAGCCGCCTTCGCGATCCTTTCGATCATCGCGCTTGTTCTTTATATGGTTTTCAGCTACCGCCCGGCTCCACCGTAATCGCATCTCCACCGGGCGGCGTGTAGCGCGAACGGACAAATGCCAGGGCCTCACCACGGCTTTGAAGCCGACCCTCCAATTGTGCGTCTTCCACTTCCCGAAGAATCTGGGAGAATGCCGGGCCTGGAACGTATCCTTCGGCAATCAGGTCATGCCCTCTGATGAGCGGTGCGGGCTTCAACGCTTCCGGCGGCGCTTCCTCGAGCTTCCGCTTGGCGAACTCGTAATTATCCAGCAAGCCGTGGCTGGAGGCGCAGTCCAGCCGGTGCAGTTCCAGATGTTCAGGGAAGCCTTCCATCCGGAGGAAGCGCTTCAGCGTGCTTTCGCGCATTTCCCGGACATCTTTGAAGCGAAGGTGATTCCGGATAAGAGCCTCGACGCGTTCGGCATCGTGCTTCGGGAACCGAAGCCGCTCGAGGATCCTGGAGGCCATCTCCGCGCCAACTTCGGCGTGGCCGTCGAAGCGAATGCGCTCGGCGATCTGAAACGTGGGGGGCTTGCCAACGTCATGCAGCAGAACGCCAAGGGCGAGCGTGGGTGTCGGCTCTCGTAGCCCTTCGAGCATCATGAGCGTGTGGGTCCACACATCACCTTCGGGGTGGAACTCGGGGGGTTGGGCGACGCCGCGCATGGCGGCCACCTCGGGGAGGATCACGTCGAGCAGGCCGGTGGCGTCTAGCAACTCGAATCCGCGGCGCGCTCCGCCTTCTGTAAGGATGCGGACGAGTTCATCGCGGACGCGCTCGGCGGAGATGTTCCGGATGCGCTCCCGCAGAGAGCGGATCGCGGCGAAGGTGGCGGACTCGATTTCGAAGCCGAGCCGGGCGGCGAAGCGGGCCGCGCGGAGCATTCGCAGGTGGTCCTCGGCGAACCGCGAGGCGGGGTCGCCGATGGCGCGGATGACGCGCGCGTCGAGATCGGCGCGGCCGCCGGTGTAATCAAGCACTTCGTTTGTGAACGGGTCGAGCAACAGGCCGTTGATGGTGAAATCGCGCCGGAGGACGTCCTGCCGGGGGTCCGTTTCGAACTCGACAGAGGCCGGGTGGCGTCCGTCGAGGTAGACATGATCGCTGCGGAACGTGGCGACCTCGACCTCGGCCCCGTCCTCCCGGATGAGCGCGACGCCAAAGTGCGAGCCGACGAGCCGGGCATCGGGGTAGAGCATGAGAAGGGCGCCGGGCAGGGCATCAGTGGCGACATCGTAATCCTGGGGTTCACGGCCCAGAAGGACGTCGCGTACGCATCCCCCAACCAGCCACGCCTGCCACCCGCTTTCGCGCAACCGGAAAACGATCTTCCGGGCGAGCGCGCCAGATTCAGCCGCAGGCGTCATGTAAGCATCGTAAAATAAGCGGAGTAGGGATTTTCGTCCCACCCAAGCATGGCACAGCAAGGCAGGGCAGCGGCCCCTAAAGTAGTAGTCGCCACCACGGTCGCGCTTTCATTCATCTCGTTCTGGCGAGGCGCATCAATCGTCCTCGGCGACCTCGCGTCTTCATCCTTTTATGCCGGCGGCATTGCCGAGCAGGCCATCGGCCGCTCAGCGCCATGGCTGGTGCTCGGCGTCATGCTGTTCGCATTCGCAGTGCGCTCGGTGTACCTCGAAAGCTCCAGCATGTACGTGCGCGGCGGCGTGTACGTCGTCGTGCGCGACAGCATGGGGCCGTTCATGGCGCGGCTGTCCGTATCGGCGCTCGTGTTCGATTACATTCTGACCGCCCCGATCAGTTCGGTCAGTGCGGGCCAGTATCTGGGCCGGCTGTTCAACGAACTCAGCGAGATGACGCACTTTGGGTACCAGATCAACCCCAATCATTTCGCTGCGGTCTTCGGGGTAGTGGTAACTGCCTATTTCTGGCGGCTGAACACGAAGGGCGTCCACGAATCAAGCTCGAAGGCGCTCAGGATTATCCAGATCATGACCATCATGCTGGTGATCCTGCTGGTCTGGGCCGTGGTGACCATCCTCCTTATGGACAGTCCCCGACTGCCTCCCTTGCCCACACCGGAGAACCTGAGCTTCACCCCCGAATCTGCGGGATGGTGGAAGGACCTTGGGCTGCTCAACATCGGCTTCCTCGCTGTGCTGGTAGCATTCGGCCACTCGGTGCTGTCAATGAGCGGGTTTGAGACGCTGGCGCAGGTATACCGCGAGATCGCGTCGCCGAAGCTGAAGAACCTCAAGATCACGGCGAACATCGTCTGCGTGTACGCGCTGATCTCGACGGGCCTCGTGACGCTCCTTGCGGGCATTATCATCCCGCTCGGAGAACGGCCGAAGTATTACCAGAACCTGATTGGCGGTCTGGCGATGAATCTGGCCGGCCCGGAGTTCATGCGCTTCGTTTTTCACATCTTCGTCGTGCTGGTGGGCGTGCTGATTCTGTCGTCGGCCGTGAATACGTCGATCATCGGCGCCAATGCCGTGCTGAACCGTGTGGCGGAAGACGGCGTGCTGCTCGACTGGTTCCGGAAACCGCACAAGAGGTTCGGTACGACGCACCGGCTGCTGAACGTGATCGCGGTTCTGCAACTGGCGACCATTCTGATCAGTCGCGGCGACGTCTACCTGCTCGGCGAAGCGTATGCGTTCGGCGTGGTGTGGAGCTTCCTGCTGAAATCGGTCGGCGTGATCGCGCTACGCTATCAGCGGAACGACCAGGAATACAAGTTCCCGGGCAACCTGCACATTCGCGGAGTGGAGATCCCGATTGGGCTGGGCGCGACGACCCTCGTGCTGCTGATGGTGGCCATCGCGAACCTGCTTTCGAAGCAGATCGCGACAATTTCCGGAATAGCGTTTACACTGGCTCTCTTCGCGCTTTTCACGATATCGCAGCGTGTGAACCGGGCGCGTCACAGGCGCCTCCAACTGCAGCGCGGCACTAGTGATGACAATGCGCTCGAGTACTTCAACCTTGAGACCCATCCGCAGGTAGTGGCTGAGACCGTGCATGCGCGACCGGGCTGCATCCTGGTGGCGGTACGCGAGTACACGAGGCTGAAACACCTGAAACAGGTGCTGGAGAAGACCAACCTGCGGCGGCACGACATCGTGGTAATGACCGTACGGCCCGTACACACCCGATCCGGCGAGTACGAACTTTCGGACGACCAGTTCTTCGGCGATTACGAACAGGAACTTTTCAGCCGCGTGGTGACCATGGCGGAAAAGCAAGGGAAGCCGGTGGAACTGCTGGTGATTCCCGGATCGAACCCGTTCGACGCGATGGTCCAAACCGCATCGCGCCTGAAGGCGGCACGGTTGGTCACTGGCGTGAGCGAGCGCATGTCGAGCGAGGAACTCGCGCGCCGAATAGGCTTGGCGTGGGAGAGGCTCCCGGAACCTAGGCACCCGTTTTCGCTCGAGATCATCAGTCCCGAGCGCCGCAGCATCTATGTGAATCTGGGTCCGCACCCACCGCGACTGTGGCCCGAAGACTTGGACCTGGTGCACGACCTCTGGCTGGAGCTTTCCGAAAAAGAAGGGCTCGGCTCGAAGCTGCACCACCGCGACGTGGTCGGTGTCGCCCTGCGGCGGCTCGCCCGGGATCTTCACAGCGACGAGAAGCCGGAAATCCTGAATGAGGTCAGCCAGGAGGTCAGGAAAGACGGCGAGGGCGGGCAGGAGGCGCTGCGGTCTCCGGATGACGATGTCCCGGATTCCTGAGGCCACATCGGACCAAATGCCTGAGGGAGTCGGACGTTTGCGCATGTTAAGCTAATTTAAGATCCGGGCATCTGAAGAAGTTTCGCTCGGCATCCGGAGTTCGTCATGCGCAAACTTTACGTCACCATCGTGTGCGCCGGCCTGGTGTGTGCCGCCGCCTGCACGGCCCGAAAAGAAGAGCCGAAAGTGCAAGTGGACCGGACAAGGCTGGCTGCATTCAAGCCGCTGCCGCTCGTTATGGACGCAGCGTCCAACCCGCTCACCGAGGAGAAGATCGCGCTCGGCCGAATGCTGTATTACGAGACGCGCCTCTCGAAGGGCAACGATGTTTCGTGCAACTCCTGCCACAACCTGAACACTTTTGGCGCCGATACAGGGGCGGTCTCGGACGGCTTCAAGGGTCAGAAGGGAAACCGCAACTCGCCCACCGTCTATAACGCGGCGGGCCACATCGCGCAGTTTTGGGATGGGCGTGCACCGACCGTGGAGGAGCAGGCGAAAGGACCGGTGTTGAACCCGGTCGAAATGGCAATGTCCGCCGAGAAGGATGTTGTGGCTACCCTCAACGGCATTCCGGGCTACGTCAAGGCATTCAAGCAGGCGTTTCCCGAGGACAAGGATCCCGTGACGTTCGACAACATGGCCCGCGCGATCGGCGCGTTCGAACGCAAACTCGTGACCCCGGCGCGTTGGGACAAGTATCTCAACGGTGACGACACTGCGTTGACCGATGCCGAAAAGGCGGGTCTGGTGAAGTTCCTCGATACCGGCTGCCATGCCTGCCACAGCGGGGCCTACATGGGCGGCACGATGTACCAGAAACTGGGATTGGTCAAGCCCTGGCCGGACACGGAAAAAGATCCGGGCCGGTTCGCACTGACGAAGTCAGAGAGTGACCGGATGATCTTCAAGGTGCCCTCGCTGAGGAATATCGAGAAGACGGGGCCGTATTATCACGACGGTGGTGTCCCGACGCTCAAAGCGGCGGTTGAAAAGATGGCCGAACATCAACTCGGCCGGACGCTGTCGGCGGAAGACTCGGAAGCGATCACTGCGTGGCTGGCGTCGCTGACGGGCGAACTGCCGGTGGAGTACATCAAGGCCCCGGCGCTGCCGTAGATCTAAAGGGCGGAGGTTGGCTCCGGCAGAGGTGTGCGGTACTGCCCGTTGAAGACCTCGGAGAACAGCCCGAGGACCTGATCGTGAACGTGGCCGTTGGTGGTGAGCAGATGACGGCCGCCGATGCGCGCAGGCTCACCGTGCATGTCGGACACCTTGCCGCCGGCTTCGGCGACGAGCAGGATGCCCGCGGCCATGTCCCATGGCTTGAGGCCGAACTCCCAGTAGGCTTCGAGGCGTCCGGCGGCCAGCCAAGCGAGATCGATCGCGGCCGACCCGGCGCGACGGACGCCGTGCGTCCACATAGCCGCCTGGTAGTAAAAATGAATGTTAACGTTCGCGTGGCGCTTGCGGCTAGGGAATCCGGTGGCCACGAGTGACTCCTCGAGTTTCTTTACAGACGAGACGCGGATACGCCGATTGTTCAGATAGGCGCCCGAACCGCGCTCCGCCGTGAACATTTCGTCGCGAACGGGATCGTAGATGACCCCGCAAATCATCTCACCGGCGCGCTCGAGGCCGAACGTGACGTTGAAGATCGGGAAGCCATGAGCGAAGTTGGTGGTGCCGTCCAGGGGATCGACGTACCAGCGGTACTCGGACGCGCTCTCGTGCCCGCCGCCCTCCTCCGCAATGATGTTGTGCGCGGGAAAGTGCGACCGGAGCCGCTCGACCACGAGCTGTTCGGCTGCGCGATCGGCGACCGTGACCAGGTCGAACTCGTCTTTCAACTCAAAGGCCGGTCGGCGCTCGAAGTAATTTGCTAGCAGGGCGCCCGCTTCACGGGCTATTTCAACAGCGTTGGGGAGGAAGCTCATCCCTCGTATAGGTACTTGATGTCGTGCTTGAAGATGAAAAGGTTGGGTTCTTTGCCGCGGGTGACACGGATGAACGAGTGGTCGTAGTACTCGATGGTGCCGGAAATCACTTCGTCGTTGCGGAGCCGGATGCGGACAGGCACTTCGTTTTCGATGAGGTACTTGATATACCGCACTTCCTCGAAGGTCTGCTCGGGCGCCCGCGAAGACGCTGAGGCGGCGCTGCCACCGCGAGGTGGAGCACCGGAAGGCTTCTTGTTCACCGGAGGTCTTTTGCCACCGGACGGCTTCATGATCACGTGAGATTCCTACCGGACGGGCCGCCAGCCTCGGGCCGGCGCTTCAGACTCCTCATAATAGCCGCTTCGCGCCGTCACCCGCAATTCCGGACGATTCTTCAGCCGGATCTGGAGCCGGTGGAACGGGTCCTTTGTAGCGGGTACGTTCCGGGGATAGAAGCCGAGCAGGTACTGGGTTCGAAGCTCGCGGAGGATCTCGGAGAAAGCCTGGTCGAGGGCTGTGCGTTCGCCGGGTGTGAATACGCGGCCGCCGGTGCCCTGGGCGAACTGGGTGAGGGCGTTCTCGCCGCCGATGTTGCGCCCAGCCTCGTTGGTGATGGGCATGACCAGGATTGGGTATACAACCGAATCGGCGCGCTGAACGGCCTCGAGCGCCTGATGGAACGTGCGGGTGCTGGTGGTGTCGCCGCCATCGGTCACGATGACGATGACGTGGCGGCCCTCGCGTTCGTCGATGGCATCGGCCGCAAAGATCATCGCATCGTAGAGGCTGGTCCCGCCGCCTGTCTTAAGATTTCTGAGTGAGCCTTCGAGGTGGCCGATGCTCCGCGTGAAGCCCGTGAGCTCGATGGTCTCCCAGTTGAAAGCGTAGAGAGAGGCGGAGTCGTCGGAATTGCCCTCACGGATGACGGCGCGAAGGAACTTCTGGACGCTCTCGATCTCATACTTGAGGTCGATAGCGGTGGAGGCGCTGGTATCGATGAGCAGGGCGATCGAGAGGGGCTGCGCCGTCTGGCGCTCAAACACGGTGACTTCCTGAGGGACGCCGTTATCGAGCACCTCGAAATCGCCGTTGCCGAGGCCGCCGATCAGCTCGCCTGAGTTGTTCTTCACTGTGGCGAGGACGCGAACCAGACGGACATCCACTCGGAAGGTGGGCTCCTGGTTCTGCGCGAGAACCGGAAGCGTCATGAGCTGAAGCAGGAATCTACGGGAGATCATGCGCGCTCGATCGAGTCGTCCCAGGCCCCTTCGACCCAGACCTCGCCATCCTCAAAATACTCTTTCTTCCAGATCGGTACCGTCCGCTTCAGGCTGTTGATCGCCTCCAGGCAGGCTGCAAAGGCGGGTTTGCGATGCGGGGCGGAAACAAGTATGGCAACGCTCGTCTCGCCGACGTCCATGCGCCCCAGCCGATGCACGATGGCGATACGGGACACCTCATGCGTAGCGGCCAGTTCGCGTCCGAGCGCGGCGATCATGCGGATCGCCATGCCTTCGTAGCATTCGTAGTCGAGATAGAGCGTGCGGCGGCCATTCGTATTGTTGCGGACGACGCCGTCGAACACCACCACCGCGCCGTCCTCGCCGCTGACGATGCGCTGCTTGATCGCAGGAATGTCGATTGGCTCCCGCGTCAGAGCAAAGAAGTGGCCTTCGGCTTCGGTGACCTCGTGCGTAAACGGGCCGACGCCGCCGGACACCGGGGGTAGCAGCGCGATCTCATCGCCGTCGGATACGCAGGCGGAAGGTCGGGCAAACTGCTGGTTGCGCGCGAGAACGATGCTGGCGCGCATCTCGGCCAGGCGTGGGTGCGAGGCGGCGTAATGCTCAAAGACATCGCCGAGCGTGGCCCCGGAAGGAAGATCGATGTGGTCCTCGTGTGCTCCCACGATATCTCGGAGCAGGCCGAAGAACAGAACTTGAACGCGCACGGGTGTTTACTCAGGGTACCAGACGAGCGCGGAGAGGCATTTGAGTACGGCAACGTGCGTCGGGGCGCAGGTACTCCCGGTTCCCGGAACAACGGCACGCGGTTCGGCGTATGGTTAGGCATGAGTCAAGCGTGGTTGGCGTGTGCAGCGTTTGCGTCTCTGAGCGGGGCATTCCTGACCGGCTGTTCTCACCATCAGGTTGTCCAGGGCGAACCAATCCGGGAATCGCGGTCAATCGAGCCGGGCGGGGCGGAATCCGCGCGGGTGGAAGTGGACTTGGGAGCCGGCGAACTGCGGGTCCTGCCGGGGACAACTAAGCTGCTGGACGGCGACTTCCGATACGATGGCCCGGCGATGAAGCCGGAGCTGTCCTATAACGTAGCGGCGGGCCGTGGATACCTTGTCCTACGCCAGCCGTCGCTGCTCAAGGGGGGCCTTCACGGCGCAAACGAAAGCGTCTGGGAGCTGAGGCTGAACGATCGACTGCCGACCGAGTTGCGAATCAAGGTGGGGGCGGGGAAGGGAACCCTCAAACTCGCGGGTCTCGCGCTAACCCGGCTGGACGTGGAGATGGGCGCTGGAGAGATGGACCTCGACCTGAACGGCAAATGGGAGAAGGACCTGGATGCGCAGTTAAACGGCGGTGTGGGCGAGTTGGTGGTCCACCTGCCGCGCGATATCGGCGTGCGGGTGAAGGCGACCGGCGGCTTGGGCGAGATTAAAGCCGAAGGCCTGCGCCGCTCGAGCGATCACTGGGTAAATGACGAGTACGGCAAGTCCACGGTAGACCTGCGACTCGATGTCCGCGGCGGAATTGGAACAATCCGGCTGATCGGCTAAGGCTGCAATAGAAACACGCGGTAACGCTATTCGGAGGGGATCGCAAGCAGCATTTCGACGCGGACGGGGCGGCCCTCCTGCGTGGCCGGGCGGAAGGTCCAGCGCTCCAGCGCGGCGGAAGCGGCGGCGAGGTCGGCGGCGTCATGCGCGCCCAGCGGACGCAGGCCCTCGAACCGGCCCTCGCCCGTGATGAAGCCGTGAAGCATCAGGTAGCGTCCGGGGTGCTGGCGGGCGGGTGGCCGGAACGTCGTGATCGGGAACGGCGCGTTCAATCGGGCCGTAGCCCCCAGGCGCACGACGCTGCCGAAAACCTGGGGGGCGGGCGCATCGGAAGCGGGAAGGCAGTATTGGAGGATCCAGTCGCGTTTCGCACCCACACGCAAGTAAACGGAATACACCGGCTTGGAACTGAGCACGCCGGCGCTCTCCGGGAATCCTTCGGGGCCTGACGACTGCACCACAACGTCGAAGACCCCGTTCGACGGGTGGACGATGCGGGTGGCCTCGATCGTGGCTTTGAGGATGGCGGATGGGGTAAGCGGGGTCTCCGCTGGCGCAGGGGCGCTCAACGGCGCCGCAGCCGCCGCCACGGCGCGAACCGGTGCCTGTGGCTTCGCTGCGGCCGGAGAATCGGGCATAGCCGCGTCAGCATCGCGGGCAGCCTCGGCAACCTCGGAAGAGGAGACGGATCCCTGCGATGATGCCGGGCCCGCACCGGAATTACCGGCGTTCGCCCCGGGGGCGCCGTTGCCCGGAGGGCCCGACAATGCCGAGCCGGCCTGGCCTGCAGGTGTCTCGCTCACCTGATTGCCGGGCGGGACCGTGACG
>DATMXS010000158.1:0-6967 GCA_035561355.1 Bryobacteraceae bacterium | reverse complement strand
GTTGAGCATCACCTCAATCGACATCAGGATGAAGATGATGTTCCGGCGTACCAGCACCCCCATCAGCCCCAACACGAACAGGATGCCCGCCAGCGTCAACCCGTCGCGAATCAAATCCACGGTCCCTCCGTTCTTCAGGCGTTCTGCGCCAACCGAGGTGGTAGGCTCCCACCAGTCCGCCGAGGAGCAGCATTGAAGCCAGTTCCACGCCGATGAGATAAGGGCCGTACAGTGCGATGCCGACCTGCTTCGGATCGACCATCTGCAGAGCGTGCGTGCCGCTGTCTCCCTGTCCGAGGATGTAGACCAACTCGGCTATGAGAAGCGCGGCCAGGATCCCCGGGCCTACCCACATGCCGCCGCTGAGAAGTGATCTCTCTTTCTCGACCGCGCGCTTGCCCAGGTTCATCATCATGACCACGAAGACGAACAGCACCATGATCGCGCCCGCGTAGATGATTATCTCGAGAGCAGCGACGAACGGCGCGCCCAGCGCATAGAACGCGACGGAGACGGCCAGCAGGGAAACAATCAGATACAACAGCGCGTGAACCGCGTTCAGCCTGGTGATCGTCATGACTGTCGCGATCACCGCGATTGCACCTGCGATGTAGAACGTCGTCTGCATGGCCGTTCAGGGGAGGAGCGTGCGCAAGTCCACGGGAGGCGCCTCGCGCTCGCCCTCGCCCTTGTCCTTTCCGCCGATCTTGACTCCGGAGACCCGCCAGAAGTTATAGCCGGGGTATTTGCCCTGCCCGCTGATCAGCAGGTCCTCTTTCTCGTAGACCATGTTCTGGCGGCTGTACTCGCTCATCTCGAAATCGGGAGTCAGTTGAATGGCGTATGTGGGGCAGGCCTCTTCACAGAATCCGCAGTAGATGCAGCGGGAAAAGTTGATGCGGAAGAATTCGGGGTAGCGCCGCCCGGTGTCGTCTTCCGTCGCTTGCAATGCAATGCAATCCACCGGGCACGCCACGGCGCACAGATAGCACGCTACGCAGCGCTCTCCGCCGTCGGGGTCGCGGGAGAGGATAATCCGTCCGCGATATCTCGGCGCCAGGTAAGGCTTCTGCTCCGGGTATTGAACCGTAATTCGCGGATGGAAGGCATGCAGGAACACGCCCCAGATGGTTCGCAGGACACTCAGCATTCGCCAGGACTCCTTTACTTGCCGGCGGCGAGCACCACGGCTCCCGTTACCAGCACGTTTGCGAGCGTGAGCGGCAGCATCAGTTTCCACCCCCACGACATCAGCTGGTCAAACCGCGGGCGCGGCAGCGCAGCCCGCACCAGGATGAAGAAACAGATAAAGGCGAACATCTTCAGGAAGAACCAAACGATCGGCGGAAGCACCGGCCCCAGCCAGCCGCCGAAGAACAGGATCGTGACAAGCGCCGCATTCAGGGCGACGGCCAGGTACTCACCGACATAGAACATCCCGAACTTCATCCCCGAGTACTCGGAGTGATAGCCCGCGACCAACTCGCTTTCGGCCTCGGGAAGATCGAACGGTGTGCGCCGCATTTCGGCGAGCCCGGATATCAGGAACAGGATGAAGCCGAGAAACTGCGGCACGACGAACCAAAGCCCTCGCTGGGCTTCCACGATTTGCGTCAGGCTGAACGATCCCGCCAGCAGCACGACACCCATGAGCGAAAGACCCATGAACACCTCATAGCTGAGCATCTGCGCCACGGCTCGCATTGCGCCCAGCAGCGCGTACTTATTGTCCGAGGACCAGCCGCCCAGCACCACGCTATAGACGCCCAGCGACGACATCGCCAAAATGAACAGCACTCCGATGTTCAGGTCCGCAATGATGATCCCGGGCGCGATCGGGAGCACCGCGAAGGACATCAGCACCGTGACCACGACCACGGCCGGCGCCAGGACGAACACCAGTTTGTCCGCGAACGGCGGGATCCAATCTTCCTTGAAGAAGATCTTGATCATGTCCGCGAGCACCTGGAGGCTTCCGAAAGGCCCTGCCCGGTTCGGGCCGTACCGGTCCTGAAACAGGGCGAGCAGCCGCCGCTCGAGGTAAATCAGCGCCGCCGCAATCGTCACGGCTACGAGCAGGATGCCGACCACAGAGAGGAGTGGATAAGGGCTCGTCATGACGCCCTCGCGATCTTCTGCCATGCCGGGAGTTCGATCCCCTCGAAAGGCGGCACGCCCACCGGCACTCCCGCGACGCCCCGCGGCAACTGCGGCGCCGTGCGCACGGGTATCCGCATCCCGAGTAGCTCGACTTCCGTTCCGAGCGCGCCCGCATCGTCAGGGTTGAGTGCGACGTAGGGCAGAGGAGAGAGCTCCGCGACCGCGGGGGCAGACCGCGCAAGTTCCTCGGACCCGAAAATCTCGTACAGCGCAATCACGAGCCATTCTCCGCTTCGCGGCTGAAACGCGGCCGGGATCTCGCCGTTGAACGCCGGCCTGGCCGAGTCCGGCTCGATGAGCCGGACGCCTGCCGGGCCTGCGCGCAACTCGCCCGCGATCTCCTTTTGGAACTTGTTCACGGATTGAATGGAGTTCCAGCCGGGCGCCCAGAAAAACGGAATCAATGCCGATGGCGGCTGCGTCGGCGTCCCCTCCATCGAGAAGGCGAGGGGCGAATCGGGATCGTCCGGCGGCTTCGGCTCGTGCACACTGATGTTCGCCAGCATGGCCGTGCGACCGCTGTAGCGATGGGGTTCGCGAGCCACCCGTTCCCCGGCTATGCGGAAGTCCTGAGGCGGAGCTGCCTGCGCCACGCCGGCGAGCGCCGGGATCTCACTCGCCACCGCCGCGACTGCGTCATCCAGGTCCTCCCATGCGCCCAGCCATCGCCAGCTCTCCTGGATCGGAGCGGCGGCCACGTACGTTTGGAAGAACCTCTGCGCGCGCCCTTCGTTGTTCACCAGAGTGCCGTCGGCTTCCGCAAAGGCCGCAGAGGGCAGAACCAGATGTGCGCGTGCCGTGGTCCGGTTTACAAGCGAATCCAGCGCGACGATGTGACGGAATTTGGCGAGTAACCGCTCGACCACCGCCGCGGGCGCGCGCCGGTAAAGGTCGTTCTCCAAAACGATCAGCGTTTCGGCATCCGCCTCGAGCGCCTCCTCGAGCGGCCCAGCCTCCATCATGGCGAGCCCGAAGCTGTTGCATTCGGGAACGACGAACGCGAGTGCCGTGCCTTTCAGCGCTAAGGCGGCGTTAGCAGCCGCGTGAATCACTGCAGCGCTGCCGCAGCCGCCACCGGCAATAATGACAGGCCGCTTTGCACCCTGGAGCGCGGCAGCGACGTCACCGGCAAGCGCGGCCACATCCTGAGGCAATTCCTGAGGCCCCGCCGCCCCTTCACTGAGTGCGTGCGCTACGGCGAAGCCGAACCGCGCGATGTCGTTCGGCGCGCCCCGGAATGTCCGGGTGGCTATGCCGTCGATGCGCGTGGCACTCGGAGTCGCGACATAGAGCGGCCCCCTCGCGTTCTGCACGGCCTCGCGGACGGATTGATCCATCCAGAGCGGGATATGAAGTTTCTCCGCAATTTGACGCATCGGCTGCTGCCGCACGGATTGCCGCAGCGCCAGCGCAATCCTCGGCGCCGTGTTTGAAACGTCCTCGCCGAGCACGAGCACCGCATCGCTCAGCTCAATTTCGTGCAGCGATGGCGTCCGCGCCGCTCCGGAGCGCAGAATATCCAGCATTAGCCGCAAGAGCCGGTACTCGTTCCCCCCAACACCCGAAAAGAACCGGCTCGCACCGACCAGTTCCCGTAGTGCGAGATTGGCTTCGAGCGAGGCGCGCGGCGAACCGATCCCAATCGCCTTTCCTTTCCCCGCCATCTCACGGAGGCGCGCCCGCGCGGCTTCTTCCGGCACCTCCTGCCCGCCCGCGATCGGCTTCCGGATTCGCTCCTCGCTGTTGACGAACTCGTAACCGTAGCGCCCACGATCGCACAGAAAATAGCCGTTCACTTCCCGGTTATAGCGGTTGACGATGCGCCGCAGGGTCCCGTATCGCTCGCCTGCACTCACGTTGCATCCCACGCCGCAATGAACACAGATGGAAGGGGACATTTGAAGGTCCCACTTGCGCGTGTAATGGCGCTTCAGAGTGGCGTCAGTGAATACCCCCGTGGGGCAGACCTCAACCAGATTTCCCGAAAATTCGTTCTCCAGTACCCCGTCGCTCTCACGCCCGAAGAACACGATGTCCCGCAGCCCGAAGGCATTCAGGTCGTGGCCTCCGGCGTAATCGCGGTAGAACCGCACACAGCGGTAACACTGTATGCAGCGGTTCATCTCGTGGTTTACGAAGGGTCCCAGGTACTGGTTGCGGAAGGTGCGCTTTTCGAACCGGTAGCGGCGGTAATCGTGCCCCGTCATGACGGTCATGTCCTGCAAGTGGCACTCGCCGCCCTCGTCGCAGACCGGGCAATCGTGCGGATGGTTCTGCATCAGGCCTTCGATGATGGCCTTGCGGAATTCCACGGCTTCAGGGTCTTCGATCGAGATGCGCGTGCTTTCCGCTGCGGGCGTCATGCATGCCATCACGATGCGCCCCTTCTTGTCGTTCTCGTCCTTGAACTGTTTCACCGCGCATTGCCGGCAGGCGCCCACCGAACCCATCGCGGGATGCCAGCAGAAATAGGGCAGATTGAAGCCCAGCGACAGGCAGCCGTCCAGCAGGTTCTTCTTCGCGTCGATCTCGTATGGACGGTTGTCGATCCAAACCTTAGCCATCTCATCTCCACGGGCAGCGCTTCTCGCGTATGTGCCGTTCGAAATCGTCGCGGAAGTACTTGAGCGCGCTTTGGAGTGGTTCCGCCGCTCCGGGCGCCAGTGCGCAGAACGTATGGCCCGGCGCCATGAAGTGTGTTTGAAAAGCCAGCTTCTCGAGATCGCCGGGTTCGCCCAAACCGTCTTCCATCGCCCGAAGAATCCGCTCGCACCACCGCAGCCCGGACCAGCACGGCGTACACCAGCCGCAGGATTCTTGTGCGAAGAAGCGCTCCAGGTTCCACAGCATCCCCACCGGGCAGGTCTTGTCGTCGAGTACGATCATGGTGCCCGTCCCCATGCGGCTGCCGGCCTTCTGCACGGCGCTGAAGTCCATGGGCACGTCCAGGTGGTCCTCAGTGAGGAAGTCCGTTGAGGCGCCGCCCGGCAGCAGTCCCCTGAAGCGCAGGCCGTCGCGCATGCCTCCGGCGTGTTCCTCCAGGATTTCGCGAACCGGCGTTCCCATTGGCAGTTCCCACAAGCCCGGGCGCTTCACCTTGCCGCTCGCGCCGTATAGCTTGGTGCCGCCATCCGATGTCCTGCCCAGCTTCCGAAACCACTCAGCGCCGTTGTTGACGATGTGCGGAACATTGCACAGGGTCTCGACATTGTTGAGGACGGTGGGCTTTCCCCACAGTCCCGAAACCGGCGGAAACGGCGGCTTTGCGCGCGGGTTCGCGCGTTTCCCCTCCAGCCCGTTCAGCAGACCGGTCTCTTCCCCGCACATGTAACGTCCGGCGCTCATGTGGAGGTGGAGTTCGAAACTGTAGTCCGAGCCCAGGATGTTCTTGCCGAGGTATCTGCCGTTATTCGCCTCGGCGATCGCCTTCGCGATCCTGCGGCCCGCGACCGTGTATTCGCCCCGCACGAAGACATAACCCACGTCCGCGCCCGTCGCATACGCCGAGACGATCATCCCCTCGATCAACTGGTGCGGGTCGCCTTCCAGAAGCAACCGGTCCTTGAAGGTGCCGGGCTCCATTTCATCCGCGTTGGCGATCAGGTACTTCGGGTGCGGTGCGTCCGGGCCGGCGGGAACGAATCCCCACTTCATGCCCGTCGGAAATCCCGCTCCGCCGCGGCCGCGCAGGTTCGAATCCTTCACCAGTGCGATGACCTCGGCAGGCGCCATCTTCCCGAGTGCCTTGCGAGGCGCCTGATAACCGCCGGCTTGCTCGTACGCCTTAAGATCGGGCGGCTCGCCGTCGGGCCGGATGTTCTTCGTAAGCGGCGTCTCCGCGGGCACTTACTTGTACCTCTCCAGGATGCTGTCGATCTTGGCCGGATCCAGATCCATATGCGTGTCTTCGTCGATCATCATTACCGGCGCGTGATCGCACGCGCCCAGGCAGACAATCGGGAGCAGGGTAAACCGGCCGTCAGCGGTCGTCTCGCCCAGCCCGATCCCCAGGCGTTCGGTCAGGTGGCCGCACTGTTTATCGCTGCCCATGATCCAGCAACTCACGCTGTCGCAGACAAAGATTACGTGCCGTCCCACCTGCCGCCGGAACAGCAGGTTATAGAAAGTAGCAACGCCGTCCAGGTCGGCGACGGACATCCCCAGCAGCTCGCCGATATCCGCGAGCGCCTCGTCCGACAGCCAGCCGCGGTGCTTCTGCACGATCCTCATCGCGTCGATGCAGGCGGACTTCCTATCCGGATACTGCGCCAACTCGGCCTCGATCTGTTCGCGCTCCTGCGATGTCAGCATCGCCCTCGGCTCCTCACCTATCTATGTCCGCCAGCACGTAATCCATAGCACCGAGCACCGCGATCAGGTCCGGAGTCATCCGTCCGCGGCACAGCATCGGCAGCATCTGCATGTGCGGGAACGAAGGCGTCCGGATGCGCGTCCGGTAGGACACGGTGTTGCCGTCGCTCACCAGGTAATAGCCGTTGTTGCCCTTGGTCGCCTCGATGGCTCCGAGAGCCTCGCCAGGCGGAATGACCGGCCCCCAACTTACGTTCAGGAAGTGCGTGATGAGCGTCTCTATGTCGTGCATCGTGCGGTCCTTGAGAGGGGGCGTGGCGAGCGGGTGGTCCGAATTGTACGGCCCCTCGGGCATGTTGTTGACGCACTGCTCGATAATACGGAGGCTCTGGCGCATTTCCTCCACGCGCACCAGGCAGCGGTCATAGCAATCACCATGGGTCGCCGTCGGGATGTCGAACTCGTACTGCTCGTACCCGCAGTACGGCTGCATTTT
>DATMXS010000157.1:0-4050 GCA_035561355.1 Bryobacteraceae bacterium | reverse complement strand
TTGATCATAAGCAGGCCCTGAACCACTTCCGGATGTCGCTGCGCGTACCCGACCTGCAGGATGCCGCCGAAGGAATGGCCTAAGGTGAGCCACTGGTGGATGCCGAGCGCGACGCGCACCTCTTCGAAGTCGCGGACCATGCGGTCCATGGAGTAGTCTCCGTTAGGCGGACTTGTGGATCGGCTGGTGCCCCGCTGGTCGAGATAGATCATCTGAAAGTTCCGCTCGAGCATTTCGCCGGAGAACTTCTCGAGCCAATGGCTGCCGGAGCCGGGTCCGCCATGGAGGTAGAGGCAGGGTGTGCCGTGGCCTCTCACCGTCACAAAGAGATCGACGCCATCGGAGGTCTTGATATGGCGCACTTCGGCGCGGGCGACGCACGCGGCGAGTAATAAAAAAGGGAAGAAGCCGTCTCATCACGAGAGAATACGGGCGCCGGGCGGGCCGTGTTCCCTCGCAGTGCTCTCAGCCACGATGGGACGAGGTTGGTCGGCTATACGGAAGTTGAGCCTGCAAAACGGCCATACCGGAAGATGGCCCGTCGTCCGAATCGCAGTTGGCACGTTCGTAGCTCAAGCCGCAAGGCGCGCTGCATCGCCGATTCGCTTCCGTCCGGCCGGGCTCATGCGGCGCTGCCGTGCGATGCTGTGACCGGGGCTCGCGATGTGCGTGGCTGCCGCGCGGCGCGGCGTCCGAGCAGCGAGCGGACCCACATCACCGCCGGAAACGCCGGTCGAAGAAATCGGCCGCAGCTCGATCCACTGTCAGCCAGTTGGCGTGACGGAGGAAATGGTGCGTGTCGTCCGCAATCACGATGACCTCAAAGGGCACGCGCTGTCTCTCTAGCCGCCGAACCAGATCGACGGTCTGGCTGAATCGCACGTTGCGGTCGTCGTCACCGTGGATCAAGAGGACCGGCGATTGCCAGCCGGCGACCCAGGTAATAGGCGAGGATTGAATACTCGCCTGCTCGGCTTCCTTCGCATCGGGAGCTTTGGTATCCACACGTCCCGTCATGTCGTGGACGCCATGGATGTCGACGCCCGCCGCGAATAACGAGGAGTCGCGGCCGAGAGCCAAAGCGGTCAGGAACCCGCCGTAGGAACCGCCGTAGATGCCGATGCGCGCGGGGTCGACCTGCGGGAGCGAGCGCAGGTAATCGCCGGCTGCCTTTACATCCTGATATTCCGACGCGCCTTGCGCCCCGGCGCGGGGCGGGTGATGAAACTCGTAGCCGTACCCGATGCCGAGTCGGTAGTTGATCGCCAGCACGGCGTAGCCGCGGTTTGCGAGGAATTGGTTCAGGGCATAGGCGTTCGCATAGTAGTCCGAGTAGTGCCACCCGAGCAGCATTTGGCGCGGCGGGCCGCCATGGACGTACACAATCGCCGGTTTCCTGGCCGCGCTGCTCGGATGTTCGAAAAGCTGCGCGTGAATCGCGAGCCCATCCGGCGCTTTGTAGACCACTTTCCTCGGGATCACCAGTTGCGAGGCTGGGAAATCGGCGGGAATAGTGTTTTCAGCGAGCAGGCGCGGCACGCCGCCGCGCGCCGGAATCACCGCAGGCAGGGGCGGACGTCGGGACGTTGCGCTCACAAATGCTATGTGCGCGCCATCGCCGGTGACGAAGGGCGTCCATTCGAGGCCCTTTCCTTCGGTGAGAACCGCAGGCTCGGCCCGGTCAACGAGCGCCTTCAGGATGTGGCGCCGATCAATGTCGTCCGGATCCCTGCCGGTATTAGCCGACGCGACCAAGTACTCGCCATCCGGGCTCATCGCTATGTACTCGAGCATGTAGTTGCCGGGCGTGAGAAGCAGCGGCGTGCCTCCATCTTCGGAAATGGAGTACAGATGCGGCCAGCCGTCCTGATAGGAGAGAAATACGATCCGGCCCTTGGCGCCCCAGCGCAGGTTCGGCCCGCCGTGCGTAGTCGGCAGCGAACCGCGGAGCGTTTCGGGGCTTTTCCAGAGGATCCGGCCGGTGCCGGTGGAGGCATCGGCTGTCCAGATCGACCATGGATTAGGGCGCGGCTCCACGACCGGTTCGGGTGCTCCGCCCAGACCGGGCCGCCGCACGAAGGCAATGCGCGAGCCGTCGCGGGACCAGCGCGGTGAGGTGTCGCGGGAGGTCGAGGGCGCTAACCAGACGATTGGCGTAGTCTCTTCCGTGAAGACGCCGATGAACGAGTGGTCGTTGCGATTCGATACGAACGCCAGTCGGCTGCCGTCCGGCGACCATTCCGGGGCCGTACTATTGCCGCGAGCTGTGAAGAGGCGTTTGGCGGAAGCCGATCCGTCGATGGGCACGGTCCAGATCGCCTGGTCCCGCTCGAAAGCGACAACGTCGTTGCGCGGTGAGATCACCGCGTTATCTCCGTCCGCCAGGAGCTTGGGCGTTCCGCCTGCGAAAGGAACACTCCAGATCTGGACCTTCGTAGGAACCGGGCTCGAGAGCGGATTAACGGGCACCGCGTCGTCCCAGTTCGACCCGTGCTCGCCGCCGCGCACGTAGACGACGTATTTGCCGTCGCGTGCGATCGCGACGCTCGTCAGTTCCTGGCCGTCGTCCTGGTTGTAGTCCGTCAGCTTGCGCGCGCGGAAGTCCGGACCCTCGGCGACCCAGATGTTCCGCAGACCTCGTTCATTGAAGGCCCAGGCGATCCGGGCGCCTGTCGCGGAGGCGGTCAGCTCGTTGGGGAAGGGATAACTGCGGACCTGCTCCAGCGTGAACTGGGCGAACGCCGTTACGACTGCGAGGATTGAGAGAACGAGCGCCTTCATGGAGATCATGATAGGCGCAATACGCGAGGGTTTCATGCAACTCGGTTCGGGGCCAGCTTCCGATCTGCCGAACCGATCACCCCCGAACCACCAAGTCGCGAGCGGCACATCGAGGGCGTGATACGGCCAAGTGTCGCAACGTTCACGGCTGTGGCGGGGCGGCGGCAGTGTCTCCTTCGAGGCGCTCGCTAAAGATCAGCCCGGGTCGCGTTTCCGTCGATGTACCGCTTCGCGAACTCGACGAAGTGCTGGTTCGCCGCTTCCTCGGACGGGTAAAAGTTCTCCGAGTCGAATCTCTCGGCAGCAGCTTCGCTATGCTCAGGGCCGATCGCGCCTTCCAACATCCATGAGCCATCGGGACGTTGAACCGCAGCCGGGATGATCCTGAACCCCTTGTACGTCATGGTACGACTATAGCCGAGCCCCGACGCCGGATGGCGCGCGAGGTTCCGATGGTCTTGAGAGTCTTGTGGCGCGGAGCATCCGGCGAATCGCAGGGTTCGGCATGGGCACGGTTTTCACGATACATAGCGGATGAGAGGGTAGAGGAGCCTATCAAACATCGCGCGCCCGTCCGGCGCGAGGCATACGATCTCGCCGTCCAGGACCGCGCGGCGGCCGGAAAGTGCGGCGGCAAGGCCATCGCAGAGTCCGGCGAACGACTTGAAGGTGTTGCCCTTCTTCGAGACGAGCCGGGCCTTACCGTCTTCGAGATACGCGAGGCCACGGAAGCCGTCATGCTTAATCTCGAAGATCCAGTCGGAGTGATCGAACGGATCGCGGAGCCGGGAGAGACGGGCGGGGATGATGCTTGGAAGCGGACTACAAGAGTCAATTGTACGTCCCCCCGCGACAGGTGCGAGAACTACAGCCGGCTAACCTGCTGCCGCTCCGCCGCGAGCCGCGCTCACAAACCGCCGAAGGTTCCGATTGAAGGTTGCCGCGTCTTCCCAAAAAGCCGCGTGGCCCACCTTCGCCATCATCTGGATTTGCGCATGAGCGATGCCAGCCTTGTGCTGATCGGCGGCGGCTGGCCTCACGACCGCATCCTCGGTGCCCTGCACGAGCACGACAGGCTTGCGGATCTTCGGCAGGAGATCGTCATTGTCGATCAGGCGCGAGAGCATCGACCGACGGACATACGGGGAAACCGATACGCAGTACCCCAGCATAAGGTACAGTTCGTCGGCTGAGGGCTGTTGGGCGAAGCACAGTCGCAACAACGACCGCAGGCTGCGCACGCTCTCCTCCACATCGACTGAAGCGAAA
>DATMXS010000156.1:0-4642 GCA_035561355.1 Bryobacteraceae bacterium | reverse complement strand
TGGAGCTGGAGCGGACCCGCGGGCGGCTGGACTCCCAGTCCAAGCAGGTGTCCATCATCGACCAGCGACTCACGCAGGGTGAAAACGAGAGCGGCCAAATCGCCGCCCAGCTCACGCGACTCGATGAAGAGCAGGCGGCGCACGCGGAGAGCCTTTCCGGCCAGGATCATCAGTTCACAGAGGTGACCGGCCGCCTGGAAGCGAAGAACCGTGAGCGCGAAACCGTACAGCGCACCCTTGGCGAACGCGAGCGCGCCATCGAGAGTACCCGGCAAAGCGTCCTCCGGCTGCTCGGTGAAGCGTCAACCCTCCGCAATCAACTCGCCCAGATCGACACCTTCCTCGCTTCGCTCGATCGCGACAGCACCAAGGCCGAGAAGGAGGCCGAAACAGCGTCCTCGGATCTGGAATGGATCCACGCGTCCAAGGCCGAGCTGCAGCAGAAGCGCGCTGCGCGCCAACTCGAACTGCAATCTATCGGAGACCGCCGCCGCGCACTGGAGCAGGAACGCGAGCAGAAGAAATCCCAACTCGCCGAAGCCCGCCGGGAGCTGGAGCGCGTTCGCGCCGAGCATTCCCGCCTGAAGGCCCGCCGCGATTCACTGAATGACGTTCTCTCGCACCGCTCCTATACAACGGACGCGGTGAAGCGCCTCTTTACCGCCATTGAAAAGGGGCAGGCGAACGGGTTGAAGCCCACGGGCGTCCTCGCCGATTTCGTTGAAGTAGAGCCCGAGTACGAGAAGGCAGCGGAAGAGTTCCTGCACGAGGAACTTGAATACATCGTCGTCGAGAACTGGCCCCAGGCCGAATCCGGCGTCGAGATGATGCGCACGCGCCTGGAGGGCCGCGCCACCTTCGTCGTCCATCCGGAGCCTCGCCAGGACGAAGCCGCTGCCGGCGCCGCGCTTCCGGAGGGAACCGTGGCGCGCCTCACCGACGTACTTCGGCTGACCAACGGCTTCACCAACGCGGCGCTCGACTTTCTGCCGCGCCTCTCCCGCTGTTTCGTCGCGGAGGATCGCACAGCAGCGCAGCGGCTCGCGGTCGCGCATCCCGAGTCGTACTTTCTCGCCCCGGACGGCGTGTGCTATCACGGCAACGCAGTGAGCGGCGGGAAGAAGAGCTCCAGCGGCCCGCTCGCGCTGAAGCGTGAACTTCGTGAGTTGAAGGTCCAGGTGGATGCGCGCGAGAAGGAACTCGCCGCCGCCACGGCTCGCATTCAGGAACTCGAGAAGGACATCGCGCAGATCGAGCAGGAGGTCGAACGGCTTCGCCAGCTTCAGCAGAATCAGGAAAAGGAAGCCGTCGCCCTCGATCACGAAACGCGCAAGCTCGCCGAAGAACTGCAGCGCGCGCAATCGCGCCTCTCGGTCGCAAAGATTGAGCTCGAACGGCTCGGCCGCGAGAAGGAGCGCTCCACCCTGCAGCGCGAGCGCAGCCGGACCGCCGCCGAAGAAAAGGACCGCATCCGCGCCGAGCAGGAGCAAGCGCTCGAAGCCGCCCGCGAGCACATCGACGTTCTCAAGGCCGAAGCGGCCCGCACCTCCGAGGAGCACTCGGCTCTGCGGGTTGAGATGGCCGGGCTCGACGAGCGCCGCCGCGCGGAACGCGCCGCCATGGCGCGACTCGACGCCCAGCTCAAGTCGTCCCGCGCCCGCGCGGCCGAAATCGCCCGCGAGTTGGAGCGGCTCGGCGCCGAGCGCGCCCGCCTGCTTCAGGACAACATCGCATTAGACGAGCGCAGCGGCAAGCTCACCACCGAGCGCACGCAGGCCGAGTCCGATGTGGAGCGCCTGGCCGCCGAGGAAGCCGGTCTTCGCAAAGCGGTCGCCGAGTTGGAGGACTCCCTCAAGGCCCTGCGCGCCGCGGTCCAGGCCGCACAGCAGAACCGCTCCCAAACCGAAGTGGAATTGGTGAAGCGCCAGGCCGAGCTGAAATTCCTGGATGAGACCAGCCGCAAGGAACTCGACATGCCTGTCGAGGAACTCTGCGAGGCCGATGAGATCGCGCTCGACGGCGACGCGCTCAACGAGTGCGATTCGAAGTGTCAGGAGCTTCGGCGCAAGATCGAGAACCTCGGCCCGGTGAATCCCGACGCGTTGCAGGAGTACGAGGAAGCCCAGCAGCGCCATGACTTCCTCTCCGCGCAGCGTCAGGACCTGCTGGATTCCATACGCGACATCGAGAAGGCCATCCAGGAGATCGACGGCGAGACGCGCAAGCGCTTCACCGAAGCGTTCCACGCGGTGAACCAATACTTTCGCGATATCTTCATAACGCTGTTCGGCGGCGGCACCGGGGAGATGCGGCTAACCGACGAGCAGAACGTCAACGAGTCCGGCATCGACATCGTGGCCTCGCCCCCCGGCAAGCGCCTCCAGAATGTGCTGCTGCTCTCGGGCGGCGAGAAGGCGCTCACCGCGCTCGCACTGCTGATGGCGATCTTCAAGTATCAGCCGAGCCCGTTCTGCATCCTCGACGAAGTGGACGCGCCGCTCGACGAGCCGAACATCCAGCGCCTCATGCGGCTGTTGCAGGCGATGTCGGGCCAGACGCAGTTCATCATCATCACGCACGCGAAGCGCACCATGGAGGTCGCGCAGGCTCTCTACGGCGTGACGATGCAGGAACCGGGCGTGTCCAAGCTCGTGTCGGTGAAGTTCAATCCGATGATGGGGCCGTCAACGGGCAGCGTAATCACCTTGGGCAGGGCGTAAGGCGGACGCCCTCGTCCGCGAACCGGCTCGCCAAGCCGGTTCAGCCGGGCGGCCAGACAGGCTTCGGTCGGGCCTGGGCGGTTCAAGCAACGCAGCGGCGGCGGCCATAGGCGTGTCCGCCCCGCGCCCTACAATCATCACCTGATCGCCCAACGCACCTTCCATTCTTTCAGACAACCAGCGTCAGGGCGTCGGTTCGGATTATCCAGGAACTCGAGAGCAATCCTCTGCGGGCACATACTGACGGGGTTCGCCGTAAGCCAATGTCCGAGTCCCGGAATCACGAAAAGATGGGAGTTCCGGAGGTGACGCGCGGCCGATTCCGCGTACACCGGCGGAGTAACCGGGTCGTACTCGCCGGCGAGCAACAGAACAGGTATCTCGCTCTTGACCGGCCGCGTTTCACGGGCATCGCCGTTCGTGGCGATCCAAAGCCTGCACGCATTGACGATAGCGACTCCGGATGCGGTATGGCGCATCCACGGGCGCTTCCCATCTTCGACCCGCAATCGCGCCGCATCCGTGAACGGAATCTCCTCGGTGCAGTGGAATGAAAGATGCGCGCCATTATCTACGAGATCCTTCGCGACAGCAATGGCGTGTCTCGCGATGGCTTCGCGCCAGACTGTGTCCCCGCTCCCATCCACCGCGCCGTAGATCGCCTTGGGTATCTGCTGTATCAAGTCCGATTCGTAGAGCGCCATGTGCAGGGCTTCCAATAGCTGTCGGCCATCGAATCGAAATTCAAAGGGCGTACCCCGCCAGACGCCCGAGATTCGGCGTGGCGACTGATCGAGCTGATCCGCGGCCTTCAGAAGCACCTCCCCAAGATTCGGGAACGCGGTATTACAGGAAAGGTCAGCGACGCAGTCGCGGAAGAGCGCGCTCATCGCGCTTTCGAACTTGGCCGGCCCGTCCGCGTATTCGTCTACTTCGGGAGGAACAACGGAGTCGAGAATGACCGCCCTGATACCCTGCGACTGATCCCGCATTGCCACAAGTGCGAGGCGCGTTCCATAAGACTCGCCCAGTAAGTTCCACTCCCGTATACCGAGGGCACGCCGGAGATCCGCCAGGTCCGCCGCAACCGCCGCGCTGTTGTAGCTCGTGAGGTCGGCGATCGAACTCAGCCGTTCGCGGCAGGCGGGCAGCCACTGTGATGCCGGCCCTGAAGGGTCTGGACAATTCAGTGCCGGCTCGGAGTATCCAGTACCCCGGACATCCACGACGATGAAATCACGGCTGCCGAGGTATGGTTCGACGACCCTCTCAAACAGATTGGATGACAGAACGTGTGCGCGGCCGCCCGGACCTCCTACAAGCCATACGATCGGATCCGGCGCGGGCTGCGCACTTCGGCTCCCGTAAATCGCCACGTGCAGGCGGATGGTGCGGCCGGACGGCTTGCTCCGGTTTTCAGGAACAGTCAACCAGCCGCATCGAACCCGCGCTCCCCTGGGAACCTTGAACGCGCACGGGGCCGCGCCGAACCGGGCGCTAACGTCGAATCCGCCTGACCCGGTGGGAGTGGACTGCTGAGGAGACAGAGGCGAGCAACCCGTGCAGCACAGTGCTGTCGCCACCATGATGAACCGGAGCATCAGGCCCATTTGTGATCAAGTGTAGTCTCTCGCATGCCCCTGCGCTGCCCACTTAGGCCCCGGCAACTGCACGTTGGGACGTCCGCCCTCGACGTCCGTGGCATCATGAGAACACTGTGTTCCGCGCCTTCCTTCTGTTTCTGGCGCTGGCGAGCGCCGCACACGCCCAGACGCACAAGGTCCCCGTTTCGGATGGCTGGTTCCCTACCGAACCCGCGGCGCTTAACCAGGTGCTCGACCGCTCCTTCTCCCTCGCCGAACAGCGCTTCGGAACCGTGCCGCCGCGTAAAGGGTTGCTCGCGCTCATCGCCCCGCACGCCG
>DATMXS010000155.1:0-4283 GCA_035561355.1 Bryobacteraceae bacterium | reverse complement strand
GTTCCGGACGGTGCAGCAAGGCAATCCTCAAAGAGACCGTGGCGGCAGCTTCGATGTCCCCTGCCCCGATTGCCACGTCGGGCTCTTTGATATCGTGCCGTACCGCCTCTCGACAATCGAACAATTCAAAGGCGCACCCGGCCAGATCGGATAAGAAGCGACCGGCCTGCAGGCTTGAACGCGTCGGTAAAGCGAGCGCGAATGCCTCTCCATGAACTCCAACAGTGTCGCGATACCGGCGCTGCTGGAACGGCGTACTTGCCTTGTCTCTGGGCGGGGCAATGTGCGAACCGGCGTGGGGCACGTCGGGCGGCGATAGCAGGGGAGTCGCTCCGCGCGACCCGGCGGGGAGCGCCAGTAGGGACCAGCAGCCGAACAATGTTCTGCTTTGCATCACCCTGAATCCACACTGAGGAGTCGAGACAATAACGCCACGGCGAGCGGTATCCTCACGGGCTTACCACGTAGGAAATATACCAAACCAACGATGCGGATATTCCAGAATTACTCTCGAATTGATCAGATTTTTAATAATTTTTTCTTCATTGTTCAGAGCCGCAAATGAGGGGCTTTCCGGCGCGCGGCTGCGGCAAGGATCACTCAATTTCGCGGTGGGTCACAAAACTAGAAAGCTCCGCCGAGCGTACTCCGTAGATCTTTCTCTGGATCGCGCGGCAGATCTCCTCGGCAAGGCGCTCCGGGTTTTCGTCGTCCTCATGTTCGATTTCAATCTTCAGAAACAGGTCGCTCAAAGCCATCTGCTTCCCATTTCACCGCATTGGCGCGGAACCGGCATTGTCGTACCATTCGAGCGCCCGCCAGGCGCGCAGTCCGCCGTACACTGGTGTGAGTATGGCGTGCAAGCTCTGTGCGGTTCGAAAGCCCCGGCGGTTCTGCCCAGGCGTTGGCGGTGACATTTGCTCCCTGTGCTGTGGCGCTGAGCGAGAGAACACGGTCAACTGCCCGCTCGAGTGCGAGTATTTGCGCGAGGCGCGCACGCACGAACGACCGAATCCGCTTGCCGGCGCCGATGTGCCCAACTCTGATATCCGCGTCACCGACGAGTTCCTGTACACAAACCGCTTCCTTACGGTGTCCGTGATCGAATCGGTTCTCGACACGGCATTCTCTGCGCCCGGCATTATCGATTTCGACGTGCGCGAGGCGCTTGACGGACTCGTCCGCACTTACCGCACACTGCAGAGCGGTCTCTATTACGACAGCAAACCTTCGAACATGATGGCGGCCGGCATCTACGACCATGTTCAGCGCCGCATCGGCGAATTCCGCCAGGCGACCCAGCAGCAGTCCGGTATGACCACCGTGCGGGACGCGGATATACTGGGCGTGCTGGTCTTTGTCCAGCGCATGGAATTCCAGTTCAACAACGGGAGGAAGCGCGGCCGCGCTTTCCTCGATTTCCTTCGCTCACAAGGCCCTGCAGGTCAAGCGGAAGGGCCTACAGAGGCACAGCCGGGCTCTTCTCTCGTGCTGCCCTGACCGCAATGCCCTTAATCGGCGCCGGTTAAACGGCTTGACGTACTTCGACGCGCGAGAAGATCTCCTTTGTATCTTCGAAGCCGGCGAAGGTGACTCCCGGCATCCGCGCCGAAGCCGTGCCCGCGGCGACACCCCACCGCAGCGCCTCAGCGAAATCGGGCTTGCGCTCCATCGCCCACACGAACGCCGCTGCCAGCGCATCGCCGGCGCCAATCGGGCAAACTGATTCCACGCGCGGCGGGATAACCTCGATGAGTCCTGCGTCGCACGCTCCGATCGCCCCCCGGGCGCCCAGGGAAAGGATCACACTGTCCGCGCCCATTTTCCGTATCCGCGCCGCCGCCTCCAGAAACTGGCTGCGCGTGAGCAGGGCGGTGTTCAGCAGACGCTCCGCCTCCTGCTGGTTCGGCGCGACAACGGTAGGTCCGGCCTCCACGCCTTCGAGCAGCGCATCGCCGTCAGTATCGAGCAGCACCTTCACGCCATGCCCGCACGCCATCCGGACGATGTCGGAATAAAAGCACGCAGGCACGCCCGGTGGGAGACTGCCGCACAACATGAGCCAGTGCGCATCTGCAAGGTTCCTGCGCACTACTTCTTCGACCCGGGCCAATTCAGGCCTGGAGATGGCCGGCCCCGGGTGATTCAGCTTGACCGTGAGCCCCTGGCGGTCGGTAATTGTCAGGTTTTCCCGAATCTCATTCTCAATTTCGACAAATTCGACTGGATACCCGCACCCGGAGAGGAATTCCCGGAGTTGCAGGCCGGCACGGCCGCCCGCGGGTGTGATGGCCCGGGTGTCGCCGCCGAAGGAGTGGATGACGCAGGAGGCGTTGATCCCGCGCCCGCCGGCGCTCCTGGAAGTGGAAAGGATGTAGCCGCGGTCCTCGAATACCAGACGGTCGGCCGTCACATTCCGGTCTATCGCCGGGTTGATCGTCAACGTCAGAATCACGCTTCATTCTAGGCCGAAGGCGGCCCGGGTGGTACTCTGGAAATCTGCTGCATCACCCCCAATTCAAAGCCTATTCCGCGCTGCTCGCCGTCTGCATTTTCTGGGGAACCACCTATCTTGGAATCCGCATGGCCCTGGAGACGTTCCCGCCGATCCTGCTGGTGGGGGTGCGGTTCCTGGCCTCCGGGTCTATCCTCCTGGTGGCTGCCTGGATCGGCGGCGCGCACATTCCGCGCGGCCGGGAATTGTGGGTTTCAGTTTTCACCGGAATCGTCGGCCTGGGCGGCGGCAACGGCTGTCTCACATTCGCCGAGTTGTCGATCCCGAGCGGCCTGGCCGCACTGCTCATCACGACCTCGCCATTCTGGATGGTCGGCATCGAAGCCGTCATGCCCGGCGGAGAGCGCCTCCACCGGCCCACGATTATCGGCATGCTTGTCGGCCTCAGCGGCGCGGCGCTGCTGTTCTCTCCCGGAATCACGTCGGCCGGCGCCGGCTCGGCCGCTATATACGGCTTTCTGCTTCTTCAATTCGGTAATGCCTGCTGGGCCTACGCCGCCATCTACCAGCGCCGGCAGCAGGCGAAGGCGCATCCCGTGGTGACCGGCGCCATCCAGCAACTTGCGGCCGGCCTTGCCTTCATGATGGTTACGGCCGTCATCCCCGAGCATCCCGTCCAATGGAGTCTCCGCGGAGTCGCAGTCCTCGTGTACCTCATCGTATTTGGGTCCATCGTGGGTTATAGCGCATATATCTATGCCCTGATGCGCCTGCCCGTCGCGATCGTCTCAATTTATCCGTACGTGAATCCTATCGTTGCAGTCGCCCTCGGCTGGCTCTTTTACCGGGAACCGTTCGGCGCCCTTGAAGCCGTCGCGATGCTCGTGATCTTCGCAGGCGTCACCATCGTGAAGAGGTTCACGCCGCAGGGCGACCCACACGCCAACCTCGCGAAGCAGCAGGGCTCCGCATAAGCCGTTACGGGAGCGTGCGCGGGCGGACACAATCCCGTCATCGGATAGACTGGGTCATGCTGAAACCGCTGGCCCGGCCCCCCGAGTCCGACACCAGCGCCGATAGCTGCGCCCACCCAGCGCGTTCAGACAGTCTACCGCGCCGATTGGAACACCAAGCCATGACCATTGAACTCACTACGCCGCGAGGCCACTCGATCCGGTTCGGAGGCGGCGCGCCTATCGCCCTCATTGCCGGTCCTTGTGTAATCGAAAGCGAAGAGCACGTCCATCGCATGGCGGAGGCCATCGGCCGGATTGCGGGGCCGTTCGTATTCAAAGCATCGTTCGACAAGGCCAACCGGTCGAGCGTCAACGCCTATCGCGGTCCTGGGCTGAAAGAAGGTCTCCGCATCCTTGCGGGAGTCAAAGCGGCAGGGCACGCGATCGTGACCGATATCCACGATCCTTCGCAGGCCGGGCCCACTGCTGAGGTAGCCGACATCCTCCAGATTCCCGCCTTCCTCTGCCGCCAGACGGACCTCCTTCTTGAAGCAGCAAGAACGGGCCGCATCGTCAACATCAAGAAAGGCCAGTTCGTCGCTCCTCATGACATTCGCCTCGCTGCCGAAAAAGCCGCCTCCACCGGCAACGCCAAGATTCTGCTCACGGAGCGTGGCTCCTCGTTCGGGTACAACAATTTGACGGTTGATATGCGGGGCCTGGCTATCATGCGGGAGACGGGCTGGCCGGTCATATTCGACGCGACCCACAGCGTGCAGCTGCCGGGGGGACTGGGCACGGCTTCCGGCGGCCAATCACAGTACATCGAACCGCTCGCCCGCGCCGCTTCGGCCGTTGGCATTGACGGCCTG
>DATMXS010000154.1:0-6539 GCA_035561355.1 Bryobacteraceae bacterium | reverse complement strand
GATTGCGGGCCTGGTGCGGCGGTCCATTCCTAAAAACGTGCAGGTGGAACTGGACTTAGTGCGGCCGCTGCCGGCGGTTCAGGGCGACCCTGGACAGATGAATCAGGTGGTGATGAACCTCATTATCAACGCAGCGGAATCGATTGGAGAGACCAGGCAGGGGGTAGTGCGGGTGTCCACGCGGGTGTCCGAACTCGGCGCCGGAGACCGGCCGATGGGATACGACGGCAGCCCGCTGCTGCCGGGGCGGTACGTGCGTTTGGAAGTTCGGGATGACGGCTGCGGCATGGATGAGGTGACGAAGTCGCGGATCTTCGATCCTTTCTTCAGCACGAAGTTCCTGGGCCGCGGCCTTGGCTTGGCGGCGGTACACGGCATTCTCCGCGCGCACCGCGGTGCGATCAATGTGAAAAGCGAGCCGGGACGCGGCAGCACGTTCACGGTGCTACTGCCGGCCGCCGGATAGACCTAGACGCGACTAACGCGCGGCCTATATCAAACTGATCCCGCCTCGCGCTATCCTCGATACGAAATGTCAAAAATGCTTGAAGAAATCCGGCAGCAGCCTGCTGCGCTGGAGCGGACGCTCGTCTCGGAGTTACGGCGGATCGAGCGGTTCCGTTCGGCAATCGAACAGCGGCGGCCCCGGATGGTGGTGCTCGCTGCGCGAGGAACATCGGATAATGCGGCCCTGTTCGGCCGGTACCTGCTCGAGATTACCACCGGGATTCCGGTTTCGCTCGCGGCGCCGTCCATCTTTACGCTATACGGCGCCGACCTCGATTTACGAGACACGCTGGTTGTGGCGATCTCGCAATCCGGCGAGTCAACGGATACGAACCTGGTACTCGAGAAGGCGCGCGCGCAGGGCGCAATGACGGCAGGCATCACGAACGAGTCCGGAAGCACGCTCGCGAAGCTGGCGGAGTTTCCGTTCCTGGTCCGGGCGGGGCGCGAAAAGAGCGTCGCCGCCACAAAAACATACACGGGCCAGCTCATGATGATGTACCTGCTGGCCTACGGCCTGGGCGCGAAAATCCGCTTGGAGGACTTACGCAGGATTCCTGAGTGGACCGCGGCCGCGCTTGAACTGGAGCCGGCGATCCGCATCGTTGCCGAGCGTTACCGCTTCATGGATCACGCCGTTGTGGTCGGGCGCGGACTCAATTACTCGAATGCCATGGAGTTCGGCTTGAAAATGATGGAGACCTGCTACGTGGTCGCCGAGCGATTCTCCTCGGCGGACTTCCAGCACGGGCCCATCGCCATGGTTGAGCGCGGGTTCCCGGTGTTCCTGTTCGCGGCGGCCGGCGTCACATGGCCCGGACAGCAGGAGATGCTGACGAAAGTCCAGGCCCTCAAGGCCGAAACGCTTCTCATCACCGATGAATCGAACCGTGAAGCCGCGGTGGCAGGCAGAGCCTTCGTCGTGCCGGTGAAACTGGCCGTGCGCGGGGCCTCCCCTGCGGAACTCTTCACGCCGATTCCGTACATCATTCCGGCGCAGTTGTTTGCTGCGAGCCTGGCTGAAGTGAAGGGTCTCGACCCCGATCAACCCCGCACACTCAGCAAGGTGACGCGCACGCTCTGATGATTCGCTTTCTCTGGCGCGCAACGCGCGGCCATCGCCTCACGCCCTGGCGAAGTCCCTACCTGCGCTGGCGAATGGAGACTTACTGGGGCGTGCCGGCGGAGACCATCGGGTTCGCGCAGTTCTGGCGATTCTCGTGGGAGCACCGCCGGGAACTGCTCCGGTTCCTGCGCTGGGCAGGCCGCATGGAACGGCAATTCCGCTCGCGCTAACTGCTGGTTCCTCTTCGAAGATGGACAGAGCCGGGCACTGGCTGAGCGCCCGGCTCTAGAGGCGCCAAAACGGCAATATATCGCGGCCGGAGGCTTTTGGAGCAGTTCGTTAGGCCAGAAGGCCGCCGTGCCCGAGGCATGCCACTTCCCAACCGGACACCCGGTAACGAGCCAGCATCGGCGGCAGAATCAGGTCCACCACGTTCGGCTTGGAGGAGCGGAAGCAGCCAGGCGCGGAGACGATCGGCGTTTCGTCCTTATAGGCCAGCAGCAGCAGGTTGCCCGGTTCCACGGGAGCCAGGAATCGTTCCATCTGGGACCCGATCTGCGCGATCGCACGCCCGATGACATCTTCCGGACCGGCCGGCGCGGTGGTGGACGCGACGAGTAACACTGTCGGTTTCGTGCGCAGCAGGTGTTGCAGCGCGCGGCACACTTGCGCCTCGTCTTCTAACACCGCCAACGCGAAATTGGCCGCGACGCCGAAGCGCTCCAGCCGCTGCCGCATGATGTTTTCGAATAACTGACGGGCCCGCTCGCCGTTGAGGGGATCCGTGTAGAGAACAGCGATCGACGGCTGACGGATAGGCCGGGCCTGAAGGATCGGTCCGCGCTCGCGGAGAATCGATCGCACGGCTTCCAGTTGTGCGTTGGCCACCGCGAAGGGCGCACTCTTCACAGTCGCGATGCGCTGCCCGACGGCTGCAAAACCGAAATTCGGAAGCGTAGCGATGACAATGCTGGCGGTGCAGTTGATCTGTTTGAGTAACTCGTCATCGACCAGTACGCAGCAGTTCTCGGTGGCGACAAGGTTGGCGCGACCGCCCGCCGCGAGGCGGATCTCCAAAGACCCGCAGCCCATCTCCTGGGCCACGGTCATCACAGCGGCGTCCTCGCCTATCTCGCCTTCTTCAAGCTCGGTAACCCAGACCTGGTCCATGCCCTCGGTTTCAAGAAGCCTTACATCCTCCTCGCTCAAGACGTGCCCTTTAGCGAGCAACTTCTTTCCACCCGGCCGAAAAATCGTACAGCAAAGGATTCTTCCGGTCGACTCTTTGACATGAACAGTCTGTGCTTTCATTTGTAACGGCTAACCTCTATGCTTCATGCACCAGAAGTTCAAATTATACAAAGAGAAACGGGAATTTCAGTCGAATTTCCCCTAATTTCTAATGGGGTATTTTGCGGGCATCCGCGTGGCCCTGCGCGCGTCGGAAGCGTGACACAAACCGTTGGGATTCAGCGCCGATTTCGGACCTGGGGCACCGGAATCAGGGTCGGATCGGGGGCGGGAGCGGTATCCGCATGCGCGCGTTTGAGGGTATACTCCACCCCCTTACTAGAGGGGTCAAAGTACTTAATGACTGCGATCTCGTCGCAGCAGGAGAATTTCGGGCACCGGAGGCAGTCCTTCCAGGCCTTCAGCGGAAGCTCACCGCGATCAATTTCACGGAAACCGAGCTTTTCAAAAAAGCGGGGAATGTAAGTGAACGCGAACACGCCGGCCAAGCCGAAGGCCCTTGCCTCCAACTCTAGTGCTTGTACTACCTTACGCCCGGCGCCGCAGCCTTTCGACTCAGGCTGTACGGCCAGGGAACGGACCTCGGCGATCTGCGGCGTGTACAGGTGCAGTGCGCCACATCCCGCGAGCCGGCCGCCGGCATACACAACTGTAAAATCGCGGATATTCTCCGCCATCTCAAACTCGGTCCGCGGCAGCATGATGCCCTTGGCTGCGTAGGCGTTGATGACACGCAGTAGCTCCGGTAAATCGTTGAGAGACGCCTTGCGGACCTCGAGCGGCACCTCTTCAAAGTGGGGGGCTGCGGTCATGGTACTCCTACTACTCTCCGGCATCGCCTGCTCCTCCCGCGATCAGGCGCGTCCCGCAGGCCTCCCCGGCAAGCGCGCGCATTACAATTCCGGGCGCGGCGCCGGGCGCAATTACGACTTCACGCACGCCATTTCGAATGGCATCTACGGCGGCCGAGAGCTTCGCGTGCATACCGCCGGTGGCGATGCCGTCGCGGATGAGGGTGGCGCACTCCGCAGCCGTCAGTTCGGGTACGACTCCGCCGTCCTTAAGAACTCCGCCTACATCCGTAAGAAACACGACGCGGTCCGCTGCGAAGGCGGATGCACAGGCCGCTGCCATCTGATCGGCGTTGACGTTGTACATGCGGCCGCAGCGGTCGCCGGCGACGCACGCGACCACCGGGACGTACCCGGCCGCGGTCAGCAAGTCGAGCAGGGCCGCGTTCGCGCGCACAGGCCGGCCGACCGCGCCGAGTTCGGGACTCATGGGCTCGGCTTCCACCAGGCAGGCATCGATACCGCTCAGTCCCACAGCGCGCGCGCCCGCCGCGATGAACGCCGAAACGAGTTCTTGATTGACGCTGCCGGCGAGGACTTTGAGGACGGCGTCCATCGTCTCAGGCGTGGTGACGCGAAGGCCGTTAACGAAGCGGCTCTCAACGCCGCGCTCGGCGAGGAAGCGGGTCATCTGCTTGCCGCCGCCGTGGACCACGGTCAGTTGCACGCCATCGCCGGCCGCTTGCGCGAGTTCGGCCGCAAGCCGGCTCCGCAACTCCGGCGAATCGATCAAAGTGCCGCCGATCTTTACGAGCGCCTTCACAGCAGTCCTTCCGTCTCTTCGAACCCGAGGCAGAGATTCATGTTCTGCACAGCCTGGCCCGCCGCACCCTTCACAAGGTTGTCAATCGCGGCCACGACTACGGCACGGCCGGTCGCAGCATCCAGCCTCACTCCGATGTCGCAGAAGTTCGTGCGGGCGACTGCGTGAAGGTCCGGGACGTGCGGCGGAGTCCACAGGCGAATGAAAGGCTCGTTCGCGTAGCGCTGCGCGTAGATCTCGTGAAGCTCACTTACGCTCGCGAGGTTGGTCCGGAAGTAAACAGTTTCGAGAATGCCGCGTTCGAGCGGCAGCAGCTGAGCGGTGAAGCTGAACTCGGACTCTTCGAGGCCGCAGTTCAGTAGGACCTCGGGGACATGGCGATGCTCCAAAATCGAGTACGCCGAGAAGTTCCCGGTGACTTCGCAGAAATGCGTCTTGAGGCTCGGCTTGCGGCCAGCGCCGCTCACGCCGCTCTTCGCGTCGCAGATGATGCCGGCAGTTCGATCGATGACGCCCGCCTGGAGGAGCGGAGCAATGGCGAGGCTCGCGGCCGTCGGGTAACACCCGGGATTGGACACGAGCCGCGCGCCACGAACACACTCGCGGTTGAATTCGGGCAGCCCGTAAACGGCTTCTGTGAGCAGTGCAGGCTGGGTGTGCGCCTCCTTGTACCAATGCAGGTAGCGCTCAGGCGTGCGGAGACGGAACGCGCCGCTGAGATCGATGACTCTTGCTCCGGCTTCCAGCAGCCAGGGCACGAGGTCCATCGAAACGTCAGCCGGCGTCGCGAGAAAAACTGTCGTGACGGCGGCGGACCGCACAGCCGCGGGCGTGCAGGCAATTCGTTCGTGCCGCCGTCCGGGCGCGTGCGATTCGGCGGCATCCGAACGGTGCTCGATCAGTACGGGCTCGACTTGGGCATGGCGGTCCAGAATGCGAACCAGTTCCGCTCCGCTGTAGCCGCGGAAACCAACGATGCCGACCTGCTGCTTCATTGTCTATTTATTCACCCGAATGAATAAATATACCACAGGGGGACGATGCTCATGAGCGAACGGACGGGCTGGTCGCCCGCCTGAACCGGGCAGGGTCCGGTTCGCGGACGGGGGCGTCCGCCTTACTGAAGCGACCGTTCGGCGAGGTCGCCGATGATGGGGAGCGAGAAGAACTGATCCTGGCTGGTCTTGATGAGCATGAAGACCCAGAGGGCCACCATGCCCAGTTTCATCATCGGGACGACGGGCACGCGATGGAAGGGGCCGAAGAACATCCAGCCCAACACCCATTCAATGAGCAGCCATCCGACGAACAGGTAGAGTCCCTGGAAGGCGTGGAAACGAACCGTACGTTCATGCCGGAACCGGTTGGAGGCGAGGACGACGATTGCCGCCAGCCAGCCTACGAATGGTATGTAGCAGAGAACAGAGGCTTTCCGTTCGCTCATGCCCGCGAAGGGGTCGGGCCGGCTGCCCGCGTGACCCGGTGGAGGCATAGGGCGGCTGCCGGCCTGGCGGGCGCCGCACTTGGAACAAAACTGGTCGATGTCCTGGACCTCGGCTCCGCACTGTGTACAGAAGGGCATCGCTTTTGCCTCCATATATTCTTACGCCATTCCCACGTCCGGTGTTCCGTTTGCTACGATTCTGGCCATGCGGAGCTTCGTAACAATCGCAATTCTGGCATTCTGCTCTCTGCTCCCGGCTCGGGCGAAGGACCTTAAAATCTACTTCATCGACGTCGAGGGCGGCCAGGCGACCCTGATCGTCAGCCCGTCCGGGCAGTCGATGCTGGTCGATGCGGGCTGGCCCGGCAACAACGGCAGGGACGCGGACCGCATTGTGGCCACGGCCAGGAAGGCCGGAGTCAAGCAGATCGACTACCTCCTGGTAACGCACTATCACCTGGACCATGTGGGAGGGGTGGAGGCTCTTGCGGCGAAGTTTCCGATCAAGAACTTTGTGGACCACGGCGAGAATACCGAGACCGGGCGGCAGGCGACGGAACTTTCCGCCTCTTATGAGAAGGCCCGCGCCAAGGGCAAGCGCATCATCGTGAAGCCGGGCGACCGGATCCCGCTCAAGGGAGTCGAGATCTAGGTGGT
>DATMXS010000153.1:0-7377 GCA_035561355.1 Bryobacteraceae bacterium | reverse complement strand
GTTCGGAGTGGCCTCGTCGTCGAGCGCGACTTCGCCGAAGGCTTCAAGCGCTTCGAGCCCGCCCGCGACATCCCCCACCACGAGCACCTGATCTGCTCCACCTGCGGCGCCGTCCGGGAGTTCCGCGACGAGCGCCTCGAGCGCATGACCACCCTCATGGCCGAGGCGGAGGGGTACACCCGCCAGGGGCACCGGCTGGTGATCTATGGGTTGTGCCATGACTGCCAGAACGGGCGATCAAGGTAGGGGGCTAGAACTCTTGGCCGGCGGCCCGATTTGTCCGCTGATGCCCATCGGTTCGGTTCCGTGGATACCGCCTTCGGAGTGCGTCGGCATCGAGCGGCCAACACCTCCCTCTGTCTCAAGTGACTCTCTGGCACTTGAGAGAGCCTTCCAGAAACCGCACCGGCCGTTCGAAGCATCAACTCTTCCCCAAGGCGATCTCAGGGGCGCTCTTGCGGCCTCAGCAGATAGATCCCAAAATGATCCGGCAGACTGATCTAGTAATAGGGTGATTGGTTGTAAGGAGCGGAGACGGAATTCTCGCGCGTTGGCAGTGGTTCGCGGCCGCCCTGCACACGTTGCGTCCCGACTATCGTGCCGACGTCTCGGCTCATGAGGCAGGTCCCAAGTACCGGCGCGTGCCGCAGTATCGGCCGAGCCAGTGGGACCAGGATGAGGGTGCAACGAAACACCTCGAGTGGAGATCCTGGGTCGCGCGGCAACCGGAGAGCCTTTTCTCTTTCCCAATAGCCCAATGTCCGACATAGGCGAGAATCTGCGTCAGTCGGGAGAGTCGTCTCGTCAGATCCAAGTGGCAGTGACGGGCCACCGCGACGTCGCAGATCACCTCGCGAGTCAGATCGCGGACCAGTGTCGCTCGGCATTTGAGGCGATATCCGATCCGTCAAGCGGACAAGGTTCTATATGCGCGATCAGACTCTTTTCCTGCTATGCAAAGGGAGTCGATCAACTCGTCGCTCGGATTGCCCGAGACGCACACATTCCGGTTGTTGCAGTTATCCCCGTCAAACTCCGACGGTATCGCAAGGCGGAGACGATCGAAAAAAAACTACTGCGAGGCATTCATATCGTTCGCATTGAAGACCCCAATTCTGAGACTGACCAGGACGCATATGCGGTGGCGAACAGCTGGATGCTTCAACGATGCGATGTTCTAATTGCTGTTTGGGACGGCGAGGAAAGCACCTCTGAGGGCGGAACTGCAGCGGCGGTGGCGATGGCACTCAGGCGAGGACTTCCGATTTTCTGGATTCCTTCTTCGGACCCATCAGCCGCAAGATGGCTAAACCCGGTTGGGAGCCCCGTCGACCTACCGGAGGAGTGCTGCGAGTGGGGCGGGCTGACCCCAGAGGAAGCGTATCGGTGCGCAGACCGTCGCGCCGAACAGCTGGGGGGCCGACATCGCTTGATCATACGAGCAATCTATGCGCTGTCGGCTCTGGCCGCGGTTGCGGCGATTTCGTCGCTCGAACTCCCTTGGGCAGGGTGGATCGAGCTAATTGCGCTAGGCGCGATCGGCCTTCTGGTGCACCGCGCTCCGCGCTCTGGAGTGACGAACAAGTGGATGCGGTATCGCGTCTTGGCGGAAGAGCTTCGCTTGGCCCTGCTAGGCGCGCGACTCGGTATTGTGCCTCCGGCTGCGAGCGAGTCCGACGGAAGTGCGCGGGAACTGGCCCGCAGAATAGCACAGCAGGCTCACCTCCCGAAGGTGTTGGGGCCGATTGAGATCGACACGTTCATCGCGGCAGTCCGAGCTCACCTACACGTGCAGCTGGCTTACCACCGATCGGTTGCAGATGCAGGCCGGTTGCGCGCCGTTCGCCTCCGGCTGATTCGCGAGAATGTCTTCGCTGCTTCGTTGCTCATCACGACGGTTCACCTATTGTTTCATCCCGAGATGTTTTCGCAAGTCCCAGCGGTGACACTCATGTTTTCCATCGTCGGTCCGGTCGTCGTGGGTGCACTTACTGCGCTGGTTGACCACACGGCCCCCGAGAGTCTCGCCAAGAATTCGGCGGCCGCCGCATCGCTCCTGTTACGACAGCACCACGCGCTTGGCGGTAGACTGCCGAGTCTAGCAAATTGTATCGCCCTGTTCACTGACCTGTGCATTTTGCAGAACACCCAGTTGGGAACGTGGCAGGAGACGATCCTGGACCGGCCTATCGAGCTCCCCGGGTGACGAGTCGATGGATGGTCAGAGTCTATGCAGAAGAGGTGCCGATTGTGTAAAGAATGAGCGACACGATACCTCTGGCTTCGTCTTCGTCATCCACGTGCAATTGCTGAAGGGGCAGCTCGCCTGGCTCGACATCGACCGTGCATCGGCGCAGCCTAACAGCGAGGACTTTGCGAGTGGGATCATCGCGAAGGGAGGCTAAAATTTCCCTTCGTTCCACGGTTGGCCAGAGTCGATCGAAGTATCGGTTGCTCAAAAGCAGGACGCAGCACTTGGCTAGGGCATACTGTTGAGGAAGGATCTCGATAAGAGGCAAGCCCCACATCGCACCACGTTCACGCTCATCAAAGAATACAGCCAAAGTCGACGGTAACAGGCGTGCGACAGACCTGGCCAGGTCCCGAGCGTCTCCCGCGAAACTCAAGGCGACGTCATAAGATCGATCCATTCTAGTGTCGTGAGTTAGAAGTGTGCAGACAGAACCGCTTGATGCTTTGGAGGATCTCGTCGGCGCTCTTCGTCCAGCGAAAGGGTTGCGCGGTTTCGTTGCTCCGGGCCGCATAGGCGAGCAGCGCCGCTTCGAGTTCCTGCACACTGCGGTGCACGCCGCGGCGCAGCTGGCGGCGGGTCAGGATCGAGAACCACGTTTCCACCTGATTCAGCCAGGACGAGGAGGTCGGGGTGAAGTGCAGGTGGTAGCGTGGGTGCTGCGCCAACCAGCGCTTGACCGTGGGGGCTTTGTGCGTACTCAGGTTGTCGAGAATGAGATGCACCTCGAGGTCGCCCGGGACCTGCGCATCGATGGCTGCGAGAAACGTGCGGAACTCCACCGCGCGGTGCCGGGGGTGGCACCGCGTGATCACCTTCCCCGTGGCGACATCGAGTGCCGCAAACAAGGACGTCGTCCCATGCCGCACGTAATCATGCGTGCGGCGCTCCGGCTGCCCGGGGCGCAGCGGCAGCAGCGGCGCCGTCCGGTCCAGCGCCTGCACCTGGGTCTTCTCGTCCACGCAGAGGACCAAGGCGCGCTCGGGAGGCTGCAGATACAACCCGACCACGTCGCGCACCTTGTCGATGAACAGCGGGTCGGTCGAGAGCTTGAACGTCTCCTCGCGATGGGGCTGCAGGCCGTAGGCGTGCCAGATGCGCACGACCGCCGTCTGACTCACCCCGGCGGCCTGGGCCATCGCCCGCGTGCTCCAGTGCGTGGCGTCGCGTGGCCGCTCCTCGAGCGTCTTCCGGATCACGCGTTCGACATCGCCATCCTGGATCGTCCGCGGCGCCCCGGGCCGCGGCGCATCGACCAGCCCATCGAGGCGCCGCGACAGAAACCGCGCGCGCCACTTCCCGACGGTTTGCCGAGTGACGCCGACCGCCGCCGCCACGGCCGTCGTGGGCGCCCCGCTGGCGCTGGCCAGGATAATCGCGGCGCGCTCGGCCAAGGCGCGGGCCGTCTTCGGCCGACGGCTCCACGCCGTCAACTGCGCGATCTCCTGGTCCGACAGCACCAGCGGCTGCAACATGGGGCCACGCGGCATGGCGCAATCTCGCGTCAAGGGTGCCCCCCGACTAGAGCAAGAAACAGTCCACGAACTTCTAACTCAGGACACTAGGCGCGGCCAGCTCTAATGACAGCCTTGATCTTGGAGGAAATGGCCCCTTCGGTGCAAAACTTGACGGCGTCGTTTTCGAACGCCTTCACGATCGCCAGTTCTGGCCCAATACCCTTTGACTTGTAGCTGACGTGCGTCTCGATCAGACCCTGCTCTTTGAGCTGCGCCACAAGGGTCTGATAGCTGGTCTTGCCCCGATACTTTGCCTTGAGAACCGCTTCCTTCATGGGCTTCATATGCCCGCGCTGATTGAACATTTCTAGAAAGCGGTCAAGATCCGACGCGTAGTCGGATTGTTCTGTTTCGCTCCGTTCTGCTGCGCGCACGAGGACTCGCTGCACACTGGGATCGCATTCGCACGTGTGGAGATCAAAATTCTCACGTGTGGCAAGAGTTCGAACGCGGCCTCGGAGATGCAAGTCGCTCAGGACGCAGCGAGCGAAGAAGGTTTCCTTGTCGAAGGTGCATTCCCAGAACGCGTCATATCCCAGAAAGACACAGTTCTCAAATTTCAGCCCCGAGAAGTTGAAAATGAAGCGGTCCTTTGGGTTGGCGAGCGACAGCCCTCTGATGGCGCCCTTTTGCATAAACAGATCTTTCAGGAGGTCGGTGGCCGCCTCGCGAGTTAGCGTTCCTCTCTGTCTGTACAAGCCGAGTTGGAATAGTGCCGATACGATTCGGCGGCGTTGCGGCTCCCTCAACTCCTTCAGTTCGTTCACTTGCTCGATAAGACTGACGAGCCGAAGCGACAGGTCTTCCCTCGCGTCGGAGAGCCGCATCACACAGTCCGTTGCGAACGTCGGATCAAGCTCGGCCCTTGAGGAGAGTGTGTCGACCCGATAGCGATCGATCTCAGCGCGACCACGAATCAGTTCGCTGACGCATAGCGCCTGAAAGTAGGGCTCCAAAAGGTCGTATTTAAACGACACCATGTCGCGATCGACGCGGAGGAGAGGATGCGATTGTATCGCCTGCTCTTGCGATCGGTCGATGCGGCGCTCAAGGGCTTCCGCGAGCATCTTGCCGACGTCTGTTACTCGTACGACCGATCCGTGGATCGCAAGGTGGACGAAGAATTGGACTTGCTCGTCGACAGTCAATCCTTTCTCGTACTTCTTTCTTTCCCGCTGGCAGACTTTCCCAACCACGTAGTCGGTGTCGACAGAGGATAGGAGAATAGCTGAGTCGAACAGGGGAATTTCGAACGGATCGTCGTCCTCTACCTGCGCGTGAACAATCGCGAAGACAACGTCAAGGACAAACGGGATAAACTCGTCTCGTGCGCGCGTCGTAAACATGAGACGGCGAGCCGTGCGAAGGGCGCGGTCGACCGTCTTAGGCAGAGCGACGAAGCGGCTCTCAAAATAGTGCGTCGCGAGAACCGTATCGAAGGGAAGCAGTTCGAGCTGATAGATATTCGGATCGATCTCGGTTTCGTGGAGTAAGCTCGTCCGACAAGTGATCAGGACCTTTCCGTACCCTCCCCGGTCTAGATTGTGGTAGATGGATTCGAGGAAGGCTGTCAGGTCAAACTCTGCGCCCATGTCCGATGCTACTTCGTCCAAGCCGTCCAGTATTACGGTGATATTACCGTTCTCGAAATGCGCTTGAAATAGGTCCCGTCCGAGTTGCTCGCGAGGAGTGCCGTCGGTCTCTTTCGATGCGACGTATGCTCGATATGCGTGATACACGTCGAACACCGGCAGCACATCGCGGTGCTTCCGCATGTAACGGAGGATGACCTTATCGTCGATAAAGACGACCTTTCGAGTCGCATCTTTGATAAGCTCATTGTGAAAGGTTTGCGCGACGGTAGTCTTGCCGATCCCGCCCGAACCCTGGAGGATGAGCACTGGGGAGTTGTCGCGGGACGCCCAGTCACGGATTGACGCAAGGGCCGTGGTTCCGGCCGGGTCTCTGACGTTCGGATCGATAAACGTAGGAATGGGAAAGGGCTCTTGCCGCTCCCTGAACTCCTCGAACGTGCATTGCTCCCAGATGAACTGATCGATGTAATACGCCGCTTTGGCGGAAAACGCCTCTTGGACATTCTCAAGGCGACGCTCAAGCTTTGTTTGACGTGGCTCCTTCGGCAGAAGAATCACCAAGGGGTCGGTATCAAGGCGCTGACGGTACCGGCGGAAGATGTACTCCCTCGTATGCGTCGTGTTTATGCCACGATACAGATGTAGAAAGAACGTGGCCCGATCCGTAAGGGGATCATTTGCTTCGTAGAGCTCGAACCCCACCATGGCGGCTCGGTCCTCATAAACCTCAATTTGTTCGAGCCGCAGTCGCGGGTTGTGGAGGTGGAGGATCGTTTGGATATCAGCATGGCGGCCAAAAGGGGGCGGCGCGAGCGCGGTCAGTTGAGACGACTTTGAGATAAGGTCGTCCGCGACGACTTGCGCGTCATTTTCGCCAACGGCCAGATCGGTAAGTAGGTCGATCCCGCGCAGACGAACCGAGGTGCCGCCAATCCGGACCGGGAGCAGGAAGCCCTTTCGCTCCATCGTTGCTTCCACCAGGCGACAATGACGGTAGCCGGCCCACTTCTGCCGCTGATAATCCGCGGTGAGTAGAATGATGCAGAACAGAACGTCGCTTTCGAGCATGCGATCGACACGGTCAAAGGCGTGCGTTCCCCAGGCTTCAGAACCGCTTGAAAGGCGAGGATCATCGCTCACAACGACGAAGCCCTTGCCTTTCAATAGCTGAGCGAGGTTGCGCGCGAAGGCGAGTCCTTGGTCGGCGAAGGAAACCGCCACGACGTGGCTATCGGAGTGAGCCATGTGCCGTAGTTGGTGAAAGTTGTAGCGGAGGACAGCGATCCTTCGGAAGTGCGATCATAAAGCTCTCCGTGCTGGCGCGAAAGGGAGGGAAGCAGGGAGCAAGTTCCGCATCAGGTACGGTCGTTCGCGAGCCCTGTCCTACCGGGGTATCGCGTCGCTCTATTCCGGATAGCTCAGAGCAAACAGTTGCTCCGTACGGTTCGCTGGAAGGCGAGTAACAACTGAAAGGGAAGAGCCAGTGTCATCTGGCGGAGCGAAGTTGTTTGTCTCCTACCGGTAACCTTCTCCGAGGGGCGGATGACAATGTCAGAGGTCACTGCGGCGTGAAGCCCGGCTGGCAGGCAACTGCGTGTGTCAGGTTGCGGACATGAATGGTGATACAGTACCGCTCGATCTTCGCGGCCTACCCGTGCCTCGGCGCTCGGTCCGCTCCGGCTCGCCGTGGTTGCCGGTGTCGGACGGCCGGACCTCGCTGAGCAACTTCGATCGTCAGCTGCATCATTGTCCAACCTCTTGCTCCGAGGAGGGCGAGGGTCGGGGCTCCCGACTGAAGTACCCGGGAAATGCGCCCCCCTCATCACCCTGGAGTGCGTCAGCCGCGGCGTGCAGCCGCGCTGCGGCGATGTGGGGCCTCCGCGTCGCTACGACCAGCCCGAGATCTGCGCCCTCCTGCGAATCCCCGCGCCCGCGGCCCCCGCGGCCCCGTGAGCGACGCGTTCCGCGCCTACCTGCGCGAGCACAACCTCCCCGTCACCGCCCAGCGGCTGGC